>JBFJVB010000089.1:0-13941 GCA_041624435.1 Oceanococcus sp. | reverse complement strand
GGTATCAGCAGCGGCGCCGCCAATGAAATCTCGGATCTGACAGTTGTAGTGAGTATCGCGAACGATCCGGGCGGGTTGATTACCAATCCAAGTACGGACTACACCAGCCCCAACGCAACCGGGACCTGGACGTTTACGCCGAAAGCCAACGCCAGCGGCACAGCCACGATCAGCGTGACGGTGACGGAAACGGATCTTGCGGTTGACGGATTGATTGGATGCAATCCGCCGCCTTGCGGGGCGGTGGATCTAAATGTAACTGATGCAGGCATAGTCAAAAAGAAAGCCGTTAGCACCAACAGTGTCACCCAAACCTTCACGGTCAAGATCAATCCGGTCAATGATCCGCCGAGCATCCCGGCGCAGAAGGAAAACCTGAGTACCCTGGAAGACACTCCGCTGACCCTTGGGGAGGGCAGTTTTTTCGTCGTCGACCCGGATAGCGATGCCAAAGACCTGACCGTGCTCCCACAACCCGGCACGAATTACACGGTAAACGGCAGCACGGTGACGCCGGCCACGAATTTCTTCGGCCAGCTTAACGTGCCGGTGAAAATCAGCGACGGTGAGGCGCTCTCCGGCGAAGCCAATGCCGTGATCCTGGTGACGCCGGTCAATGACTTGCCGACCCTGGATGAGATCAAGAATCTGAGCCTCGACGAAGATTCAGGGCCGCAAACCGTGAACCTGAGCGGTATCAGCAGCGGCGCCGCCAATGAAATCTCGGTCCTGGACGTCAAGCTGAGTATCGGGAACGATCCGGACGGGCTGATTACCAAGGCCAGTACCAGCTACACCAGCCCCAACGCCACCGCCACCTGGACGTTTACGCCCAAGGCCAACGCCAGCGGCACAGCCACAATCAGCGTGACGCTGACGGAAGAATTCACCTGCGTGAAACCGGCCGTTTTCAAAGGCGGGGTGTTTGCCCAGCCACAGGCTCATCCGGATTGCCCGGAGCCGACTGCAAAGGGTTTAACTGAGGTTGTCACGGGAAGTGCCACGGCAAGTTTCAGCCGAACTTTCACCGTGACGGTGCAGCCGGTCAACGACGCCCCAAGCATTACCGGCCAGCAGGCCTTGTCGACCCCGGAAGGCACGGGTCTGGCACTCAAGCTCACTGATTTTGAGACCTTTGATCCGGAAAACGATCCGCTGAGCCTGAAGCTGCAAGCCGGTGACAACTACAGCCTTGGAGACAACAATACGATCCTCCCGGCTGCGGATTTCTCCGGTGTGCTGACGGTCTCTGTGCGGGTCTCTGACGGCAACAAGGAATCCGCGGTGTTCCCGGCCAAGATCACCGTAGTGCCAGCGCCGCTGAAGCTGGAGCCGATTCCTGATGTGTTCATGATCGAAGACCAGGATTCGATTCCAAGCGAGATCTGTGTGCAAGCCAACCCGCCCACAGGTGGCGGGAATGTGAGGAAGAGCGAGTTTGTGGCTGATTACACCTTCACGATTAAATTTGCGAAATTGGGTTTGATCAACAGCAGTTATCAGATTGGCCCCGTTCTGCAGAAGAGCACGCGAAGCTGTTTCAGCCTCATCCTCACGCCAGAACCGGATCAGCACGGGAAAACGGCCGCAACCCTCACCGTCTTGGATCGGCTGGGCAATGCAGCGAGCACCGGCTTCCAGGTGACAGTTGAGCCGGTGAACGATGTGCCGATGGCCCTAGCTCAGGGGCTTGCCACCGAGCATGACACCGCGGTGAGCGGTCAGCTTGCCGCCACCGACGTGGATGGCGATACGCTGCGTTTTGCCAAGGCCAGCGACCCGGCCCATGGCACGGTCACCGTGAACCCCGATGGCAGCTTCACCTATACGCCGGCCAGCAACTATGCCGGGTCGGACAGCTTCGGCTTCAAGGCCAATGACGGCAAGGTTGATTCCGCGCCCGCTACCGTGAGCGTGACCGTGAAACCCGGTCTAACGCCAACGCCAACGCCAACGCCAACGCCAACGCCAACGCCAACGCCAGCGCCTGCACTCGTGGCGCCGGCACCGGCGCTCGTTCCTCTTCCGGTAAGTCCTCCGGACGATGAGGACGGGGTCGACCCAGCCACCGAGGATCGGGTTGGCGATGGCAATAACGACGGCATTGCCGACAGCAGCCAGAGCACGGTGGCCACTACCTTCCTGACCACGCGCAAGGACGCCACCGGGACAGAGCAGGAGACCTCGGTGACCCTGGCGCTGGTGGGCGGGGCCAATCAGGAGATTCGCAGCGTCAAGGTTCAACCGCGCACCGACGTGGTGGATGCCGGCGCCGTCTTGCCGGTCGGCGTGGAACTGGCCGAGGACATCCTGAGTTTTGAGATCACGGGTCTGCCACCGGGTGGTTGCGCCACGGTGGACATCATTCTCGGGCTGGTCGGCGACGTGCCGGCCTATGATCAGTATTACAAGTACGGGCCGACCACCGCGGGCGGGCCCAGTGCCTATTATCCCTTCGCTTTCGATCAGCAGACGGGGGCGCAAAGACGCACCGAACTGCGGGTAATGAATGGCCAGAACCGGGAAGTGCTGATCTTCAGCCTCACGCTGTGTGACGGTTTGCGCGGCGACAGTGACGGCCTGGCCGATGGCCGGATCAGCGATCCCGGGCAGCCGGGTTTGACGATTCCGCTCGCGCCGGTGTCGACTCCCGTGCCCACGGCCAGCCCGGCGCCCACCGCCACGCCGGTGCCCAGCCCGCAGCCCCGGATCACCGCGCAGCCGGTGCAGTTGCCGCGTCTGACGGTGACCAGCACCAGCGGTTCGGGCAGTCTGGGGGGCGGCTTGTTGCTGCTGGGCCTGGTCGGCTGGCTGCGCCACCGGCGCATCGGCTTTGGACGGGGGTTGCAGCGTGGCCTGGTCGTGGGCCTGGGCGTGCTCCTGCCCTGGTCGAGCCAGGCTCTGGAAGGCACCTCGAATGCGATGGTGAATGTCCGTCAGAGCCCGGAGCCGACAAGCCGTATCACCGCGGTGTTGCAGCCGGGGCAGGTCGTTAGTATCCACGAGCGCAGCGACACGCACGCCCGGGTCGAAACCGCGGCAGGCAGCGTGGGCTATGTGAAACTCAAGTATCTGGAACTGGGGCCGGAGGCAGAGTTGCCGGTCGCCGAGGCGCAACGCGGCACCTCGACCATCCGGGTGAATCTGCGCCAGACCCTGGACCCGCAGAGCCGGATCGTCGCGGTGCTGGCGCCTGGCGAGGTGGTCAGCATCCAGGAGCACCTGGGCATCTATGTGCGGGCCCAGACCAGCGAGGGTGAGGTCGGGCATGTCAAAGCCAAGTATCTGGAGATGCACCAGGCCGCTGCGCCCCTGGTGGTGCCGGATCCTACCGCTCCGGAGAGCTTGACGCCGGTGCTGCCGGCCAGCTTGCAGCCAAAGCCGGCGGTCGCGGTGGCAGCGGATTCAGCCGACGACGCAGAAGCCTCAGCCGAAGCGCCTGCCGCGCTGGAATCGGCCGCCAGCGATGTCGAACGGGCGGAACCAGAACCGGAATCGGCGCCAGCGCCTGAGCTGTCCGTCGCCGCTCTTCCGGCGGCAGCCCCCGCCGAATCCCGCTGGTATCTCAATCTGAGCGCCGGCAGCAGTCACAGCGCGATCAGTCAGGCGCAGTTGCAGTCCGCACTGCAGCAAAGCGCCACCAGCGTGCAGGTCAACAGCCTGGATATCCGCAGCACGGCGCTGGCAATCACCGCTGGCTGGCGTCTGGGTTCCCACTGGGCGGTGGAAGCCTCAGTGCAGGACCTGGGTGAATACACCGCGAGTTTCTCGGTTGATCCCGGCCAGGCGGATCAATTGCTGCCCACGCTGGCGCGGGCCCATCCCGTGGCCGGCCTGGGCCTGAGTCTGGCCCTGATCGGGCAGATGAACACCGGGCCCTGGCATTACGGCGGCAAACTGGGCTTTTTCCAGGCCACGGATGCCAAGATCAAGACTCAGCTCAATGGTCGCGATGTCGAACTGGACGGCGATCAAAGCTCCGCCCTGCTCGGCTTGTTCGCCAGTTATCGTCTGGGCTCCCGCTGGCGCCTGGGCCTGGAGGCGCAGCAGCTGGATTTCAATGACCGGATCACCAGCGTCGCCGCCGTGCTGGGATATCGGCGCTGATTTTCCTGCGGGCGCCTGGTGGTGTGATGGCCCGGTGTCCGCCGCGAATCAGCGTAGGGGCCGGGTTCGACGCGCCGGTGTAGGAGCGGTATCAGCCGCGATTCGGCGTCGGGGACCGGGTTTGGCGCCCATTCGCGAGCTGGCGCTCGCTCCTACAGGTCTGCCGATTGGCGCTGATTTTTTCTGTTTGTAGGCGCGGTGTCAGCCGCGAATCAGCGTGGGGGCGGGTTTGGCGCCCCGGTGTAGGCGCGGTGTCAGCCGCGAATCGGCCTAGGGGGCCGGGTTTGATGCCCCGGTGTAGGAGCGGTGTCAGCCGCGAATCGGCGTAGGGCGCCGGGTTTGACGCCCCTGTGTAGGCGCGGTGTCAGCCGCGATTCGGCATAGGGCGCCGGGTTTGATGCCCCGGTGTAGGAGCGGTGTCAGCCGCGATTCGGCGTAGAGGCCGGGTTTGACGCCCGTTCGCGAGCTGGCGCTCGCTCCTACGGGTCTGCCGATTGGCGCTGATTTTTTCTGTTTGTAGGCGCGGTGTCAGCCGCGAATCATCCTTGGGGCCTGGTTTGATGCCCGTTCGCGAGCGGGTGCTCGCTCCTACGGGTCTGCCGGTTGGGGCGGGGCGTTGTTTTGGGCGCCTTGTCCAATCCTGGACAGACACGCCGGGGCCGCTGGCGGTATAAAACTAAGGTCTCTATCCGGGCAGCAGAAGGAGCTGGGCCATGCCGATTCGGGCTATCTTGCAGAGCGAACGCAGTGGGGTGATGGTGTTGCTGGTCTGGGCGTCCCGGCTGGGTCTGGTGCTGGCGCTTTACGCCCTGCTGAGCGGCTGCTCGGCTTGAAAGCTGGATGGTGGCTTGGCCGCGACGCCTCTCAGGCGCGCAGCGAATCATCCGGAAAGGCTTCCAGCCGTTCGAGCAGCGTCCCACGACTGAGCAGTTCGGCCAGTTCGTCGGCCATGCGGCGGCATTCCCTAGTCGCCACGGCCCAGTCGGCGAGCAGGCGGGCCAGGTCGCCTTTGTAGCGGCTGAAGTCCTTGCGGTCGGGAATCTTGCCATTGGGCAGACGGGCGAGCATCTCCGCCGATGGGGCGATCAGGATCACCCGATCGAGATGGTGGGCGTGGGGTTTGCGCCAGGGCAGGAACTTGTCCAGCCAGCCGGGCACGATGCGGGTGCTGAAATGCGGGAACAGCACCAGGCCTTCATCCAGACCGAAGTCCAGATCCATGTGATAGTCGATCAGGCCGCCGTCGCGATACATACCGGGGGGCGCGCCGGGAATATCCGCCTCACCCTCCATCATCAGTGGAATGGAGGCGCTGGCGCGCAGGGCCGGTTTGAGGTTGGCCGCGCTCAGCGGGATCTCGTGGGTTCGGAAGCTGTCGCGAAACGGCAGGAAGGGCGCCTTGCCGGCGGGATGATGAAACACCGCGCGCTCCACGTGCGCCGACAGATGCGCCCGGGAGCGCATATTGCTGATCGCGATCTGGGCCAGCCCGGTCTGCAACTGGCGCGGGGTTTCATGGGCGGCGCGACCGATGCAACGGGCGGCGATGATGTGCGGTCGCAGGTAGGCATGATTCAGCAGCTGCTCGATGTGCGAATCCGGCAGCAGCTCGTTCAGGAGGTCGCGGCACACCCGGCTGATTTCGGCCCGATCGGGTTTGGCGGTGTATTGCTGGCGCAGATAGACGTGTTCGAAGCGATCGATGGCCGCGACCGGGTCGGTCTGGGCGGCCGCGGTAAAGCGCCAGCTGGCGATGGATGAGCCGACGGTATACAGGGGCTGCTTGCGGCCGGCGAACCAGTCGCCGAACAGGTAGCGGTCGATGCCGGCCAGCGCCAGCCATTTGGGTCCGCCGGCGGCCCCGGCCATGATGCGGATCTGTTCCGGGCGCAAACCATCGGCTGCGATGGCGCGGCGGGCGGTGGTGCCGGCGCGGATGACGAGAGCGTGCTTCATGCGGCGTGCAGCGGCAGGTGGTCGAGCAGGGTGGACAGGGCTTTCATGACACGTTTCCAGTCTTCGGTGTTTTCCAGGCGCAAGGAGGAGAAGCGCTGGTGATGCTGATAGGCCAGGCCCAGATGGATCATGCCGGCGCTGACCACCGACAGCATGGCTTTGAGTTGCGGGTGCACGGTGCGTTCATCCTGGGACAGGGTTTCGGAAATCTGGTCGGCGAACTGGCCCAGCGCATCCTCCATGACCCGGGTGAGGCTGGGGTTGCCCGACATCTCCCAGGCCAGGATGGCCATGGTCTGCGGGCGGCGGCCCAGGGCGGTGATGAAATTGAACATGACCCGTTTGATCCGCTCACGCAACTCCAGGGCGAAAAATTCCGGCAGGGGCAGGTCGATGATCTCTTCGCGGGTCGGCCAGAAATCCGCGCTTTTGACAAACTGATCGAGCAGTCCTTCCAGATCACCGAAATAGCGGTAGATCAGGACTTTGGCCACCCCGGCCTCGCTGGCGATGCGATTGACCCCCAGGGCCGAGAAGCCCTCATCCACCAGCAGCCGCTCCACGGTGCGCAGGATGCGGCGCTTGGTGTGTTCCTTGTTCTTCTTGGGGGCCTCCATGAGCTCATGTTACCGTTGGTTACCGATCGTTAACAATGCCCCAAGGCGGGAGGGGGCCGGGCGTGACCGCTCGAGGCCTGCACCCGGAAGGAGACTGCGCATGCGCCTGGAAAAGCTGCCCTATGAGAAGCAATTCGTCACGGTAGAGGGACGCCGGATCGCCTATGTCGAGACCGGCGCGGGGGCGCCGATCGTGCTGTTGCATGGCAATCCCACCTCGGCGTTCCTGTGGCGTAATGTGATTCCCGAGCTGAGCGCTTCGGGTCGGGTCCTGGTGCCGGATCTGATCGGTCACGGGGATTCGGACAAGCTCCCGGCCAGCGATGGCCCGCAGCGTTATTCTCTGGAGGTGGCCTATCGGTATGTCGATGGCCTGCTCAGCGCGCTGGGGGTGCAGAAGGATGTGACGCTGGTGCTGCACGACTGGGGCAGTGCCCTGGGTTTCCTCTGGGCCATGCGCCACCCGCAGGCGGTCAGGGCGGTGGCCTATATGGAAGCCATTGTGGCGCCGCTGTCCTGGGCCGACTGGCCGCCGAATGCGGTCGGCGTGTTCCAGGGGCTGCGCTCCGACAAGGGCGAGGAGCTGGCCTTGCAGCGCAATATCTTTGTGGAAAAAATCCTCCCCAATTCGATCCTCAGGACCCTGAGCGAGGCGGAGATGCAGGCGTATCGTGCGCCGTTTTCCACCCCCGATGCGCGCCGCCCGACATTGAACTGGCCACGGCAGATTCCCATCGAGGGTGAGCCGGCAGATATCGTGAAGCTGGTGAATCAGTACGCCGATTTCATGGCTCACAGCCCGATCCCCAAGCTGTTCATCAATGCCGATCCGGGCTCTATTCTGCTTGGCCGCCAGCGCGAGTTATGTCGCGCCTGGCCGAATCAGCAGGAGGTCACGGTCAAGGGCCTGCATTTCATCCAGGAGGATTCGCCGGTGGAAATCGGTCAGGCCGTGGCGCAGTGGCTCGCGCAGCTGTGAGCCTGGGCCGGTGAGCCAGACCCCGAACCCCGGCGCGGTGCCGGTGCTGTACAGCTTCCGGCGCTGTCCCTACGCGATCCGGGCGCGGCTGGCTCTGGCGCAGGCCGGGATTGCGGTCGAGCTGCGGGAGGTGCTGCTGCGCGACAAGCCGGCGCAGATGCTGGCGGTGTCGGCCAAGGCCACCGAGCCGGTGCTGCACCTGGCCGATGGCCGGGTCCTGGACGAAAGCCTGGACATCATGCACTGGGCGCTCGGCCAGCAGGATTCGCAAGACTGGCTGGGCCCCGATCCTGCGCTCGCCCGGGAGCTGATTGCGCGGAACGACGGGTCCTTCAAGGCGGATCTGGACCGCTACAAATACCATCCGCGTTTTCCTCAGCAGTCTCAGGTGTACTGGCGGACGCAGGGCGCGGCCCAGTTGCAAGGCCTGGATGCGCGGCTGGCGCGGCAGGGCGGGGGGCTGTTGAGCGCGGGGCCGAGTCTGGCCGACATCGCGATATTTCCGTTCGTGCGCCAGTTCCGGGGCGTGGATGCGGGGTGGTTCGATGCCCAGCCCTGGCCCGCATTGCACGCCTGGCTGATCGGCTTGCTCGATTCGCCGCTGTTCGCTCGGGTGATGCGCAAGCAGCCGGTCTGGCGCCCGGAGCAGGCCGCGTTGATCGAAGCCTGGGACGACCGGACCTAGGCCGCGCCAGGGTCCAGATTCCGATGCGGCCAGCGGCGCTTGCCTGCCGCCCCCAAGTGCATGATACCGTACGGTAACTTCATGTCTGTCTCATTGAAACAACCGGATTGTTTATGCGCTACGCCACCGTATTGGTCGAATCCCAAGCGGCCGTCACCACCATCACTCTGAATCGCCCCGCCAAACTCAATGCCTTGTCGCAGCAGCTGCTGGGTGAATTGCTTGAAGCGCTTGAGGCGGCGGGCCGTGATCCACAATGCCGCTGCGTGCTGCTGACCGGCGCCGGGCGGGGGTTTTGCGCCGGCGCCGACCTCGTCGACACCGCGTTTGCGCCCAGGCCGGGTGAGCGGCTGGACATGGGCGCCGCCCTGGAAGCCAGTTATCACCCGGTGTTGCGGGCGATTCGGCAGATGCCCAAGCCGGTGATTGCGGCGATCAATGGCACGGCCGCGGGGGCGGGTCTGAACATCGCCCTGGTCTGCGATGTGGTCATCGCCGCGCGTGGCGCCCGGCTGATCCAGTCGTTCATCAATATCGGCCTGGTACCCGATGCCGGGGGCAGCTGGTCGATTCCCCGCCTGATCGGCCGCGCCCGGGCGACCCGCTGGCTGATGAGTGGCGAGGCCCTGGAGGCCGAGCAGGCCCAGCAATGGGGGCTGTTGTCCGAGGTGTGCGAGGCCGACGCGCTGCCCGCCGTGGCGGCGGATCTGGCCGCAAGCATGGCGCGTCAGCCGACCCGTGCGCTGGCGGCGATCAAACAGCTGATGGATCGCAGCTGGGAAAATGATCTGGATACGCAGCTGGCCCTGGAGGCGAGCAGCCAGACCGAGGTGGGGTATAGCGCCGACGCGCTGGAAGGCATTTCGGCGTTCGTGCAGAAACGCCCGGCCCGGTTTACCGGCAGCTAAAGGCGCCGCAGGGGCGCGCTCGCCGTGCCGCGAGGTTCAGCGCCGCGCGCTAAAACGCCTGCCCGGTCGGCCAATAGTCGATAATGGGCGATGAGCAAATTTTCCGAACTGAGTTTACCGCCCGGCCTGCTGCAAGCCGTCGAGGCCCTGGGCTATCAGTCCATGACGCCGATCCAGGCCGGCGCATTGCCGCAGTTGCTGGCGGGGCGCGATGTCCTGGCCCGGGCCAAGACCGGCAGTGGCAAGACCGCAGCTTTCGCCCTGGCGCTGCTCGCCCACCTGGACAGTGAGGTGGTCAGTCTGCAAAGCCTGGTGCTGTGCCCGACCCGCGAACTGGCCGATCAGGTCAGCAAGGAAATCCGCGCGCTCGCCCGGTTTACGCCGAATGTGAAGGTGCTCAGCCTGTGTGGCGGGATCTCGATCCGCCCCCAGCTGGCGTCGCTGACGCATCTGCCGCATATCGTCGTCGGCACGCCAGGGCGGATTCAGGATTTGCTGGCACGTCAGGTCCTGCCTCTGGAGGGCGTGCAATCGGTCATCCTGGATGAAGCCGACCGGATGCTGGACATGGGGTTTTTAGAGGCGGTGGAGAAGATCCTCAGGCAGACCCCCTCGCAGCGTCAGACCGGCCTGTTCTCGGCGACCTATCCGCCGGAAATCGCCGCCTTGAGTGAACGCTTTCAGCGTGAGCCGGTGGAGGTCACGGTGGACGGTGCACACGATGCCGGGGTGATTGCCCAGGATTTTTTCCGGGTGGAGCCGGGCGACAAGCCCGCCGCGGTCCTGGACCTGCTGCGCCAGCATCAGCCTGAAAGCTGCCTGATCTTCTGCAATACCAAGATTGATGTCCGCGATCTGACCCAGGCCCTGCGCGAGCACGGCGCGGCGGCCCTGGCACTGCACGGCGATCTGGATCAGCGCGAACGCGAAGAAACCCTGGTGCAGTTTGCCAACGGCAGTGCCCGGGTGCTGGTGGCTACCGACGTGGCGGCGCGGGGTCTGGATATCAAGGCGCTGCCGATGGTCATTTCCTACGAGCCTCCCGGCGATGCCGATGTTCATGTCCATCGCATCGGCCGGACCGGCCGCGCCGGTGAAACCGGCCGGGTTCTGAACCTGGTGTCCGGTCGGGAAATGAGCCGCTTGGATCGAATCGAGGCGGCGCTGGGGGGCGCGATCGACTGGCGCCGTTTGCCCGGTTCGGCTTCGTCACGGCCGCTGCCGGCGGCGGCGATGCAGACCCTGATTATCGATGCCGGCCGCAAGGACAAATTGCGTCCTGGCGACATCCTGGGCGCCCTGACCGGGAGCGCGGGACTGGCTGCGGCGCAGATCGGCAAAATCGATCTGTTTGCCACCCGCGCCTACGTGGCGATACACACCGCCGTGGCGGATCAGGCGTTTCGCAGTCTGGGGGAGAGCAAGATCAAGGGCCGCAAGATCCGGGTGCGCCAGTTCAAGGTGACGCCGGCGAAACGCCGCAGAGCCAGACCTTAGCTCAGCGGCCCGGCTTGTCAGGCAGCGCAGTTCGGTAGCGCGGGCCTTGAGGCTTGGCGCCGATGAACGGAATGCCGTCGCATGCCGGGCGATGGCCAGGTCCGTGCCCGGGGCGTATATTCAGGGCCGGTCCGCCGGGAGAGACCCTGCGCCATGAAGGCCAGGAGCGAGGTACGCATGAAAGCCATCTGGAACGACACCCTGATCGCCGAATCCGCCGATACCATCGTCGTGGAGGGGAATCACTATTTTCCACCCGAAGCCATCGTCAAGGCCTATTTTCAGCCCTCGTCCCATACCACGCGGTGTTTCTGGAAAGGTCAGGCGCATTATTATTCGCTGTGCGTCAACGCTCAGCTCAACGCCAACGCGGCCTGGTACTACCCGCAGCCCAAACCCCGCGCGCAGCATATTCAAGGCCGGATTGCCTTCTGGAAGGGCGTGAAAGTCTGCACTTAAGGCCTGCGCCAACGCGACGGGCGAAAGCATTCTGGCAATTTCGCGTTCAAGTTCAGCGGCCGAGGTCCGCTATGATCGGCATGTCCGAATTCCGAGCTCTTATCCGTATAGGGATAGCAAGGCATAAAGGTTATGCTTGTTTGCAACCGGATGTAATCATGTGACCTGGGCCAGCTCAGGCACGACTGGCTTTGAAGGAAGCCAGGCCTATCGGCCCAAGGTGCAATGTCAACGGGAGATGGTATGCACAGTGTAGAAGGGGTGGTGGTCTCCGATTCGCCCCATGCACAGCAACTGCAGCGTGGCGTGCGGAGCCTGCGCTTCGAGGCGGCTCTGGAAGCCGATTTTCGTGCGGAGTACGCCGAACAGAATCTGCGCCGGCAGCGAACCGGGTTTCTGGTGGCCAGCGGGCTTTATCTGTTATTCCTGTTGGTAAGGGTGGTCACCGAAAGTGGCACGGCCGCGGATCTGAGTTTCTGGCTTCGCGCCGCGATGATCTCTGCTCTGATGCTGACCGTTGTGGTCAGCTACACGACATGGAATCGCTACCAGCACATCATAGTGTTTTGCACCTATGTGCTGTTCGCCGTGGGAATCACGTCCATTGAGGTGGTGGCTGAACATTTCGGGGTGGACCGGCATTATGAAGGCCTGATTTTCATTACCGTGCACGCCTACGTCTTCAGCGGTCTGGTGTTCCGCCAGGCCTTTTCTGCAGCCAGCTGCATTTTCCTGATCTATCTGGTCGGTGGATGGTTTGGTGGACTGGCAGGCCAGGCCTGGGGCTATGAGCTGCTGTTCATCGTGCTGCTGAATCTGCTGGGTGCGGCGTCCACATTCCAGGTGGAATGTATCGCCCGGGAAAACTATCTGACCCGCCATCTGCTCCGCGAAATGATCGGTCGTGACGGGATGACGGGGCTGCATAACCGCACCGCATTCCTGGAGCACTTCCAGCGCGCTCTGGCGCAGGCCGCGCGTGATCAGCGTCACATCGCGATCCTGATGCTCGATTTCGATGAGTTCAAGGCCTACAACGATAATTACGGCCATCTTGCCGGAGACAATGTGTTGCGCGAGGTGGGTCAATCGGTGCGCGGCGAATTCCGCCGACCGATGGATCTGTTTGCGCGTTATGCGGGCGAGGAATTCGTCGGCATCTGGTACGACATCGATCCCGCCGCACTGGACGCCATGGCGGAGCGGGTGAGAAAGAATGTCGAAAGCTTGAACATTCCTCATGAGGCGGCACTGCATCAGCGCATGACCGTCAGTGTCGGCGTGGTGGTATTGCGGCCAACGGGATCGGAATCCCTGCTCGATATCATCGCCCGCGCCGATCAGGCTTTGTACGCGGCGAAACATTCGGGCCGAAATCGGGTTGTGATCGAGCAGATTCCGGATCCGAATCCAACGGGCGGGCAGGTCCTGTCCGTGGCCTAGTTTTCGCCCGGGCGTTGTGGGGCCCGGTCCGCCGGGGAGCTCAGGTCTGGGCCGACTTGGGCTGGAGCATGGCGTGTTCAACCACCCTGGCGATATCCGCTACAGGCATGGCCACGCCGGGCTTGAAATTGATACAGCCCTTGCCGGTTTTGATTTCGGGGTGCCGGCGTTTGAATTCGGCAAGATGATGTGCGCCGCAGGTGTAAAGCGAGATGTAGCGCTGTTGGTTGCCCAGCGCAACCCAGCCGTCGGCATATCGATAGGTCGGCATCTTGTAGCCCAAATCCACCTTGGCGGAGGGGAACCGGCTCAGAATCAGCTCGTGCAGCTCCCGCAGCTGGGCCTGCCGTGCTTCGGGCAGGTTGCAAAAGTAGTCTTGCACGTTCGGGTGCATGCTCAAGCAGCGAGGCCGAACAGCGGCGGCCGGTTGCAACGGGTCACCCCCTTGATGCCAGGCTTGTTTGTGTTGCTGAACCATCGGCGTGCTCAGGTCACATGGGTTCGCCATAGCCCGGAGCGGAACTCCCCGAGGATCTTTCTAGCGAGGCTTTCATCCAGTTCGGTGAGGCAATGCCCCTGTTTGAAGAAATCATTCTTTCTGCCAATCCGGTCAAGCTCATCTGCTGATACATGAGCCAGACCCATGGACCAGTCCGGAAATTGCCGGGTCTCGATCGGGGCGATTTGCAGCGTCATCGGTCGGGTGTGGCGGGGATCCTGGCGAATCTTTTCGTAGAGCGGGTCCAGGATGGCTTCATCGCCCTCCAGTACTTGCAGGAAGCTGCGGTTGATATACAGCAGCATCCCGCTGACGCCCTGTCGCGCGTTGTTCGCAACAGCCGTGGCCAGAATCCTGGGCAGACACGAATCGTCTTCGTCTTTGGATAAAGCACTGGCATAGATGATTTGTTTCAGCGACATGCTGGTGGCCCCCTGTGGCGCACAGTGATCGTTTCGAGATTATTAATATCACGAATGCCAGACTGGTGGCAGTTCACACCATGCACCGGAGCAAATGTGGTAGCCGTGTTCCAATAGCCAGGGTGGCAGTCGTGCCGCGGTGGTCGATAGAATCCGCAGAGACGGGGCGCCGCAGCGGTCAGAGCAGCAGGCGGACGAGAGGGCCGCATGCGCAGCCCGGGTGGGCGTCCGCGACGTGCAAACAGGAGACAAACCGGGTGGAAGGGATGCAGATACGTTATTTTCGACTGGCCTTGTGCATTGCCTTGGGCGTGGCGCTCGGCAATGCCCTTACCGACCTGTATCGCTGGGCCTGGATCGGCTATGTTG
>JBFJVB010000088.1:0-14436 GCA_041624435.1 Oceanococcus sp. | reverse complement strand
TTTTCCCCGGATCGCGGCCAAGCTGCATGACAACATCAGCATGGTCCTCAAGGACCGCACGGGTTCGAACATACCGCATCAGGCAGCTTCCGCCTGAGCCGCACTCCGGCGTCGCGCTGGGTCTTCAGAGCCGCAACTGCACCACGCAGTTGCGGCCTGCGGCCTTGGCTTGATACAGCAGTTCATCGGTCCGCGCGTAGATCTCGCGACTGCTGTGGGGCGGCGCGCTAGCGCCGAGCATCAGCAGACCGAAGCTGGCCGTGACCACGCCGCTGGAATTGCGCGGATGCTCGATGGCCAGCGCTTCCACGGCCGCGCGCATGCTTTCGACTATGGCGGGTATTTCATCCAGCCTCAGCGATGGGCCAAACAGGACCGCGAACTCCTCCCCGCCCAGACGAAACAGCGTGCCCCGGTCTTCACCCAGCTGCGCGCTCAAACAGGAACTGATGGTTTGCAGCACCCGGTCGCCGGCCTGATGCCCGCAGGCATCGTTGTAATGCTTGAAACCATCAAGGTCGATCATGCACAGGGCAAACTCGGCCTGGCGCCCGATGAATTCGGTCTCGAAGAGCTGGTTGAAGCGGCGCCGGTTGAGGGCACCGGTCAGCTCGTCGACGGTGGCCAGTTCGTTGAGGCGCCGATTGGCGCGCTCCAGTTCCGCGGTGCGTTGTTTCACTTCCACCGCAAGCTGGGTGGTCAGGTCGGCCTGCGCCTTGCGCGCCTGCTGCTCCGCCTTGAGCTTGTCGGATTTCAGGGTGTTCATCTGGTCGGCCAGACCGAAGGCCAGCAACAGCACCTCCAGCGCCGAACCGATCTGGATGCCGTACTCGGGCAGCAGGCCGGTTCGGATCAGTCCGGTCAATTGCATGTAGTACAGCACCACCCCGAAGGCCAGGAAGCTGAAAGCCAGCAGGAAATACTTGGCCGGCCGCGAACCGCGGCCGATCATCAGCACGCCGGAAACCACCGCGATCAAGACCATCAGGATTCCGCTCGGCACGGTGCTGGCGAAAGTTGCGGCGTAGTGCCCGAAAAAGGCCGGCAACGGGGTCAGCACATTGAGCACGATCCCGATCCAGTAGGCCCGATACAGCCAGGCCGGCGCCTTTTTCCGGATGTCCAGATAATCCAGCGCGAACAGACCGAAGCTCAGATAGCACAGCCCGGCGGCCAGTGGCAGCGCCTGGTTATTGAAGTGCGGCGAGTCCGGCCACAGATACTGCAGGGCGTAGCCACGCAGTATGAAGCTCCAGCTCAGGAACGCGGCCACGTAAAACACATACAAGCCAAACACCCGGTCGCGGATAAACAGAAACAGGAACAGGTTGTACAGCAGGATCGCGACCAGGGTGCCGTAGTAAATCCCCAGCGCCAGCGCCTCGACCTGAAGCCGGCCGGCGAAGGCCTGCTCGCTGACCAGACTCAGGCTGATAATTTCATGCAGCCCATCCCAGTTCCCCAGGCGGGTATAAATCCAGACGCTTTCCCCTGGCGCCAGATGCACCGGCACCACCACGGTCCGGGTGTTCAGCGGCCGGCTGGAAAAAATCCGCCGGTCTCCCGAGCGGACGCTGGTGGCGGGCTCATCGCCGCGCAGCAGGTAGACGTCGACATAATCCGCCACCGAGCTGCCGGTATCCAGAAAATAGCTCAGCGGCCGGGCACTGTCGTTGCGCACGGCCACCCGCAGCCACCACGCCGAGGTATTGAATCCGGCACTCAAGGTCTTCGCTGTGTGGGCGGTCCAGACGCGCTGCGGGCTCCTGACCTCGTCCAGGCTCAGTTCGCCACCGGGATCCTCCAGGCGTTCGGCGTACAGACCCAGTTCTTCGATCAGATCGCTGACCGGCACCGGCTCGGCCGCGACAGCGTGGCCACAGCACAGCAGCATGGCCAGCGCCGCCCCGACCCGGCGCGCGATGCGCGTACGCCGCGGCTCAGATGGAACCGACCCGCCACCCGCGCACCCCGGCCCAATCCAGAGCTTGTTGCTGACAGAACGGCAATAGATCGGCGGATTCATGAAAACCGGACTACCCATGCGGACACCGGGCCAGTGTAGAGGATTGCAGACTCACGACTATAGCCCCTTCCCTCTGCTTGATAAGTCGGGTCGGGTTTCCGCAGCCCGGTTCCCTGGACGTAGCGCCTGCCCCTGAGCGAGTGCTGGGCTCACGGCGCTGTTGACCCGCCTTGATTCACCTGCTATCAAGTGCGCGGTTATGCGGAACCTGAAACTCATCACCCTGCTCACGACCGCCTGGTTTCTGCTGGGTCAGACCGTGCTGCTCACCCACAGCAGCGAGCATCTGGCCAGCGCAGGCAGCGCCGATGTGCCTTGCCATGCGTGTGCGCATTCCGGTACTGGCGCAATCCCTGCCGCGACCCTGGGGGTGGTTTCGCAGCAGCACCGCGCAGAATCCGCGATGGCGGCGTCCCCTGCGGCACCTGCGGGCTGGCGCGACACCGCCCGAGGCATTCGCGGCCCGCCGGCCTAGATACGCAACTACCGATGTAAGCGCCAGTTTTTTCGCTGGCGATAATTCATTGCGTTTCGGAGGAAGTCGATGCCATATCGAACATCCACGGTCGCCTGCCTGGCGTTGATGCTCTCAACGGCAGGCGCACAGGCCGCCATTGCAAAAAACACCTTCAACCCACAACTCAGCCTGCTGGTGCAGGGGCAGTACGCGGATTACTCCAGTTCGGCCGAAGCTGACATTCCCGGTTTCCTGCTCGGCCCGGAAACGGAGTTGAAGCCCCGGGGACCCGCGATCGGTGAGGCGGAACTCGCCATCGAGGCGAATATCGATGATGCCTGGCATGGCTGGACCACCATCGCATTCGAGAACGAGGACGGTGAAACCAGGACCGCCGTGGAAGAGCTGTATGTCAACACGCTGGCTCTGCCTCATGGCCTGCAATTCAAGCTGGGCCGGTTCTTCTCCGACATCGGCTATCACAATCGCCAGCACAGCCACGCCTGGGATTTCATCGATGCGCCTCTCGCTTACCGGGCGTTTCTGGCCACCACCTATGCCGATGACGGCGCCCAGCTGCGCTGGGTGGCGCCGGCCGATCTGCTGATCGAGATTGGCTTCGAGGCGCTGCGCGGCGCCGCCTTTCCAGGCGGCGGCGAGAACCTCGATGGCTTCGAGTCGACCAGCGCCTTTGCCCATCTGGGCGGCGATCTGGGTACGGGTGGATCCTGGCGGGCCGGCGTAAGCTGGCTCGGCAGCGATGCCGCAGAACGTCAAAGCGGCGAGGACGAGGATCCAGGCCCGGCATTTACCGGCACCTCCGACACGCTGATACTCGACCTGGTGTACAAATGGTCACCGCATGGCAACGCCACCGAGCGCAGTTTCAAGTTCCAGGCGGAATTTTTTCGCCGGTCCGAGGACGGCATGCTGAGCGACGATGGCCAGACCAGCGGCTATGCCGGCGAACAGACCGGTGCCTATGTGCAGGCCGTCTATGGATTCAGGCGCGGCTGGCGCGCCGGTGTCCGGTACGGCTGGCTGACAACCGACAACACCGTGGCCCTGCCCGCCACTCCTGCCCTGACAGCGTTGGCCAACCCGAACGACGACCGACCATCGCGGCTGTCCTTCATGGTGGATTATTCGCGCAGCGAATTCAGTCGCTTCCGCCTGCAGTACAACCACGACCGCTCGCGGCCGGATGAAACCACCGATGAACAGATTTTCCTGCAATACATCTTCAGCCTCGGCTCACACCCGGCGCATGTATTCTGAAACGGTGATGAATCGTCTGCTGCTGGCCGCCGTATTGAGCCTGGGTTCGATGTCGGCGCAAGCTACCGTCGCCATTTTTGCCTGCGAACCCGAATGGGGCGCCCTGGCCCGGGAAATCGGCGGACCCGATGTCGAGGTGTACACCGCCACCAATGCCTATCAGGACCCGCATCGCATTGAGGCAAGACCCAGCCTGATCGCACGCTATCGCAAGGCGGATCTGCTGGTCTGCACCGGTGCGGACCTGGAGTCCGGCTGGCTTCCGGCACTGGCTCAGAAAGGCAATAATCCCAGACTGCGCCCAGGGCAGCCCGGTTACTTCGAAGCCGCTGGCGAGGTCGAAATGCTCGGCGTCCCCGAGCAGGTGGACCGCTCGATGGGGGATGTTCACCCTTGGGGCAATCCGCATATCCAGACCGACCCCCGCCAGCTGTTGCCCGTCGCCGCAGGGCTTGGCCAACGCCTGATGCAGATCGACCCCGCCCGGGCGAAAAACTACCAGGCGCGGCATGCCGCATTCGCGAGCGCCTGGACACGCAAGATCGCCAGCTGGGAAGAACGCGCCGCCCCGCTGCGCGGCCAGCGCGTGATCAGCGCCCACGACAGCTGGGCCTACCTCTACGCTTGGCTGGGCCTGGAACAGCTGGCCGTGCTGGAAGCCAAGCCGGGCGTCCCGCCCAGTACCGGCCAGCTCCTGAAGATCGTCGAGACGCTGCAACACCAGCCCGCCAAAATGGTGCTGTACGCCGCTTACCAGTCGGATCGTCCGGCCAGGTGGATTGCCGCCAGGACGGGGATTCCTGCCGTCGCGCTGCCGTTTACCGTCGGTGGCGCCGAGGGCGCCGAGGATCTGAGCGGGCTTTACGAGGTGACGCTTCGCCTGTTGCTGGATGCCCTGTGATCGATCTGTCCATTATCGGCGCCCCGTTGATCGCCGGACTGCTGGTGGTCTCCACCCATGTGGTTCTGGGCCGCCGGGTGCTGGAGCGTGGCGTCATTTTCGTCGATCTGGCCATAGCCCAGGTAGCGGCACTGGGGGTCATCATTGCCCAGAGCCTGCACTGGGCCGAGCACGGCTGGGCCATCCAGCTGTCAGCCGGCGCCGCCGCGCTGTCCGGCGCCCTGCTGCTGACCTGGACCGACCGGTTTTTTGGCCAACTGCAGGAAGCCCTGATCGGCTCCTTGTATGTCCTGTCCGCCTGCATCGGCCTGCTGATCCTGGCCCATAACCCGCATGGCGCCGAGTCCATGCAGGCCTTGCTGGCCGGGCAAATCCTGTGGGTCACCTACACCGACCTGATACCCGTCGCCCTCTTGTACGCCACCGTGCTGGCCATCTGGGGCCTTTGGGCCCGCCATCATCCCGGCGTGTTCTACCTGGTGTTTGCGCTGGCCATCACCGCGTCCGTTCAGCTCGTTGGCGTGTATCTGGTGTTCGCAACCCTGATCATCCCGGCCATCGCCGGCTTCGGCTTATCCGCATCCCGTGGTCTGACCCTGGGCTATGCCCTGGGCGCGATGGCCTACGTAGCCGGCCTGCTGCTGTCGGTGCCAACCGACCTGCCCTCCGGCCCTTTGATTGTCTGCGCGATGGCCATGTTGGCGGTGCTGAGCGGACTGGTTCGCCTCTGGCTGAATCGACAGCCCCGCCGCAGGGGCTGAAACACTCCCCGTCCCCACGATTGCTGCGCCAGCCCATCGGGCTTGCAGGTGACTTCCGACCGCGGGGGCGCAAGGCCCGACGGCTCTGCACCGTCCCTCCCGGAATGTTTCCAAACGACGGAAATGGCCGTCTAAGCTACTCTTTTTGCGTAAATTTTTTTCCTGCACTATTCTGGGGCAATCGGGTGGAGCGCCCGATGAATCCTGAATCAATAAGAACGGGGAACAGACCATGAAAAAATCAGTTTATGCATGGGGTGCAGGGGCCGTAACCAGTCTGGTTGTAGCCACCTCGGCATCCGCCTACCAATATGAGGCCACCGGTTTGTATACGGATTTCGACGATCTGAATGACTCGGCACTGAGCATCGGTGGCGCCTATCATTTCATGCCGGTGGACACCTCCGGACTGCCTCTGGCCGAGGCCGCGTTTCTGCGTCGTTCATCCGAGGTGAACCTGCGTTACACGACGTTTGATGATGCGGATATCGACCAGATCGGCATCGGCGGCGAGGCCTACATGCAGAATTACTATCTGGCAGCCGGCCTGACCAGAACCGAATTCGGCAACACGGACTCTGATGAAATCTCCATCGAAGTGGGCTTTTTCCCGGCTGACGGCGTTCGCATCAGCCTCGGCTATGACGATGATGACGGGGGCGATTCGGAACTTTCACTCAACGCCAAACTGGTTGAGCAGATGTCGGGGGAAAGCGCCTATAACGTGGAAGCCCGCATCGCCCAGGCCGATGATCCGGCGGACACGGTCAGTTACGCCATTGACTGGGATCTTTATGTCAGCCGCGTCCTGAGCTTCGGTCTGGGCTATGCCGACACGGATCGGTCCGGTTCAAACGAGGAAATCGAGCTTCGCGCCAGCATGTTCGTGATTCCCGATCTGGGACTGCATATCGCGTACACCACGCAGGATACCGGCGCGGGCGCGGTGGGTGACCGCATCACGCTCGGTGTGACCGGCCGTTTCTAGAATCGGCCGCTGATCACCTCGCCAAGCCCCCGCCACTGCGGGGGCTTTTTCATTTGCGGTGGCCAGCGCACGGCGGCCGAGTCCCGGCGGCACGACAATCGCAAGGCATTGCGCGATGATAAGCCCCCCGCCCTGCCAGCCCCGATGAAATCCGTTCCCGACATGCCTGACTGCCGTTCTCTGCTCCTCAGCCTCGCGACGCTGGCCCTGATCGGCGGCTGCGATGTGCGCGGCGGTCGTGACCACGCCTCACCCCTGGCCAGAACCGCGCCGGAACCCGAGTGTGCGGATGCCACGCCCCTGCGCCAGCCGCTGTTTGGCGATCTGCATGTGCACACCAGCTATTCCCTGGATGCTGCCCAGCTCGGCAATACCGTCGATCCGTTCGGTGCTTACCGGTATGCCCGCGGCGAACCCATCGAGTACCGCGGCAACACCCTGCGAATCGATCGGCCGCTGGACTTTGCCGGCATCACCGATCACAGCGAATTCCTGGCCGAAACCCAGCTGTGTTACGACCCGCAGTATGCGGCCTACGAGGACCCTTACTGCCTGCTGGTGCGCGGGGATTCCAGCCTGTTTGGCTTGGGCCCGATCTTTGCCGAATTGCCCATCATGAGCCAGCTCTACAGCGGCTTTCAGAGCGCGATGTATGGCCTGTCTGCGGTGGTGGCGCTCAACCCGGTAACGCTGCCGGGGCAGGCGCCGGTGACGAACTGCCAATGGTGGCGCGAGGATTGCGCAACGGCCCGGCGCGGCGTGTGGGAAGCCACCCAGGCCGCGGTGCGGCAGAACCATTCGCCCTGCGAATTCACGGCCCTGCACGCCTTCGAGTGGACCGGCAGCCAGAACATCAACGGCAAGCACCGCAATGTGGTGTTCGGCACCGACACGCCCATTGATTTGCCAATCAGCTATTTCGATGCGAATGATGAAATCGAACTGTGGAACGCCCTGGATGCCCAGTGCCGCGAAGCAGACGGCTGCCAGGCGCTGGCAATTCCGCACAACGCGAACATGGGCGGCGGCTTCATGTTCCGACCCTCCAC
Organism: Oceanococcus sp.; assembly: GCA_041624435.1. GTDB lineage: Bacteria > Pseudomonadota > Gammaproteobacteria > Nevskiales > Oceanococcaceae > Oceanococcus. Next base: position 6,976 of record JBFJVB010000088.1, on the reverse strand, counting down.
CCCGGCGTGGTCGCCGGTCGGCCTGCCCTACAGCGCCGAACTGGCGGCCCAGCGCGCCCGGCTGGAGCCCCTGACCGAACTCACCCAGGAAAAAGGCCAGTCCGAATGCATTTTCGGGCCGGGCCTGCCCTTTGGCAGCGCCGACGAACTGTGCCAGTTCGAACTGCTGGCCAAGGTCTGCACCGGCAGCCCGGATGATCCTCAAAACTGCCAGCCGCGCTGTTCCGACAGTTACCAGGCCATCGGCGGTTACAGCAATTCCTGTGTCGAACCGGCGGATTTCGTGCGCAGCGCCCTGCGCCGCGGCCTGCTCGAGCAGGACCGATCTGGCGTCAATCCGTTCAAGCTGGGGTTCATCGGTAGCACGGACAGTCATATCAGCGCCCCCGGCGGCGTGATGGAACGCAGCCGGGCCGGCATCGAAGAGGTGTTCGCCCAGGACTCCGGCGAGCTGGCGCGCCGGCATACGCCACCGGTGTATTCCGGCACGCCGGCGGAAATTCCCGCCATCATCAATTTCGCGACCTACGGCCGCTACAACGCCGGTGGTCTGGCCGTGGTGTGGGCCGAGCAGAACACCCGCGCCAGCGTATTTGCGGCTTTGCAGCGCCGGGAAACCTACGCGACCTCCGGCCCGCGCATCGTTGCCCGCGCCTTCGGCGGCTGGGATTTCCCGGCCGATCTGTGCGACTCCGCCACCCTGGTCGAAACCGGCTACGCCCAAGGGGTGCCGATGGGCGGCGACCTGCCGCCTGCGCCGGCCGCCGGACAGGCACCGGTGTTTGCGGTCTCGGCCAGCATGGACCCGGGGGTGCCGACGGCGCCGGGCATGCCCTTGCAGCGCATTCAGATCGTCAAGGGCTGGACCCGAGACGGCGAAAGCTTCGAAAAAGTGTTCGAGGTCGCCGGCGATGCACACAACGGCGCGCGCGTGGATATCGACACCTGCGAAACCCACGGCGCCGGCTTCAGCCAGCTGTGTACGGTCTGGCAGGATGCGGAATTCGATCCGCAGGCCGCGGCCTTCTACTACGCGCGGGTGGTGGAAAATCCGCAATGCCGCTGGAGCCAGTATGAGTGCACCCAGGTATTCCAGGCCGAGAGCCTGAGCTGTGCGGATATCGATGCCGCCAGCCCGCTGGCCCGTTGCTGCGATGGCAGCATGCCGGCTACCGTTCAGGAACGCGCCTGGACCTCGCCCATCTGGTACCGGCCCGACAATCCCTGATGTCTCGACCCCGCCTGCCGCAGGCCTGGCGCCGCCTGCTCGCCGAACCGGTGCTGCAGTTCCTGTTGATCGGCAGCCTGGCCTATCTGGTCGTCGGTAAAGGCTCGCCTTCCCGCCCGACCGAGATCCGCATCAGCGCGGCTGAACAGCATCTGCTGAGCGGCCAGTTCGAGCGCAATAACCGCCGCCCACCGTCGCCGCAGGAGCTTCAGTTCCTGATCGAGCAGCGCATCGATGAGCGGGTTCTGGTGCGGGAGGCGCAAGATCTGGCCCTGGATCAGGGCGACGAGATCGTGCGCCGACGGCTGTTGCAGAAAATGCAGTTCGTGCTGCAATCACGCGCCGCGCCGGCCACACCGACCGCGGCACAGCTGCAAGACTATTTCCGCAGCCATGCCGAGCGTTATGCCGAGCCGGCGCGGTACACGCTCGAGCACATCTATTTCCGCCAGGACCCTGAGGCCGCAGTGCGGGCGCAAGCCGTGCTCCAGGACCTGCCGCCAGGCGCACCCGGCGGCAGCGCCGGGGATCATTTCGATTACGGCTACCGCTTTGTCGATCGCACACTGCCCGAGCTGCGTAGCATCTTTGGCCCCGGCTTCACCGCGGCGCTGCAGGCCCGGCCCCAGGAAGCCGCCTGGTTCGGGCCGGTGCGCAGTCTGTACGGGCAGCATCTGCTGCGGATTACCCGCGCGACCCCGGCGCTCGCGCCCCGCTTCGAGGCCGCCGCCGAGCAGGTCTACACCGACTGGCTGGAAGCCGAGCGCAAGCGTCTGCTGGCGGTCGAAACCAGGGCGCTGCGGGAACGCTACGACGTGCGGATCGAAGCCCGCGATGGTCGCTAAGCTGCGCTGGCTCACGCTGCTGCTGGCAGGACTGGCAGGCAACGCCCTGGCCGACAGTTATCGCATGGGCGTGATCCATGTCGAACAACGCAGCGAAGCCGAATTCCGGATTGTGCACCAGTTCTCCGGGGTCGGCGAAGCGGTGTCATTGCGGCGTCCGCCCGCCTGTTCGCAAAGCACCGTGGAGCGCCACCAGCCCCTGCGTCAGGGCGCGAAAGTCAGTGTCATCTGGAGCTGCACGGCGGATCTGGCCAGCCTGCCGCTGTCCCTGGATCGACCGCCGGCCGAGGGGGCGCAGTATTACCTGAGCTGGCAGGCGCCCGACTGGCAATTGACTTCCGTAGCGGTGAGCCGCTGGCCGATGGTGGCACAGGACCTGCGCGAGGCCCCCGGGTCCGGCGTGAACTACCTGTGGATGGGCATCACCCACATCTTGCTGGGCTGGGATCATCTGGCCTTCGTGGTGGGCTTGCTGGCCCTGGTGCCAGGCTGGCGCCGTCTGCTGGCGGTCGTGACCGCATTTACCCTGGGCCACAGCCTCACCCTGGCCCTGGCCACCCTCGAGCTCGTGCAGGTTTCGATGAGCTATGTGGAAGCGATGATCGCGCTCAGCATCGTGTATCTGATCGCCGAAGCCGTCAGACCACGCCCCAACAGCTGGTTGCGGCGCGCGCCTGCAAGCCTGGCCGCGTTCTTCGGCCTGTTTCATGGGTTGGGATTCGCCTCCGCGCTGCGCCAGGTGGGCGTGCCCGAGCAAGGCCGCTGGTGGTCGCTGTTGCAATTCAATCTGGGCGTCGAACTCGGCCAACTGGCCTTCGTCGGCGCCATCATGGCCCTGGTCGCACTGGCCCGGCGCCTGCACGGCGCGGCAGCCCGCCTGCCGGCCCTGCGCCTCATTGGCGTCACCGCCGGGTACTGGACTGCCGAGCGCTTCGCGGCCCTGGCCTGGTGATGGCACAGCCCGCGCTTGCATGTCCTGGCGCCACGGCTCAGCATGCACCGCCATGAAAACCTATCTTGCGAGGGATGGCGCCCCCCTGAAGCTGCGGGTGCTGGGCCGCGGCCGCCCCGTCGTGCTGCTGCATGGCCTGGGCGCCAGCGGTGGCCAGTGGCTGCCGTTCATCTGGCCCCATCTGTCACGCTACCGCTTTTACATCCCGGACCTTCGGGCGATGGGAAAAAGTGCGGCCGCGGGTTACAACCAGCCGGATATTTTCCAGAACCACATGGAAGATCTGCAAGATCTGATCAGTCATTTCGGTCTGAGTGACATCCTGCTGGGCGGCCATTCTCTGGGCAGCAGCGTGGCCTTGCACTGGCAGCGGGCGGGCGGCTTTCGCCATGTGCGTGGCTATCTGCATATTGACCAGTCTCCCTGCGTGCCCAATCGGGAGGACTGGACCTACGGCGTCTTCGGCCCGGACCAGACGCGGGTATTCGCGGCTCTGGCGCAGCTACGCGAGATGCTGAACCAGCACGCCGCCTACGAGGATCTGGCCGGGCTACCACTACCGGTGCGTACCCAGGCATTGCGCATCATCGGGGAAGCCTTCTCGCGCGTGACCGGGCGACCCGCTGTGGCGCCGCTGCTGCCTTGGCTGGCCCGTTCCCCACGCTTGCTCAAACGGCATTTCCCGGTGCTGCGTCTGGCCGACCTGGACAAGCTGCTGAATTCTTACCTCAATGCCCACGACTACCGCGACAGCCTGCGCGATTGCCAGACGCCGCTGCGGGTTTTCGTGGGCATGCGCTCGCCGATCTATCACCCGGCCGGACAAATGAGCATTGCCGAACTGGCCGCGCAAGGCGAAGTAGTGCGTTTTCCCCGCGCCGGGCATCTGCCCCCGTTTGAACAGCCGCTGCTGTTCAGCCGTCAGTTCGGCCGGTTTTTGAGTATTGCCTGAACTGACAGGCAGGGGAACACGCGCTTCGGGCGCGGGCAAGGTCCAAGGCGGCTATTGTGGCCATTCATGCGACCTATGGACCGGGCACGGAACGCCGGCCTGATCGTGAAACCACGCCGGGTCATGGAGAACCGCGGGCAACCCGCAGGCGTCTTGATTCCGTTAAAATGTGCGACAAGCCAGATGCCTTTCAGCCGCCGTGGCGAACCCTCGCCCTTGCGGACCTTGCTTGATTCGGCAAGGCCGATTTGATCTTTCCTTACCCGGCTCACTGCGACTGAATGCGTGCGCATCGCCAGCCGTCGGTTTCGACAAAATCCCCTCAGCGCCACCACCTGGACCCCGCATGAACAAACCCGCCAAAACCCTCGCCGTGGTCGTGACCACGCTTCTGCTGCTTGCGCTTGTCGGCGTGCTGCTGCTCGGCCAGCTGGACCGCCTGATCAAACACGGCGTCGAGGAAACCGGCCCGCAGCTGACGGGCACGCCGGTGAGTCTGGCTCGCGCCGACGTATCGGTCTTTTCCGGAGACGGCGCGCTGACGGGATTGCAGATCCGCAACCCCGAAGGATTCGCCACGCCCTACGCCTTTGATCTGAGCGCGATCAGTCTGGCTCTGGACCTGAAATCCCTTGGCCAGGACGTCATCATTATTCGTGAAATCCATATCGATGGTGCAAAGCTGGTCACCGAACTGGCGGCCAACGGCCAGAACAACCTGAAAATCATCCGTGATCACGCCAGGCGGATGGTTGATGACGCCGGCCGGGGCTCCGAAACAGCCGACACGAGCACCACGCCTGCCCCCCGTTTCGTGATCAAATCCTTCAAGTTCACGAATGCACAATTGCAGGCCGTCGCGCCCGCGCTGGGCCTGGACAAGACCCTGACCCTGCCCGACATCGCACTCGTGGACATCGGCGCGAAATCCAATGGCGCCACGGCCAGCGAAGCCGCCGAGCAAGTGCTCGGACCGGTCATCAATGCCGCGATTCAGCAGGCGCGCACCGAATTCCTCGGCGGTCAGGCGGAACAGCTGAAACAGAAAATCAGCGACAAGCTGCTCGAACTGTTCAATTGAACTGGCACGCTCACCGGGTCTGAAACGGCCCGGCCCGGCCCAGGACAATCAAGGCCCATCGTGGCGGGCCTTTTTGCCACGGGCATCACACGGCTTTCTGCATTTTCAGCTTTTTCTGGTATCCCGACTGGATCACGTCTACCGCGACCAGGACCGCAATGGAGAAGTAGAACGTGGTCTTGGACATCGGCTCCACCGCATAGCCAAACAACTGTAAATGCGCCACGTGACCGCCTTCACCCAGCAGCACGATGCCCACGATCAACAGGATGAACATCCCCAGCACTTCGTACTTCCTGTTGCGCTCCAGAAATACTGCCACGTGATCGGACAGAAAGAGCATCGCCAGACCGGACGTCACGATCGCGATCGCCAGCACCGGGAACACATCGGTGATGGCCAGCGCCGACAGGATCGAGTCGAAGGAAAAGACCAGATTCATCACCACGATCATGGCAATAACCTGGGCTGCCGACTTGCCGGATTTGCCCTCCCCTTCGCCCTGCAGATCCTCGACAGCGAGCATATGGCCGATCTCCTTGACCGCCGTATACATGATGAATACACCGCCAAGCAGGAAAACGACCGAGGAAAAGTTGAAGCTGCCTTCGATGACTCCGACCCAGTGGATACTGAAAAATGGCGCGGTCAGCATCGCGATCAGTTTGACCATCACATAGAGCAGGACGATGCGCAGGGCGACGGCAATCAGGATGCCGTTGCGCCGCACCGCAGCCTGCTGACTGGCCGGGGCCCGTTTGGACTCCAGCGAGATGTACAGCAGATTGTCGAACCCCAGCACCGCCTGTAAAAACAGCAGCACGCCGAGATTGGCCAGGTTCTCGAAGGTCAGCAGCTCCATCATGATGTTATTCCGGCATTTATTGAAGGCTCGATTGTAGCCGTTCCCGGCAGCACAGCGGCAGCATCGAACCGCCCCCGACGCACAGCTGCGCCCAGCACAGACCGCCCAAGGCCCCGGCCGCCCTGATGCTGAATGCGGCACTCAGGCCAGCAGATCCGCATTCATGCAGGTTCACCTTTTTTTGACCGGGGATTGCTTAGCGTAGGGTCAGAGAACTTTCCATGACTGCCTCATTCCCCGTCTTCGTTGAGCCGATTTGCCGCATTGAACCCGCATTCGGCGCTCAAACATTCAAGGTCCTCAGGACCCTGAATGTGGCGCGTGTCGCCCTGCCAAGACTGGATTCTTCCACTTCTGCTTACGGAGAATGGCCATGACACATCGCGCCACCGCCTGGCCAGGATTCCTCCGCCTGCTGGCCCTCAGCGTCCTGCTGGCCGTATCCAGCCCGCCGGCCCACGCTGCCGACGAACTCAACATCCATGCGGTCACCGCCGACCGGGTCAGCAATCTGCTGTATATCGATGGCCAGTTTCTGAAGCCACAGCACTCGGACCCCCACCCCTACGTGGAACTCGGGTCGACCCCGCTGCTGGTCGTATATTCGGATCCCGGTCACGTTCGCGCCATCCTCCCCGCCGGCCTGGCCGATGGCGAATACACGCTGGTGGTTTCGGTCGACGAGAAGCTGCAAAAGCACAAGACCGAACGCTACCTGCTGACCTTGGCCGCCCTCGAGCAGGGGGAAAAGGGTGACAAGGGCGACCCTGGTGAGCCCGGCCCGGAAGGACCTACTGGACCCGAAGGCCCGACCGGCCCTGAAGGACCCACCGGCCCTGAAGGACCCACCGGCCCTGAAGGACCCACCGGCCCCGAAGGCCCGACCGGCCCTGAAGGACCCACCGGCCCCGAAGGTCCCACCGGCCCCGAAGGACCCACCGGCCCTGAAGGCCCCACTGGCCCTGAAGGACCCACCGGACCGCAAGGCCCGACCGGACCCGAAGGACCCACCGGACCGCAAGGCCCGACTGGACCCGAAGGACCCACCGGACC
>JBFJVB010000087.1:0-14506 GCA_041624435.1 Oceanococcus sp. | reverse complement strand
GGCCAGCAGATCCTGCTGGGCGGAATCCAGGACTTCGGCACGGAAACCCAGCACGCCGCCGAGTTCACCGCCGGTAATCTGCCGGCTGATATCACCGGCGCCAAGAAACACCCGGGTCGGATCCTGAGGCGTCGCCCCCGGAACCGCTTGCAGCGTCTGCTTCTGATTGCCGACGACCAGGGCCTGACCGCTGCCAAAATACACGTTCAGGCTGCCATCATCCTGCTCGGCGGTATTGACATCCACCAGCTTGGCCAGCTGACTGACCAGCTGATCCCGTTGGTCGAACAGATCATTGGGCGGCTGCCCTCCGGACGTGCCGATACTGAAAGCAATTTCCTCGTTCAGATTGGCCAGCGCATCGCTCAGGCTGTTGATCCGCTCAACGCTATCGCCGATGCGCCCGTTCAGCTCACGCTTGAAGTCATCCAGGCCGCTTTGCAGCTGACCGAACCGCTGCGCCAGGGTCTGCGCCTCCCCCAGCAACTCGCTGCGCACTTCCTGGGCGCCAGGATCGGCCGCCAGAGCATCCACCCCGTCGAGAAACTGACGCAGGGGTTGGGCCAGACCGGCGGCTTCGCTGGAAAGCAGCGCATCCAGACGGCGCGCCAGTGAAGAACTGGCATCCAGAGCGGCCAGCTCGGCCTGGCTCTGATTCAGGCGGGCGCCGGCAAAGGGATCATTGAAGCGCTGAATCAGATTGGCCTCAACACCTTGTCCTATCCGTTCGCCCAGGGCCTGGCGCGCGGAAAAATCCACCCGCTGGCGGCTATATCCTTCGGTATTGGCGTTGGCGATATTGTGCCCGGTCGTGGCCAGGGCCCGCTGGTTGGCCAGCAGTGCCGAGGTGCCGATGGAAAACAAACCGTTCATATTTCATTCCAGTAACGCGCCAGGGTGGAACCTCGGGCCACGTCCATGACCTTTTCCACATACAGGGGATCGGTCGCATAGCCCGCCGACTTTAGGCCTTGCAGGAATCTTTCGTCCGAACCACCGTGTTCCAGGGCCGGTTGGTAACGGGGATTTTCATGCAGAAATGCCACGTAATCCTGCACGCTTTGGGCATAACTGGGATAGCGCCGAAACCGCGCCTGCTCGCTGTGAAAACCCTGTTCGGTGTATTCGCGCGTGTCCGCCTCCACCGCCTTGCCTGACCAGCGCGCATCGGCTTTGATGCCAAACAGATTGTGCGAGGAATCGCCCTGGGCATCGACGGGCATGCGCGCACCCCAGCCGGTTTCCAGCGCCGCCTGGGCAAGCAGAATCTGCGGCGATACGCCCAGCGCCTGGCTGGCTTGCTCCACATAGGGCCGCAGATAGTCGACGAATTCCTGTCGCGTTTCGAACCGCCCTGGCTCCGAGCTGGCATAGACCCGGGCGGCATCCGGCCCCCGGACCAGGGCAGCCTGGAGCCCCGGCCCCTGGGCCGCATCCGCGGCCCCGCCGATCTGGCGTGCCAGCAGTTCGGCCAGCCCCAGCCCGGCGCCGGCGCTGATCTGCTCGCTGAAGGTGTCGCGCCACAGGGAATTGACGAAATCGGTCTGGGCCGTGTCCTCGCCGCCCAGACCGGAGGCCATTTTCAGCTGGGACAGCAATTGCTTGACGAACAGCGCCTCGAACTGCCGGGCGGCGGCCCGCAGCTCGTCTTCCCGGGGCGCCGCGCGGGCCGTGTCGCCCCCGGCCGGAGCCGAACGCAGCAGGGCCAGATCTGCGACATTGAAACCCGGACTGGAAAATTCCATCGGCGGCGTCGGCCTAGATCACGACCAGCTCGGCGCGCAAGGCGCCGGCCTGTTTGAGCGCTTCGAGTATGGCCACCAGATCACCTGGCGCCGCGCCGACCTGATTGATGGCCCGCACGATCGTATCCAGATTGACCCCGGATTCGAGCAGGAACATCCGACTGCCACCCTGCTCTATGGTGATTTCCGATTCGGGCGCCACCACCGTCTGTCCGGCTGAAAAAGCCCCGGGCTGGCTGACCTGGGAAGATTCACGGATGGTCACGCTGAGCGAACCGTGGGTCACCGCAGCCGGCAGCACGCGCACATGCCGACCGATCACCACGGTGCCGGTTCGGGCGTTGATCACCACACGCGCCGGCGCATCATCCGGTTCGACTTCAACATTTTCCAGGGCCGCGATAAAGGCCACCTTCTGATCCAGCATGCTGGGCGCCTGCACGGCGACACTGACGCCATCCAGGGCCCGGGCCAGGCCCGGACCGAGATAGGTATTGATGCTGTTGACGATGCGGCGCACGGTGGTGAAATCCCCCTGGTGCAGGTTCAACACCACATCCCCGCCATCATCCAGGCCATGCGGCACCACGCGCTCCACGGTGGCGCCATTGGGAATGCGGCCACTGCTCGGCACATTGACCGAAACCCGCGAGCCATCCCGGCCTTCGACGCCAAAACCACCGACCACCATGCTGCCCTGTGCGACCGCGTAGATCTGCCCATCCAGCCCTTTGAGCGGCGTCATCAGCAGGCTGCCGCCACGCAGACTGCCGGCATTGCCAATGGACGAGATGGTCACGTCGAGTTTCTGCCCGGTCTTGGAGAACGCCGGCAGTTCGGCATGAACCGCAACCGCCGCGACATTCTTCAGCTGTGGATTGGCTCCGGGCGGCATCGCCACGCCCAGCTGGCGCAGCATCGTCGCCAGGCTCTGGGTGGTGAACGGCGTCTGGGTCGTACGATCACCGCTGCCATCCAGACCGACCACCAGCCCATAGCCGATCAGCGGATTGCTGCGTACGCCCTGGATGGATACCAGATCCTTGAGACGTTCGGCAAAAGCCAGCGCCGGCAGGAGCAGCAGAATCAACAATAGACATTTGTGTTTCACGGCGGGCTTCCCTAGAAGGGCCACAGGGGCGAATTGAAAAACCGCGCCAGCCAGCCCATGGAGTTGGCCTCGGCCAGGGGACCGCGACCGCTGTAGGCAATCTGAGCCTGCGCGATGCGGGTGGAGGGCACGGTATTCTGCGGACTGATGTCTTCCGGCCGGACGATGCCGGTCAGGCGCAGGTATTCCACGCCCTGATTCAGCTGCAGGGTCTTTTCACCGGCGACCCGCAGATAGCCATTGGGCAGGCGTTCGACCACCAGCACCGAGAGCTCACCTTCCAGGCTGTTGCTCTGGCTGCTGTCGCCCGAACCATCGAAGGCGCGCTCGCTGCTGATTTCCGTATCGACGCCAAGATTGGATGTGACCCCGCCCAGACTGGGCAAGGCGACCGAGAAGTCGCTGTCCTTGGCGGTGCTGGTGCGAGCGGATTTCTGCGCCTGGGTACGTTCTTCCAGGATCACCGTCAGGCTGTCACCGACCCGGCTGGCGAGTCGATCCTCAAACCACAGCAGCCCCCCACCCTGGCGGAAGATGGCGCCGTCGGCCTGATCCGCCGACCGCGTCGAGTAGTCAGGCTCTGGCAGCGGCTGATGCCGCGGGGGCTGGCTGGCACAGGCACCGAGCAACGCGACGGAACCCAGCAATAGTCGCAAGGCGTTCATCGTGATCAGAGGTTGTTGTTGACATAGGCCAACATCTGGTCCGCGGTCGAGATCGCCTTGGAATTCAGCTCGTAGGCGCGCTGAGTTTCGATCATGTTGACCAGTTCCTCGACCACATTGACATTGGACGATTCCAGCGAACCCTGATTCAGGCGCCCCAGACCGCCCAGACCGGGGGTGCCGGCCTGCGGGGGCCCGCTGGCGCCACTCTCCAGGAACAGGTTCTCACCCATGGCCTGCAATCCGGCCGGATTGATGAAATCGGCAATTTGCAGGCTGCCCAGCACCTGCGGTGCCGCCTGTCCCGGCAACCGCGCGCTGACCGTGCCATCCGCGGCGATGCTCAGCGACTGCGCCTCCTGCGGGACGCTGATCCCGGGCTGCAGCAGATAACCGCTATCGGTCACCACCTGACCATCGGAACTGAGCTGAAAGGCGCCGTTGCGGGTGTAGGCCAGATTGCCATCCGGCAGCAGGATCTGGAAGAAGCCCTGGCCATTGATTGCCACATCCAGCGGGTTTTCGGTCAGGAGCAGGTTGCCCTGGGCAAAATTGCGTTCGGTCGCAACCACCCGCGCCCCGGTGCCCAGTTCCAGCCCGACCGCCGCCTGGGTTTGCTGAGAGCTTTGTGCCCCGGTCTGGCGCACATTCTGGTACAGCAGATCTTCGAAAGCGGCACGTGATTTCTTGAATCCGGCGGTATTGGTATTGGCCAGATTGTTCGAAATGACCGTGAGGCGCGTTTGCTGCGCGTCCAGGCCGGTTTTTGCTACCCATAGGGATGAGGTCATGGTCTTGCTCCTTCGCGCAGGGACTACGCGAGTTTCATGAGTTCAGCGCTGCGTTGGGCGTTTTCGTCGGCCGTCTGCATCGCCTTGATCTGGAATTCAAATCGCCGTTGCTGTTCGATCATTTGCACCAGGCTCTGGGCCAGATTCACGTTCGATGATTCCAGGGCGCCACTGATCAGCACCTGGCCCGGTTCGGCCTGTGCCTCGACACCCTGGGCGGGACGAAACAGACCATCGGCCCCGCGCTCCAGGCTGCCAGCTTCGAAACGCGCCACATTGAGACGATCCAGCACCACCAGCTGATTGGCACCACCGCCCTGGGGCACGATGGAAATCGTGCCGTCGGCGCCGATTTCCATGGCCTCAAAGGGCGGCAGGGCGATGGCTCCGCCCTCGCCGCTGACCGCCAGACCGGACGCGGTGGTGAGCTGACCCAGGGCATTGAGCTGCAGATCACCTGCCCGGGTATAGGCCAGCTCGCCGTCCTGGCCGAGCACGCCCAACCACAGATCATCGCCCAGGGCGATATCCAAAGAGCGGTCGGTGTGCATCAGATGGCCACCACTGGAATCGAATCCAGGCGACTGACTGACCGAGTGCACGCGACTGGCCAGGCCCGGTCCATTCACCTGCCGTGACGCGGCCTCGACCAGCGTGGCTTTGAAACCCACGGTGGCCGAATTGGCGATGTTGTGGCTGATGGCCGTCTGCGCATCCCAGGCCTGGCTGGCGCCACTCATGGCCACATAAAGCGATCTGTCCACAATCGTTCTCCCGGTTACGGCTAGCGGATGTTCAGGGCGGCTTGCGTCACCTGATCCGCGGTCGTGATCATCTGTGCGTTGGCCTGGAAATTACGCTGCGCCGTGATCATGTTCACCAGCTGCTCGGTCAAATCCACATTGGAGGCTTCCAGGGCAGCCGACTGGATCAGGCCCAGCCCCCCGTTGCCGGCGGTACCCCGCTGCGCCGGGCCGGAGCTGAAACTCTCCCCCCAGGAGGTATCGCCCAGCGCCTGCAGACCGGCCACATTGGCGAACTTGGTCAGGGCCAGCTGGCTCAGGGCAGAGGTCTGGCCGTTGGTGAAGCGGGCCTGAAGCACACCGCCCTCGCTCACCTCGACACCCACCAGCTTGCCGCTGGTGAAACCGTCCTGGGTGATGCTGTTGACCGAGAAATTGTCACCGAACTGCGTTGCCGAACCGACATCCAGCGTCATGTCCAGATCGGCAGCCCCATTGGTCAGGGCGAATGTCGGGATCGTGACCTGTCCGTTAGCCGGGGTGGTCAGCACCCCGTTGCTGTCGAAACTCACCGCCGTGGCGGCTCCGGCGCTGGCGCCGTCGATGGTTATATTCACTTCCCATTCATTGGCCGTGGCCGTTTTGACGAAGAAACTGGTCACGGTGTGGGCCGACCCCAGGGAATCGAAAACCGTCAGGGCGCTGGAATGATTGAATGTGTCGGCGTCGGCCGCATCAAACGGCGCGGTGGCCGGCACGTCGGCGTTACCCGGCAGGTTCAGACCCAGGGCGATCGCGGTGGTCGGACTGGGAGGGTTATCGAAGGTGTCGAGCTGGATATCGGACAGTCCGGCGGTATTGAATCCTCCTCCGGCCGTAGGCTCGAAACCCTGCAGCCGCAGGCCTTCGGTGTTGACCAGAAAGCCTTCCCGGTCCACCTGGAAAGCGCCGTCACGAGAGTAGCTCAGAGCGCCCTGGGCGGATAGCGTGAAAAAGCCGTCTCCGCTGATGGCCATGTCCAGGGCATTGGAGGTGAAGTTGATATTGCCCTGACCGAATTGTTGCTGGACTTCGGCGAGCCGGGTGCCACCACCGATCTGGGTATCAGAGCGCGCCAGTTCACCGCTGGCAAACAGATCGCCAAACAGGGCTCGGGAAGATTTGAACCCGTTGGTGTTGGCGTTGGCGATATTATTCGCCGTGACTGAAAGATCCGCCGAGGCGGCATTGAGACCACTAAGTGCTATCCGAAAAGTCATTTGCTTCTCCGTCGCTGCAAGTTCAATAAAGTTCGCGTACCGCACTGAGGTTCTGTGACCCCAGACCGGCAACATTCAGGCTGGCGCCGCGCGCCCCGCCCACCGAAACACCCTCAATTTGTCCGGCCAGCAGGACGGGCAACTCGACCTGGCCGTCGCCCGCGCCACTGCGGGCCTGAAAGGCGTACTGGCCAGCCGGTGCCAGCCGACCGCGCTCATCCCGCCCGTCCCAGCTGAAGCGATGGGTCCCGGGTCCGCTGGCGTTCAGCGCCAGACTGCGGATCAACTGGCCGCTGGCGTCGTTGACATCGATCATGACCTGGGCGGAAGCGCCGGTTTCGATCGCACCGTCCACTGTTTGCCCGGTTTCATCCAGGACCGTGATGGAACTGTTGAACAAGGCCTGACGGCCGATCAGATTGGCCGCCCCAATGGCCTGTTCTCCGCCCAGGGCCTGCGCCAGGGATTCGAACTTGGCGTTGAGTTCATCCAGTCCACTGACGGTGGAGAATTGCGCCATCTGCCCGAGGAAATCACCATTTTCCATCGGTTTGAACGGGTCCTGGTTCTGGAACTGGGCCACCATCAAGGCCAGAAAATCCTCCTGGCCCAGGGCGGTGGGCTTGCTTGGGTTGCTGGGCGCCGTGGCGCCGCTCAGAGCCGGTATGTCCATGGTTAGCGACCCAGATTCAGGGTGTGCAGGAGCAGCGTCTTGGCGGTGCTCACCACTTCCAGATTGCTCTGGTAGGAACGTGCGGCCGAGATCATGTTGGCCATTTCTTCCACCGGGTTCACATTCGGTGCATACACGTAGCCTTGTTCATCCGCCATGGGATGGCCAGGCTGGAAGCGCTTCTCGGGCGGGCTGTTGCTGGTTTCGACCCCGCTGACCTGAACCCCGCCACCTTGGGCGGCAGACTGCGCGGCAAATACCGCGGCACGGGCCTGGTAGGTGTCTTCGGGCCGGCCGGCAACAACATCGGCATTGGCCAGGTTGCTGCTGACTGTATTCAGTCGCACCGACTGCGCGGCAAGCGCGGATCCGGCGACGTGAAAGATTCCGAAACTGGGCATGAGCGAGCCTCCTTATTGTCCTGTGATGGCGGTCAGCAACGAGCGCACCCGACCGTCGACGAAACGCAGCGTCGCCTCGTAGCGCAGCGAGGCCTCGGCAAAGCGCGCCTGTTCCATCGGTGCATCGACGCTGTTACCGTCCGCGCTGGGCTGACTCGGCACCCGCCACAGCCGGGGGGCGGCGCCCGCATCGGCAGTGCCCAGGTGCTGCTGGTGGGTGGTCTGCAGGGTCGTGCCGCTGGCCTGGGTGCTTTGCAGTACCGCTTTGAAGTCTATGTCCCGGGCCTTGAATCCCGGGGTGTCCGCATTGGCCAGATTGTTTGCCAGTACGCCCAGACGCTGGCCGTGAACCTGCAAAGTCCTGGCCAGGTCGCCGTAAATCACGTCATTGGAAATTGCCATTGCGCCGGCTCTTGTTGAAACTTGTCCAGGCACTAGGCAAGGACCGTGCCGCGACTGCCGGTGACGACAAATTGGCGCACCCGCCCAAGCCCCCAAGACCTTCTGCCCCAAGGACCGACCAGACCTGATCTGCCAATGCAGGTTTTCGGCCGTGCCCTGCCCGCAGCGGACGAATCCGCCCGCCAATGCCCGAACTCCACCGCCGCGCGCCTGAAATCAGGCGCTGTTGCGACCAGTCCAGGCCCTGGGCATTTTCATGGCGCCCCCGGTCGGCACACAAATTGCAGAGCCGGGGCATGGAACGTCCCGCCCGATTCTTCACCGTGCGCTGCGCTGGCTTGCTGGCGCTGCTTGCCAGCCTGAGCGCACCGCAGGTGCAAGCCGCCGAGCTTGAAGACCCCGCCCGCATCCAGGCCATCGCCAGCGCCTACGCCATCCAGCATGCGGGCCCTGGCCGAGTCGACGCGAGCGCGCAACTGCCGGACACGCGCCTGCGGCTACCGCGCTGCACCCAGACGCCTCAGGCCAGCGCGCGGACACACGGCCTGCGCATGCAGGTTCAGGTGCACTGCCCCGGTCAATGGAAGCTTTACGTCCCGGTGGTCGTGCAACAGCACAAACAGGTGGTCGTCAGCGCACGCAGCCTGAATGCCCACGAACTGATCGGCGCCGCTGACGTGACCCTGGCATGGCGGCAGATGCAAGGCGTCGACTATGGCAGTTTCGAATCCCTGGAGGCGGTGATCGGTCGTGAACTGGCGCAGCCCCTGGCGGCCGGGCAGATACTCAAACCCAATCAGTTACGCCAGGCCCCCAGCATCAGAAAAGGCGATACCGTCACCCTGTTGTCCCGGGTGGGCTCGGTGGAGATTCGGGGCCGCGGCAAGGCGCAACACGATGCGGTGGAACACTCTCGGGTCAAGGTGCGCAATCTGTCCTCGGGGAGAATCGTGGAAGGCTATGTCCGTCCCGGTGGAATCGTGGAGATTCGCGGATGAGCCCGGCCGCGAAAAATCCTGCGGATCACCCTAAAGTATTCTCAGCATGGGCCGATAGCCATCTCAGCTCTGGCCCCAGCGGAGCAGGAACCCGACTATGACGACCCGTATCGACCAAAACGCCAGCCTGCAATATCTTGCGACCCGTTCGCTCAGCGAAAGCCAGACGGCCGAGCAGCGCAGCGCACCCACCTCAAGCGCCGCGGCACAGGACAAAGTCAGCCTCAGCGCCGAATCGGGACGCGTGGCGGCTCTGATCGAGCTGGCCGAGAATACGCCGGAGATCGATTCCCAGCGTGTGCAGGAGCTCAAAGCCAGCGTTGACAGTGGTGCTTATCCGATCGATACACAGGCCCTGGCGCAGCGAATCCTGGCCACCGACCGCCTGCTGGATCGCTAGGCAAGGCCACCACCATGAACGCCGAGCAGATCCAGGCCAAACTGCGCCATCACCATCACGCCGCGCAGGCGCTGGTCGAGTTGCTTGATCAGGAATGTGCGGCGGTCATCGCTGGTGATGCCGGCCGTCTGACCGCGCTGGCCGCGCGCAAGGAGCAGGACTGCCAGGCGCTGGCCACGCTGGGACCCTGCCTGGAGAACTGGCTGCAAGGACGGGAGCTTTCGCACTGGCTGCAAAGTCAGGGTGAGAACATCCAGCGCGAGTGGGCACAGCTGTCAGCACAACTGGCCCTGTGCCAGCGCAAGAACGACGCCAATGGACTGTTGATCAGCCAGCGGCAGAGCGAAATCACCCGCCGCCTGCAACCCGTTGATAGCGGCACCTACGGCGCGAGCGGACAGCACGTCCCCCAACCCGGCAACAGCCTGGAACTCAAGGCTTGAGAATCCCTTGCTCAGACCCCGGCCTGACGTAGCGCGAATTTCACCGCCAGCAGCACCAGGCCGATAAACAAGGCCGTGATCAGCACACCCATGGCAACAAAATGCACCGGTTTACCGCGATTGAAGTCCCGTTCGCGATTCCGCCGGTTCTGCACGCCAAAAAAGGCCGCCAGTACACTGCCGGCGACCTGCCACAGAGTCGGCGGCCTGGCGGCGTCCGCATCCGGCTCGCCGCTGTCCCGGCTCGCCGGCGTGTGCTCCTGGTGCGGCGAACTCAATACTCCGCCAGAATCTTTTCGCTAACGCTCAAATCGCCGGGCGATTTGGCCTGGATATCATCGGCCACCAACTTGGCCACTTTGTTGCCCACCAGCGGAATATTGCAGCCGATATCCCAGTTGACATGGTTTTCTCCGCCGCCGCTGCCTTCACGCAAGGCCATGGTGGCCTTGACGGTCACCGGCACGCCGGCGAGTTCCACGGTCAGGCGTCCGGTGCGGTTTTTCAGGTCCCAGGTATCCTCCTGAACCACATTCATGGTCTGCCCGAAGAATTTCTTGGCGAAGCCCGGCACGGGCACGTTCAGCGGCATCGTCAACTTGCAACGAATCCGGAAGGTGTCGGCGCTGAGTTCGTGCTCCAGGACTTCGTAATCCAGGGTCGTTTCCGCATACTTCTTTTCAAAATAAGCCCGATCGGAAAACATCCGCATCACGGTGTCCGCGTCTTTGCTGTAGCGGTAGACATCTTCAAATTTCATAGCAGTTCCGGTATTTGATCTAGCGTCGCGCCTTCTTGCGCAGGCTACGCGGGGTGAAATATTGGTCGTCATAACTCACCGAAAAGTCATTCGGCTTGTCTTCATTGGCCAGCGCAGTCAGAAAATAGCGACCGGACTGGAAGTCATAGATGACTTCCGGCGCCCCGCCCACGGCCTGCACGTTCGGGCTGAAGATCTGATGGGCTTCCTGGAATTTGTACAGTCCGCCCCGACGGTCATAACAATCCACCGAATTGATCGCCCAGGAGTCTTCCTCCACATAAAAGGTCCGTTGCCCAAAGGTGTGACTGGTACCTTCGCGCAAGGTCGATTCGATCACCCAGACCCGGCGCAGCTCGAATCGAGACAGGTCCTGATTCGGGTGTTTGGCCCGAATGATCTCTTCGTAACTGACCTTGGGACTGGAAATCCGGTAGGAATTGTAGGGCACGTACATTTCCTTCTTGCCCACGAGTTTCCAGCGGTAACGGTCCATGGCGCCGTTGTACATGTCGACCTGGTCATTGAACTGATTGCCGTCCGTGCCTTCATACGGATTGTCGTAGGACACATTGGGCGCCCGACGCACCCGGCGCAGCCCTGGGTTATACAACCAGGCATTGCGGATCTGTTCGGTCTGATCCGAGGTTTCATGCACCAGCAGCAGCTGACCGGCATTGCGCGGAGGCGCCAGGATTTCTGACAGGTAGTACAGCAGCAGATCTTCGGACCGACCGTTCTTGGCGGTGTTCGTGTAGGTGAACTTCACATCCTCGATCAGCTTGGAGATCTGATACCCGCCATCCGCCTGCACAATCGCCTGATTGTTATAGCGACGCACCGCATGACCACGCCAACGGGTCTTGTGGTTCCAGATGATCTCGGCGGCACTGCCGGGAATCGGAAACGGGATTCCGTGTACCGCGCCCTTGACCGCATCGGTGCCGATCAGATTGGCGGTTTGGGCATTGCGTCCGCTTGCGTCCAGGATGTGCTTCGGCCAGGACACCGTGCGATGGGACTTGAACACGTTGATCTTGTAGGTCGAAGGAAAGCGCCGCAACAATTCCTGATGCCCGAGCGTCAGCTTGTCGGCATAGTCCGCCAGATTCGCCTGGGTGATCGTGAACAAGGGCTTTTCCGCTTCAATTTGCGGATTGGTGGGATATTCGCCAGCAATCTGACCTCGCCTCGGCAAGCCCCCGCTGTAGGCCGGATAGGTCCCTTCCGCGTTCCCCGCCTGTTCCGCCCCGAACAAGGTCAGATCCTGCCCCAGGCGCGCCGCCTCCTGCGCGGACACCTTGGCCTGAAGGGCCGGACTCAGGCCCAAACCCAGGCCACACACCACCGCCACCATCAGACCGTTCACAGAACGTTCTACGCTTTTCAAGACCTTTTCTCCCCGAATTTTCTGGCGAACCTGCTTCTGGATCCACCTTTGCTCTATCGTTCTTCCAAAAGGGTAGCCGCAATGGGCTGAAATGCCAATACGCTGCCGCCGTAGCGCCCTGGCCTCAGCGGGCGTATTTGGCCTTCACCGTCGAAGGCCTGAAATCACGTGGACGCAGCTGCTCCGGGTCGCGTTCCGGCCAGCTGTCATCATTGCTCAAACGATTGATGAAATACCGCCCATCGTGCAGGTCATAGGTCACAACCGGCAGACAGTTCGCCCACAAGCGATCGTACAGGGGCAGCAAATGCCCTTCCTGGAAGCGCCAGAGCTTGCCCTTGCGGTCATAGTTCTCGACCAGCACCACATTCCAGGAATCCTCGTCCACGTAGAAACGCCGGGCGCCGAAGCTGTGCCTTTTGCCGCCACGTTCGTTGGCCTCGACCAGCCAGACCCGATGCAATTCGTAGCGCGCCGAATCAGGCCGCATGAAGCCGGCCTGCAGCAGGTCGGCGTTGGTCTGATGAGCATCGTTCAGACGATAGGCGTTATACGGCAAGAGCACATCGCGCTTGCCCAGAATCTTCCAGTCATAGCGATCGAAGGCCCCGTTGTACATGTCCACCATGTCCACGAACGCCAGCCCACCGGACCCGGGAAAGGGATTGTCATAGCCTACCGGCGGAATGCGGAACATCTTGCTGATGCCCTTGGGGATGACCCAGATGGCGCGTTCCTTCTCCAGCGAGTTCGCCGACTCGTGGACCAGGGCGGTGAATGCCAGTTCACCGCTGCCCGAGGAAAAATAGGTCAGGTAATACAGCAGGATATTGTTCTGTGACAGCTTGCTGGGATGCTGCACATTGCCATACAGGTACAGCACCTGTTCGGTTTGCTGGAATTGTTCGCTGACGGTGCCATCGGCCAGCACCAGGACCTGACGCGAGCGAAATTCGGCCGCGTCGCCGCGGTAGCGCACCCGGTGGTTCCACATCACTTCCACGCCATTGCCGGGACTCGGGAAGGGAAAGCCCAGCTCCGCGCCGGTCAGCGCGTCGGATCCCAGCAGCTTGGCCCGTCCTCGATTGGCCTGGGTGGCGGCATAGATCGCTTCGGGATAGGCCACGCTGCGGCGGCTCGGAAACACCGGCATACGGTAGCCCGGATAACGATCGAACAGGGCGCGATGCCCCATGCTCAGGTCGTCGCGATGCTGCTGCCAGTTGCTGGCGTCGATGACATACAGGGGCTGGTCTTCGGCAAACGGATCGCGGGGCCGCTGGCCCGGCTTGAAGCCTTCCGGCCAGTCGGCTGCTTGCAAGCCCCCCGTCCAGGCCGGAATGCGCCCGTCACTGCTGCCATGGCGCTCCGCACCCACCGGCGTGAACCGCGGCGCATCGGGCGCCCCAGCCTTGCCGTTGCCCCCCAGCCTGACCCGCTGGCCCTGAAATCGCCCGCTGATCTGAGCCGCATCTTCAGGCCGTGCCGAAGCCATACGCAGCGCATTTTCGCGCGCCAGGCCGCTGTCCAGATAGGCCAGCCATTGCTGGGCATTGTCACGCGCTGAGCGCTGTTCGGCGGCCGCGCTGAAGGTCTGTCGGGCGGCGGCGAAATCCTGCAGTTGATACTGCGCGACTCCGAGCATCAGCTGGGCGGCAGCCTGCTGCTTACCCGCGCCCTTGCGCAAGGCGCCCCGCAACGCCCGCACCGCGCCGGACCAGTCACCCCGATCAAACTGAAGCTGACCCAGTTGCAGCAGCAATTCGGCCTTGCCGCTGGCACTGGCCGCTTCCTGTAACACCGGGATGGCCAACAGGTACTCGCGTGCGGCCAGCCACGCCGCGGCAAGCATCTCCAGGGCTGCCGCGTCGCGCGGCAGAGCGCCGCTTTCCAGGGCATCCTGAATCAGCGAGGCGGCTTCAAACGGCACACCATTGGCGAAAAACAATTGCGCGAATTGCATCCGATTCTGGCCGGTTTCCAGCAGACCCAGCCGAAACGCCAGATCCAGGGCCGCCAGGGCCCCGGCGGCATCCTTGCGGGCGACCTGAATACCCGCCAGCTGTTGCCAGTACTCCAGCTTGCCGGGCTCAAGACGCAGGGCCGCTTCGATATGGCCCACGGCTGCGTCCCAGCGCTTCAATCCCGCCGCTGCGGCCGCGGCCAGCGCATACCAGTCATGGGCCGGACTGCGCGCGGCTTTGAGCGCCCGCTCAAGCAAAGGCAAGGCCTCGCGAAACCGTCCTTCCTGGGTGTAGGCGCCGCCCAGCACCAGGAGCAATTCCGCCGCCGGTTCCTGCTCGGTCGCCAGCAATGGCGCCAGGCGGCGAATCACCTCGGGATAATTCTCCTGACTCGCCAGCAGCACCGCCAGTTCTTTCTGCATTTCCCGGGATGCGAACTCCGACAAAGCCCGGGTATCGAGCGCGCGCTGCAAATAAGCGGCGGCCCCTGCGGCATCGCCAGCCTGCTGCGCCCGCCCGGCCAGCTCGCGCAGAATCATCGCCTGCGCATACGGGTTGTCGCTGGCCTGCTGTAATGCCTGCTCCGCATCGAAATCCTGCTCGGCCGCAATCTCGCCACGCGAGACGACGCGCGACTCGCTTTCATACTGCTGGGCGGGCCCTAGTCCAGGGACACCGATGCCCAGCAGGAGCAGGCTCAGGAAGGGTTTGCGCGCGCAGCGGCTGGTCCACATGACGAGTCTCAGTTCCAGTTGTACTGG
>JBFJVB010000086.1:0-14515 GCA_041624435.1 Oceanococcus sp. | reverse complement strand
GACACCCGCTTCGTGATGTGGGCGACCACCGCGGCATACTGGGGTTTGGGCGGGTCCTGCTTTGCCTATCTGTTTTTCTACCGGTCTGCCGGTGCTGCGGCGATCTGGTGGATCTATACCGTGGCTCTGGCACTGGCGGCTGGGCTTTTAGGGCTGCGCTTCTGGCGCCAGACGAATCAATCCGAGGTCAAATTTTTATGACGCATGCCGTATTGCTCGCCCAGGCCAGGGCGCTGCTGGAATCCGAAACCGATTATCTGGCCAATGCGGCGAATCTGGCCGCGCTGTTGTACGGCCATCTGCCGCAGATCAACTGGGCGGGATTTTATTTTCATGCCGATGCACAGCTGGTTCTGGGGCCCTTTCAAGGTCCGCCGGCCTGCACCCGCATCGCGCTGGGCAAAGGCGTGTGCGGCACCGCGGCGCTGCAGCGACGCAGTCTGATCGTCCCCGATGTGCATGCCTTTGCCGGCCATATCGCCTGCGACCCGGCTTCGGCCAGCGAAATGGTCGTGCCGATGATGCATCGCGGGCGTTTGCTGGGGGTGCTGGATCTGGATAGTCCCCGACGCGGACGCTTCAAGCTTGCCG
Organism: Oceanococcus sp.; assembly: GCA_041624435.1. Taxonomy (GTDB): domain Bacteria; phylum Pseudomonadota; class Gammaproteobacteria; order Nevskiales; family Oceanococcaceae; genus Oceanococcus. The sequence goes on along the minus strand of JBFJVB010000086.1, from coordinate 13,924 downwards.
ATCTGCGCCTGGCCGAGTCGGTGGTGCGACTCTACATCCAGGCATCGAATTCGGTATCCTGCGCAACCTTTTAAGTCTATTTGCGATAGTCCTGATGAGCATGAATCGTCGTAGCCAGAAGATCACCCAGGGTGATGCCCGTTCCCCCAATCGCGCGATGCTGCGCGCGGTCGGATTTGGCGACGGGGATTTCGACAAGCCGATTGTCGGCGTGGCCAATGGTCATTCCACCATGAACCCCTGCAATGCCGGGCTTGGGCCGCTGGCCGAGCGCGCGGCACAGGCGCTGCACGCCGCCGGCGCGATGCCCCAGACCTTCGGATTTCCCACCGTGACCGACGGCATTTCGATGGGCACCGATGGCATGCGCTTTTCGCTGGTTTCCAGGGAAGTGATTGCCGATGCCATTGAAACGGCGGTGCAGAGTCAGTGGATGGACGGTGTGCTGTGCGTGGGCGGCTGCGACAAGAACATGCCCGGCTCGATGATCGCGCTGGCGCGGATGAATATTCCGGGCATCTTTTGCTACGGAGGTACGATCAAACCGGGTTGCTGGAAAGGGCAGGACCTGACCATCGTGTCGGTGTTTGAAGCGGTTGGGGCGAAAAACTCCGGCAGCATGAGCCAGGAAGATTTTGTCGGTATCGAAAACAATGCCTGCCCCAGTTTTGGTGCCTGCGGCGGCATGTATACCGCCAATACCATGTCTTCCTCCTTCGAGGCCCTGGGCATGAGCCTGATCGGTTCTTCGCAGCTGGCCAATCCGGATCCGGCCAAAGCCGATTCGGTGGCGCAATCGGCGGCCGTGCTGGTCGAAGCGATCCGGGCGGATCTGAAACCGCGCGATATCGTGACCCGCAAGTCGATCGAAAACGCGATCGCGGTGGTGATGGCCACCGGGGGGTCGACCAACGCGATTCTGCATTATCTGGCGATTGCGCATGCGGCCGAGGTTGAATGGTCGCTGGATGATTTCGAGCGGGTGCGGGCGCGGACCCCGGTGCTCTGCGATCTGAAGCCGTCTGGTCGCTATGTGGCGACCGATTTCCATGCCGCCGGCGGGGTGCCCCAGGTGATGAAGATGTTGCTTGCGCAGGGCTTGCTGCACGGTGACTGCATCACCATCACCGGCAAGACCATCGCCGAAGAGCTGGCGGATGTTCCGGCCGAGCCCCGTGCCGATCAGGATGTCATCCGGCCCTTTGACCGGCCGATGTACAAAGAGGGTCATCTGGCGATTCTGCGCGGCAACCTGTCCCCCGAAGGCTGTGTGGCCAAGATCACCGGCCTGAAGAATCCGTCGATGACCGGACCTGCGCGCGTATTCGATTCGGAAGATGAGGCCATGGCCGCGATTCTGGACCGCCAGATCAAGGACGGCGATGTGCTGATCATTCGCTATGAAGGGCCCAAGGGTGGGCCTGGGATGCGCGAGATGCTGGCGCCTACCGCGGCGCTGGTCGGTCAGGGGCTGGGCGAAACCGTGGGCCTGATTACTGACGGGCGTTTCTCCGGCGGCACCTGGGGCATGGTGGTCGGGCACGTGGCCCCGGAGGCCGCCGTGGGCGGCCCGATTGGCCTGGTTGAAGAGGGCGACTCGGTCACGATTGATGCGCACCAGCGCCTCATCCAGCTGAATATCGAGCCGGACGAGCTGGAACGTCGCCGGGCCGTGTGGCAGCCACGGCCACCACGGGCCACGCGCGGCGTGCTGGCCAAGTTTGCCAAGACCGTTTCCAGCGCCAGTCTGGGCGCGGTGACCGATTAAGCTGACGCTGCGAACCTGCGAGCCTTTTCATGCTGACTCATCCTGGATTTGATCCTGTCGCGCTGGCCATCGGTCCGCTCAAAGTGCATTGGTATGGCCTGTCCTATCTGGCCGGTTTCTTCCTGTTCTGGTGGATTCAGGTCAAGCGCCTGGCCTTGAACCACGTGCATCAGGCCCGCTGGAACAAGGACGAGATTTCCGACGTGCTGTTCACCGGGGTCATGGGCGTGATCCTCGGCGGGCGTTGCGGTTACGTGTTCTTTTACAACGGTGCCGAGTTTCTGGCTAACCCCCTGTATCTGTTCAAAGTCTGGGAGGGCGGCATGTCTTTCCACGGAGGCTTGATCGGGGTGATGCTGGCGATGGCCTGGCATGCGCGCAAGTTCAAGCGCGGCTGGTGGGAAGTCACCGACTTCATCGTGGTTGCGGTGCCGGTGGGGTTGCTGACCGGCCGGCTGGGTAACTTCATCAATGCCGAACTCTGGGGGCGGCCCACCACCATGCCCTGGGGCATGGTCTTCCCGCATGCCGGGCCCGAACCGCGTCATCCCTCGCAGCTGTACGAGGCCGGACTGGAAGGGGCGCTGTTGCTGGGCATCATGCTGTGGTTTGCCCGCAAACCCCGGCCGCTGATGGCGGCCTCGGGCCTGTTCCTGCTGCTTTACGGTCTGTTCCGCAGTTTCATCGAGTTTTTCCGGACCCCGGATGCCCATCTGGGTTTTCTGGCCTTCGACTGGCTGACCATGGGGCAGGTGTTGTCGTTGCCGATGTGGCTGGGGGGCGGCATCATTCTGCTGGTGGCCTACCAGCGTTCAGGGCGAGTCTAGCCATGCGCCAGTATCTGGATCTGATGCAGACCATCCTGGGTCAGGGCGCCGACAAGGCCGACCGCACCGGTACCGGCACGCGCTCGATTTTCGGCGCCCAGCTGCGCTTCGATCTGGCCCAGGGTTTTCCGCTGGTTACGACCAAGAAACTGCATCTGCGCTCCATCATCCACGAGCTGTTGTGGTTCCTGCGCGGCGAAACCAATGTCCGCTATCTGCAGGAGCAGGGGGTGTCCATCTGGGACGAATGGGCCGACGCCCAGGGAGAACTGGGGCCGGTGTACGGCCAGCAGTGGCGAGCCTGGCCAACGCCGGACGGTGGGCATATCGATCAGATCAGCCAGGTCCTGGAATCCCTGCGCAGCAATCCCGACTCCCGACGCCACATCGTCTGCGCCTGGAACGTCGGTGAAGTGCCGCAAATGGCCCTGCCGCCCTGTCATCTGCTGTTCCAGTTCTATGTCGCCCAGGGGCGGCTCAGCTGCCAGCTGTATCAGCGCTCCTGTGACTATTTCCTGGGTGTGCCCTTCAATATCGCCAGCTACGCCTTGCTGACGCATATGTTCGCGCAGCAATGTGGCTATGAGCCGGGTGATTTTGTCTGGACCGGCGGCGATGTGCATCTGTATTCGAATCATCTGGAGCAGGCGCGCGAACAGCTTGGTCGCAGTCCCCGCGCCCTGCCGCGACTGGAACTCAATCAGGCGTCGAGTCTGTTTGATTACCGCTTCGAGGACGTGCAGATCGTCGACTACGACCCCTGGCCGCACATCAAGGCCCCGGTCGCGGTGTAGGCTGCGCCGGCGGTCCGATCCGGATCGATCAGCGCGGCGGCGGTTTATTCCGCCAGAGGCAAGGTGGCCAGGTCCTGGGCCGTCGTAGCACTGGCATCCAGGGATTTGAGCTTGGCCGAGGACAGGGTCAGCAGGGTGGTGCGTCCAGATTCACGGATGATCACGCTGCGCAGGGGCTCGTTGTAAATCACCGGGGCAAAGCTGCTGCAGCGCCCGTCCTGCGGCGCGGTACGCGTCGAAGGGCAGGTTTCGCCTTCACCCTGCCGCTGCGGCTCGTCCTTGTGGTCAATCCGCGCGTATTCGCTGATCGCGTTGGCGCCGGCTGCGACGTCGATCCGGTAGGCGACGAACCCGCTCAGGGCATTGTTGACATCGCGGGCGCCAATCTGCACCGGGATGCTCAGCAAGCCCGTCGTGGCGCTGGCTTGTGCGGCAAAGGTGAATGCATGCGGATCGTATTCGGCCAGGCTGAACGCATAGTCGTCCGGCCCCAGCGCAGGGCTGGCGGTGGCCAGTTGCACGGGTTGATCCAGCCGCGATACATCGAAGATCTGCAGCTGGTAGCTGTTGCCGGTGCCCTGGCCATCGACCCCGCCGGCGCGGCCGATGGTCAGCAGGTGCTCGGTCCCCAGAGGGTGGATGTAGGTCGAAAAGCCGGGAATCTCGATCTGACCGGCCAGGCGTGGCTGGTTCGGGTTGGACAGCTCGAAGGCGAACAGCGGATCGGTGAACTCGAAGGTCACCACATAGCCCTTGTCGCCAAGAAAGCGCACGGCGCGAATCACTTCCTGCTTGTTTTCAGAGACAAAGTCAGCGATCTGGGCGGTCTGGTTCATGCTGCCCGTCGCCAGTACAGTCAGGTGATTATGCTGGGTGAAGCGGCGATTGGGGCCGGCATAACGGCCTTCGGTGGCGGCCACCCGCAGATGGTCCTGGTATTCACTGAGCTGATAGCTGTTATTGACCCAGCCATCGACCAGGCCGACAGCGCCAGGCCGCGCGTTGCCGGTGCTCAGATCAAAGCGATAGATCGCGGTCTGTTGCCGCTGATCCGGATCAAACCACCAGCCACCGCTGTGCTGTAGCAAGTACAGCGCATTTTCGCTGGCATAGACCTGCCAGGCGTTATTGATGGTGCCCAGGGTGCTGAGCGCCGAGCCATCGGTATCGATGCTGCTGATCAGCAACAGCCCCAGTCGGGCTTTCACTTCAGGGCGCAGGACCGCGGTGCAGTCCAGGGTTTGTTCCCCGGTCGCGTTGGTGCTTTCCTCCGGCAGCAGTTCGGCGGCTGTCATCATCGCGACCGCGTCGCGAATGCGTGCCCGGATCTGCGGTTCCAGACGGGCCATTTCAGCCTCATCCTGGCGGCGATAGGCCTGGGGGTAGTCGCGATACGCGAGTTGCTCGAATTCGGGATCGTTTTGCAGGCCCGCCGGGTAGGGAAAGCCGAACTGAGTCACCAGATGCAGTCGCGAACCGATCCGGCGTGCGTCGACGAAGTAGCCGTCGGTGGTGAATTCTTCCAGCGCACGCGGGGCAGCGGGGTTGCTGACATCGAAAAACTGGATCTGCGTGCCCTGTCGGAATTCCGCTGACGGTGCAAAGGCCGCGTCGGACACCGCCGGCGCCAGGATGCAATAAAAGCTCTGATCCAGAATGATCGCCAGCCGTTGGCTCGGGACATCGAAGAACATGCCGCGAGGATCGCGTGAGCCGGACAGCGGCGTGCGGGACAGGATGCGCGGATTGGCCGGATCCGCCGTTTCGATGACCAGCAGTTCCCGTGGGAAGCGCCTGAGTACATAGATTTCCGTGCCGTTGGGGTTGGTTTCGATGATGTCGGCTTCATCGACGCCGATTTCCTGGGTGTTGGTCTGGGTGACTTCACGGTTGCTCGGCGCGCTGGCCCCAGCGGCGGTGGGCGCAGCGGTATCGCTGCTTTCGGCAAAATCGACGGTCTGCAGCGCGACGGGATCGCAGCCAAAGCAATTGCGCTGGTTGGCGTAACCGGTGAAATATTCCTCCGCCAGCGCATCGCTGTAGTAATCCTTCAGCGCGTCGCAACTGGCGAACTGGGCTTGAGACAGTTGCGATTTTGGCGTCGCCTTCGAAGTCGGCGTGCCGCTTGAGCCAGGAGCAAGGGGGCTTGAACCGTTGCTGCAGGCGCTGAGCGTGGCCAGAATGCTACCGCTTGCAACCAGCCAAAGCGTGAGGGATCGGGTCTTCATGCGGCGCTCCTGGAGGCGATGCTTAACTACATCTGACAAGCCATGATTATCGCGCGTTCCCCGCTGCACACAAGTTCTTTTCCGCCGCGCGCGATATTCCCGCTGATCGGGACCTCAGGTGTTTGCGCTGCTGGCGTAGGTGCGATCCAGATAGGCCAGAATATCGGCGGATTCAAACATTGCAACAGCGTGATTGGGGTCGATCAGATAAGGCACCTGAACCTTGCCGGCCCGAGCCAGCAGGGCCTGGCGATTGCGGCCGGTCACTGCTTCTCCGGGAAACAGGCGGGCGCGCAGCTGCGGCGGCCCCATGTCTTTCCACGCCGCCTTGCCGGTATTGCGCAGGATGTAAGGCAGTTCGAGTTCGCACAAGCGTTCCCTGACCAGTCGGGAGAAGGGGCTGGATTCAAAGCTGTACAGCTCGAGCTCCTGCTCGGGCAGGCTGGAGTCGCGTCGCTGCATGCCATTGGTGATCCGGCTGGCACTGGCCAGGCTGGAGCCCAGAACGCGTACACCGTGCAGCGGCCGCTTGCTGCGGCGCTGGCCATAGGTCTGGCGCAGGTAATCAATGATGTCCGCCGACTCATACAGCCAGGTGTCGGTGTTGGGGTCGTGGAGCAGGGGGAACTGGGCTTTGCCGCCGAGGTTGACGGCCTCGGGGCGGAAGCGCTCGCCGCCCCGCGGGCAGGGCAGGATGCGCGCATCCAGATCCAGTTCGGTCAGCGCTTCGCGGACCAGGCGGCAGTAGGGGCAGTTCTCGATGTCATACAGTTCGAGCAATTTCTCGGGCTGTACGGCGGCAGGGCGAAACGCCGACGTGCCGCGCCAGCCACGCAGGCTGCTGGCGGCGACGGAGAGGTTCAAGTCGACAAGGCGGGAAAGCTTGGCCATCAGAATTAATCCGGGTAGAGAGGGGCGAGCGCCGACGCTTTGGGGGCCGGCGCAGAGTACTTGAATTCGCGGACAAAGCGCAGCAGCGGCTGGCGCGGAAAGTCGCCGCCGCGGCCATAGGCGGCAGCGTCCAGGGCGGCGAGCGCCGCCGCGAGTTCGGGGTCCTGGCTGTACTGGGTCAGTTGCAGCAGTGCAACGGATTCTCCGAGCTGTTGTCGGGCCCATTGCAGCAAGGCGTTACGACAGGGCAGCGCTTCGGCCTTCTCCAGCAGCTTGAGCAAGGGTCGGCGCGACACCGGTGACGGTGTGGCGGTCGGCGCGGAGTCACCCCGAGGCGCGCGGCCAAGCCAGAACCAGGCCAGCACGGTGCCGATCCAGCCGGCCAGCGCGGTCAGGGCGAGAACCTGCCAGAGCCAGGAGGAAGGGGCGGGCTGGGGAGCGCCCTCCGCCAGGGGGCTGGCAGCCGCCGGCGCGGTGGTAAGTGGCGCGGGACTGGGTGCAGAGACAGGCTGCGGGCGGGCTTCGATCATCACCTCGCGAGCGGGAAGCTGCGCCACCCGGGCCTGATCCGTCTGGGTGTCCCACCAGCTCAGGCGTATGGCGGGCAGCTTCAGGCGGCCGGGTTGTTGCGGGATGATCGCCATGCTGTACTGGCGTAGCGCGGTCATGCCCTGGGTGCTGGCCGTGGTCTGTTCCTGGGGGGCTTCCGCATAACTCTGAGTATGGGCGGGACTGTCCAGTTGCAGATCCGGCAGCTGGGTGTGCAGCTGGCCGCGAACCCGCAGGCTGACACGCCGGGTCAGCGGTTCACCGACCCGCCACGGGCCATCGGCCGGAATGGTTTCATCGCCCAGCTCGACGGCCTGGGCCGGCAGCCAGAACTCCGTGCCGCCAGCCGCCGCCTGCGGCTTGACCTCCAGGACGATGGGATCGGCCGCGGCATACAGCGCCCGGGTTTCCGGATTCAGCCCAAACAGACTGCGCCGCTGCCGGCCGGTGGCGATTTCGCCATTGAAGACCGGCGCCTGGAGATTGAGCGTGCCGGAGCGTTCCGGGAAGACCGCGTAGCGCCGCTCGATCACGCGGTAGCGATGGGCGCCCCGCAACTGCTGGGATTCGCTTTGTTCACCCAGTTGCTCGATCAGCGCATCCGCGCTGCCCGGCTCGCTGAAACTGCCCGAAACCACATCGCCCCGGATCCACAAGCGGCTGATCAGTACCACCTGCTCACGCACATAGGGCGTGGTGGTGCTGAGTTCCGTTTCGATGAAGGCATCGGGGGCTTCGCCGGGTTGTTGCTGCGGGGCCTGAACCGTAATGCTGATCGCCTGGGTGAATTCCGACCCCAGCTTGAGAGGCGGAATCCTCAGTACGCCCAGGCGTTTGGGTCGCAGCGCGATAATCCACTCATGCTGGCGCTGGCTGCGGCCGTTGATGAACTGGAACTGGCTGGAGCTTTGCCGGTTCAGGATCTGGAAATCGGCGCTCAAGGCCTCCAGTTCCGGTTCATCTCCGCCGCTTTCGCTGCGAATGCTCAGGGTGAAGGTTTCCCCGATCAGGACCGGGTTCTTGTCCACGCTGGCTTGTACCGCGGCCCGGGCACTCAGGCTCAAAGCACACAGGAGGAGAAATACGAAGGGTCTGGTCATCGCACGTTGTTTCCTTGGCCTTGATCACGGCGCTGTTGCAGGCGGCGGAATTTTTCCCGCAGCAGCGCGCCGGGCTGGTCGGGAATGCGCTTCAGCCACTGCTGGGTCGCCTGGGATTGCTCATCCAGGCCCTGCTCAAGCGCCGCCTGGGTTGGTGCTTCCTCGTCGCCTTCCTGTCCGGCCTCGGCGGCGTTGGCCTGTTCTGCTGGCTCAGCGGCGGTCGGGTCCTGCTCCGGCGCCGCATCGGCCTGCTCCGACGCCGGCTCGGAATCTGCGGGTTGGCCATCCTGATTTGACGCGGGGTTCTGTTGCGCGGACTCGCGGTCCTGTGACTCGCCGGACGATGGCTGGCCTTGCCCCTGGTCCTGAGACGCATCGGAGTCAGCCGATTCCTGATCCTGATCCTGCTGTTCCGAGGGGCTGGAGTCTGGCTGATTCTGTTGCTGTTTGAGCAGGTCTTCGACCAGTTTGCGGTTGGCCCTGGCGTCCTCGAAATCCGGGTCCAGTTCCAGGGCCTTGGCATAGGCCTGGGCGGCGCCGGGCAAATCGCCACCGCGCGCGAGGGCATTGCCCAGGTTGTAGGCATCCTGAGCCGTGCTGCCCTGGCGCCAGATTTCGGCGGCGGCCGCATAGTCCCCCGTGGCGTACAGGGCGCTGGCGCGCCACTGCGGAGTCTTGAAGGTCTTGGCGGCGTTGCTGGCATCGCCGGCCTGAAGCAGGGCGTGAGCCTGCTGATCGGCAGTGGCCCACCAGCCCGCCTGGGCGGGAAGGGGTTGCAGCAGCGGCAGACTCAGCAGCACGCCCAGCAGCCAGCCGCGGCGAAAGGCCAGGGCGGCGAGCAGTACCAGAGGCAGCACCAGCCAGGGGCCCTCGTCCTGCCACACGTCGGCTTGCAGGGTGTCGGTCGCGCTGGGCTCCGCGCTGCTGCGATCGAACTGGGCATCCAGGCGCCAGTCCGGGCCAATCTGGTCGATTCGGCTGTAGCGTCCGCCGCCCGCCTGGGCCAGCGCTTGCAGCGGGCCGTCTTCCAGGCGGGCGAGTTGAATCCCGCCAGCGGCGTCCTTGAGCCAGCCGCCCTGGGGCAAGGGTATCGGTGCGCCTGCGGCCGTCCCCACCGCCAGTACATGGGTGCGATAGCCCATGTTCAGTGCTTCGCGCACGGCCTCACGGGCGCCTTCATCCGGCGTCGAGTCGGTCAGCAGGACGATGTCGCCCCGCCGGGCATCCCCCTGCTGCAGCAAGTTCATCGCCATGCGCAGGCCGCTGTCGATGCGCTCGCCCTGACGCGGCGGCAAACTGGTGTCCAGGCTGTCCAGCAGGTGGCTTACGGTAGCCAGGTCCGAGGTCAGCGGGACCACGGGAAAGGCGCTGCCGGCAAACACGGCCAGGCCGGTATCGCCTTCATCTTGCTGCTGCAAGAGTTGCTGGGCGACGATTTTGGCGCGCTGCAGGCGGCTGGGCTTGAGATCGCTGGCATCCATCGAGGCCGACAGATCCACCACCAGAATACGATGCAAGGGCGCCGCGAACACCGGCTGCGGTATTTGCCGCCAGGCCGGTCCGGCCAGGGCCAGCACCAGCAGGCCGGTCGCGCAGGCCGCAAGCAGCACAGGCCAGCGCCGGGGCGGTCCGCTGGCCTGGTCGAGCAGATGCGGCAGCAGCGCCGGATCCAGCACCTGCGCCCAGGGACTGCGTCCCGCCAGTTGAGCGCGGGCAAGGTAAATCAGGGTCAGCAGCAGGGGCAGAGCGAGCAGCCACCAGGGGCGCAGCCAGTGGAAGTGGTCAAGAAACGCGCTCATCGGATCCAGCTCCGTAGCGTCGGCGCCCAAGCGTGCAGCAGACCCAGCAACAAGGCGATGCTCAGGGGCCAGAAGAACAGCTCCTGGCGTGGCCGAAAGCTCAGCTGGTCGACTTCGACGGGCTCGATCTGATCCAGCAAGGCATAAATCTGTTCGAGGCCAGCGACATTCTCGGCGGCAAAGAAACGCCCGCCGGTAGTCTCGGCGATCTGCTTCAGACTACGGGTGTCGATCGCCGCTGGGCGCCGCTGGACGAAAGGCCCGAGCCGCAGTTCCTGCTCGCCGGCAAAGCCGATGGTGTGGACCCGCACGCGGGATTGCGCCGCGAGTTCGGTCGCCTTGGCCGGGCTGATCCGGCCGGCATTGTTTTCGCCATCCGTCAGCAGAATCACCACCCGCTCCTCATTGCTTCCGGCACTGAGCAGATGTTTGACGGCCAGGCCCAGGGCATCGCCGATGGCGGTCTTCTGTCCGGCCAGGCCGACTTCCGCTTCCTCCAGCAGGGTGCGGGTGGTGGACCGATCCAGACTCAGTGGACTCTGTAAGTAAGCGTTGTCGCCGAACAGCACCAGACCGATGCGATCGCCAATCCGGCGTTCAATGAAATCACCGGCGACGGCCTGGACCACCGCCAGACGCTGGACCGGTCGTCCCCGAAAACTGATGTCCTTTTCCTCCATGCTGCCCGACAGATCCACCGCCAGGACGATGTCCCGACCCGAGGCCGGCAGGGTCACCGGTTCACCGAGCCAGACCGGCCGGCCGGCGGCCAGAATCAGGCTCAGCCAGGCCAGCAGGGCCAGCCACGGCAAGCGGGTTCCCACTGCCGCGCTCGCCTGCATCGGCAGGTCGATGGGCAGGTAGATCGCGCCCTGGCGTGGACCGGGCGGCAGCAGCCGAAACACCAGATAGGGCAGGGGCAGCAAGGCCAGCGCCCAGGGCCAGGTGAAGTTCAGCATGGCAGGTTGTGCCGCAGCCAGGCCCGGCTGATGCCGATGAATTCACCGGCCCGATTCGACGCGGGGGGGCGGTAGGCCGCCTGGGCGAGTTCCTCCCAGGGCGCGTTGCGCAGATCGGGCGGCGCGGTGCTTGCCAGGAATTGGGCCCAGGCCCGGGGGGCTTGGGCGGCTGCGCCGCCGCCGTGGCTGTGGCGTGCGGCGCGGCGCAGCAGTTGATTCAGCTGGTCGGGCAGGCCGGTTTGCCCGGGTTTGCGGCTGAGCTCATTCAGGGTCTGCAAGGCCATACGCAGCGGAGCGCCACGCTGGCGGCGATGCCGCAGCCACAGCACCAGACCCAGCACCAGGCCGATCAGTGCCGCGAGCAGCAACCACCAGCCGGGCGCCGGGGGCCACCAGCCCGGCTCGGCCGGCAGGACGATGGGCCGCAAGGCGGCCAGCGGATCGGCTGCGGTGGGGGTCATCGCTTGCGACTGCCAAACGAGCGACCGATACCATCGGCCAGCGCTTCATCGGTTTGCAGCGTGAGCCAATGCGCCCGGCAGGCGATGGCGGTTTGCTGGGCCTGCTGCTCGCGGGCCTGAAATTGCGCCTGCCAGTGCTGGCGGGCGGCGTCGGGCCGGGTGTTGAATTGCAGGACCGGGCCGGTGCTGCGGGTTTTCCCCGGGTACAGGCCGGGCGGTGGTGGATGGCGCTCCAGGGGGTCCGAGACCAGTCCGAAAATCAGTTCGCAATGCCGCGATAACAGGCGCAGGCCACGCTGGGCTGCGGGGTCCAGGTCATGAAAGTCGCTGAGCACCACCACCAGCGCGCCGGGGCGCGCGATCTGGCGCAATTCCTCGACGGCGTCCTGGAGTCCCAGACCGGCTGAACCGGGCGGCTCGGCCCGGGCCTCGCTGAGCAACTGAATCAGACGCAGCACGCCGCGACGACCGCCGGCGGGACGGGATTCGGCATGGCTGGCGCCAAAGCGCAGCCCACCCACCCGGTCACCGTTGCCGCAGGCCGCCCAGGCGATCAGGGCGGCGGCACGGGCCGCGAGCACGGCTTTGAAACAGCCCTGGCTGCCGAACCACATCGGCGCCCGGACATCCACCGCGATAATCACCGGGCGTTCGCGCTCTTCGCGATAACTCCGCACATGGGTCTGGCCGGTCCGCGCGGTGACTCGCCAGTCGATACTGCGGATTTCGTCGCCCGCCACATAGGCGCGGTGTTCTTCGAATTCCATGCCCCGGCCGCGAAAGCCGGAAATATGGGTGCCGGAGAGATCCGTCAGCACGCGCCGCCGGCTGGACAGATCCAGGGCGGTGGCCGTGCGCCGCTGATCCAGCAAATCCGCCACTTCGATTCGGTGTGCCGCCATGTCGCGCGGGTCCTCAGGCGACCGGCACGCGATTCAGAAATTCGCTGACCAGGTGGTCTACGCTAATCCCTTCGGCCTCAGCGGCGTAACTGCGCAGCAGCCGGTGCCGGAACACATCGGGCGCCATGTCTTGCACATCATCCGGAGAGACATAGTCCCGGCCTTGCAGCCAGGCATGGGCCCGCGCGCAACGTTCCAGGGCGATGCTGGCGCGAGGGCTGCCGCCATAGTCGATCCAGCGCGCCAGATCCTCGCCATAGGCTCCGGGTTCGCGAGTCGCGTGGACCAGTTGCACGATGTACTCCTCGACCGCATCGCTCAAGTGCAGGCTCAAAGCCGCCTGACGCGCCGCGAAAATATCCTGCTGGGTGAGGGGTTCCGTTGCAGTACTCGGGGCGTGCCGGGCCTCGCCCCGCGCCAGCCGAAGGATGAGTTTTTCACTGTCGCGATCCGGGTAGCCGACCCGCACATGGAGCAGAAAACGGTCGAGCTGGGCTTCAGGCAACGGATAGGTGCCTTCCTGCTCAATCGGGTTCTGGGTGGCCATCACCAGAAACAGTTCCGGCAGTGGGCGGCTGTGCTGGCCGACCGTCACCTGGCGTTCGGCCATGGCTTCAAGCAAGGCCGATTGCACTTTGGCTGGCGCGCGGTTGATTTCATCAGCCAGCAGCAGGTTGTGAAAAATCGGCCCGTGCTGGAACTCGAATGCACCCGTCTGAGGGCGGTAGATATCGGTGCCGATCAGGTCCGAAGGCAGCAGGTCGGGGGTGAATTGCAGGCGATGAAAGTCTGCTTCGACACCCTCGGCCAGGGCCTTGATCGCGCGGGTCTTGGCCAGTCCGGGCGCGCCTTCCACCAGCAGGTGACCGTCGGCCAGCAGGGCAATCAGCAGGCGATCGACCAGGGCGGTCTGGCCAATGATGCGTGATTCTATGTGGGCGCGCAGCCGCGCCAGGGCGGTGTCAGTGGACATCGCAGTCTCTTTGTCGCATGGGGAGCCGTACATTGTAGGTAAGATGGCGCGGCTATGACCATCTTTAGCGCGCGGTGTTCCCCGATTCCGGCTGGAATTCAGGTGCGCCGGTGTGGTGGCGGTATCGGCAGGGTGGCTGGTCCCGGTTCAGGTGGGCAGAGCCAGACAGGGGGAGGTTGATGAAGAAAGCATTTGTGACGGGCGGGTCCGGTTTTGTCGGGCGCAACTTGATTCGCCGCTTGCGCCGGGACGGCGTCGTGGTGGCCGCCCTGGCCCGCTCCGAAGCCGCAGCCAATACGGTGGCTGCGCTGGGCGCTGTGCCGGTCCGCGGTGATCTGCTCGAACCGGCGTCGATGGCGGCCGGGATGGTCGCTTGCGATGTGGTGTTTCACGCCGCGGCGACGGTCGATGAATGGGGACCAAAAGCCCGGTTCTGGCAGGGCAACGTGGATGGGACCACGGCGGCATTGCAGGCTGCGAGTCAGGCCTGTGTGCCGTGTTTTGTGCACGTCGGCACGGAAGCCGTGTACGCCGATGGCCGGTCTTCCCTGCTGGACCTCAATGATGCCAGGTCGGTGCCGGCGCAACCGCTGCCCGGCTATCCCGCGACCAAGGCCGAAGCCGAGCGACGGGTGCTGGCGGCCAATGCACCTGATCTGCGATGCGTCAGCGT
>JBFJVB010000085.1:0-14648 GCA_041624435.1 Oceanococcus sp. | reverse complement strand
GAGAGATAGTCGTCCGCACCGAAATCCAGCCCGGTGATGCGGTCTTCGATGGTGCTGCGGGTGGTGAGCATCAGCACCGGCGTGGTGATGTGCGCATGCTCGCGTAATTGTCGGCACAGTTCAAAGCCATCCATGCCCGGCATGTTGATGTCCAGAACGATCGCGTCATACTCGTTTTCGGTGGCCAGGTTCAACCCGCTGCTGCCGTCGCTGGCGGCATCCAGTATGTACTGTTCCTCGTCCAGGGCTGCGAACAGCAAATCCTGAATGTCAGGATCATCATCAATGATTAAAATGCGTAGCGACATGGCCTATCCAAACAAATTCTTCCTCAAGATTACACGCACTTCGGGTGCCAAGTTAAGCGGTCACCTTTCGGAAGCGTTTTCAGCTGCGCTCCGGGCGGTGATTTTGGCCCAAAATTTGCAGGATTTCATCGACGTTGCTCGGCGCGGATGGCAGGCTGTCGCGCGACTCACCGGGATATACGGCCGCCCGGATCGGACTGGGCATCGGGGCGGGTTCGAAGCGGTGAACGGCGACCCGGCCTTCGGTCTCCTGCGCGCAAATCTCCAGTAGCGCATCCAGCGCCGCCTTGCTGACCGCGTACCCACCCCAGAACGCCTTGGGTTCACGGCTGACGGGATCGCTCACGCCAATCAGGTGGCCGCCACTGCGCTTGATCAAGGGCAGCAGGTGCCGGATCAGCAGGAACGGGCCGTTGAGGTTGACGTTCAAGATCTTGTCCCAGTCTTTGGTCGGCAGATGGTCGAGGGGGTGCAGGCCCGTGTGCAGGCCAGAGCACAGCACCACGTCATCAATGCCCGGTGTCGTCAGCGCCTGGGCGAGTTCCTGATAATGTCCTTCGTTTGCGCGCAAAAAATCCAGCTCGACCAGCAAAGGGTGCTTGCCGGATTGAGCCGCGATGGCGTCATCCAGTTCTTCGAGTCGGGCTTTGCGACGGCTGAGCAGGATCAACTCGGCGCCGGCTTGCGCGAGGCTCAGGGCCAGGGCGCTGCCCAGGGTGCCGGTGGCGCCGGTGATCAGAATGCGACGGCCAGCGAGGGGGGATTCAGGGGGCATGGGATTGGTTTAGTTGAGATAAGTTTGAATCGTCGGCCACAGCCGGTCGACGTCCTGGGCGATCTGATCTGCGCCCCAGAGCGTGGGGTCGTCATCCGGCGCCAGATAGCCAAAGGCGGCGCAGATAGTACGCATGCCGGCGCCACGGCCGGCGTCGATGTCGCGTTTGGCATCGCCTACATACAGGCACTGTGGCGGGCTGAGCCGCAGGTGAGCACAGGCCAGTTCCAGGGTGTCGGCCGCCGGTTTCGGACGGCTGCCGGAGTCGCCGCCCAGCATCACCGCCGGCTTCAGGCCCAACTGACTCACCAGAGGCCGGGCCAGCCAGACCGGTTTGTTGGTCACGATGCCCCAGGCCAGGCCCGCCTGGTCGAGACGCTCGAGCAGCGCCTCGATGCCTTGGAAAACCCGCGACTCCTGACACAGGGTCTGGCTGTAGGCCTGCAGAAACTGCTGTTGCAAATCGGCATAGCCGGGATCGCCTGGCGCGAGGTCAAAACCGGCCCTGAGCATGCCGCGGCTGCCGTTGGAGGCCTCGTGACGCAGCGCGTCGACCTGAAGTTCGGGGCGGGCGTGAGCGGCGAGCACCGTGTTCAGTGCTCTGACCAGGTCCGGGGCGGTATCGACCAGGGTGCCGTCCAGATCGAAAAGAATGGCCCGGGCCGGCGCCGGGTGCCTCAGCATGGCTTTTCGCAGCGCAGCAGGTAATTGACGTCGACGTCGTGGCTCAGGCGGTGCGTGCGGGTCAGCGGATTGTAGCTCAGTCCCTGCATGGCACCGACCTCCAGCCCGGCCTGGCGGCACCAGCTGGCCAGTTCCGCCGGTTGGATGAACTTGGCGTAATCGTGGGTGCCTTTGGGTATCAGACCGAGAATATGTTCTGCGCCGACGATGGCCAGGGCAAAGGATTTGGGATTGCGATTGATGGTCGACAGATACAGCCGTCCGCCGGGTTCCAGCAGCCGGGCGCAGGCTTGTACGATCGCGGCCGGGTCCGGGACATGCTCGAGCATTTCCATGCAGGTGATCACGGCGAAGCTCCCGGGAGCCTGTGCCGCCAGATCCTCGACTGCACAGTCGCGGTAATCCAGCGCCAGCTCCTGGCCGTTGGCATGCTCGCGCGCTGCCGCCACGGCCTCGGCCGCCAGGTCGATGCCGGTTGTCACCGCGCCGGCTCGCGCCAAAGCCTCGCTCAGGATGCCGCCGCCACAGCCGACGTCCAGGACTCTGAGGCTGGCCAGATCTTCGAATCGCTCGATGAAACTCATGCGCAGCGGGTTGATTGCATGCAAGGGGCTCATCGGCCCCTGCTTGTCCCACCATTGGGCCGCCAGCGCGGCAAATTTTTCGAGTTCAGCCGGGTCGGCGTTATTCCATTCCACGGTGTGCTCCTGCGATTCGGTCTCGATAGTGGGCGACCTGTTGGGCCAATTCGACCGTGTCGATGCTGGTCAGCTGGCGTTCGCGCAGTCGGCAGCGCCCGGCCACCCAGACATGACTGACTTGCTGGCGACTGCAGGCGTAAATAATCTGGGAGATCGGGTCATACAAGGGTTGCTGCTCCAGTCCGGACAGGTCGAGGGCGGTGACGTCCGCCCATTTTCCCGGTTCCAGCGAGCCGATGCTGTCGGCCTGGCCGAGGGCCCGGGCGGCATTGATGGTTGCCATGGCCAGGACGGTGGCGGCGGGCAGGGCATCGGCGCGCTGGGCCACCGCCTTGCCGAGCAAGGCCGCGGTACGCATCTCGCCGAGCAGGTCCAGGTCATTGTTACTGGCGGCGCCGTCGGTGCCAAGACAGACGTTGACGCCGGCCCGCAGCAGGGCATCGACCGGGCAGTAGCCGCTGGCGAGTTTGAGATTGGACTCGGGGCAGTGCAGTACATGCGCGCCAGACGCAGCGAGCAGCTCGATCTCCGCGGCATTGAGCTGGGTCATATGCACCGCCAGCAGGCGACTGTTGATCAGGTCCAGGGCCTGCAAACGCTGCAGGGGGCGCTGGCCGGTGGCGTCCTGGGCTGCGCTGACTTCATGTGCGGTTTCATGGACATGCATATGCACCGGCAGCTCCAGCTCATCGGCCAGTACCCGGCAGCGCTGCAAGGGGCCGTCACTGACGGTATACGGGGCGTGAGGCGCAAAGCAGGTGCTCAACAGGGCCTGCCCCTGGCAGCTGTCGTGCAGGGCCAGGCCCTTGCTGAAATACTCCTCCGGGTTCTGTGCATAAGCGGTTGGAAAGTCCAGCAGAATCATGCCCAGCTGGGCACGGATGCCGGCGGCGGTGGCTTCCTGCGCGGTGGCTTCGGGAAAGAAGTACATGTCGTTGAAACAGGTGATGCCGCCGCGCAACATTTCGGCAATGGCGTGGCGTGCGCCGACGTGGCAGAAATGCTCATCGACAAACTGGGCCTCGAGTGGCCAGATGTGCTGTTCCAGCCACTCCATCAGCGGGCGGTCATCGGCGATGCCGCGCAGCAGGCTCATGGCCGCGTGGGTGTGCATATTGATCAAGCCGGGAATCAGGGCGTGGTCAGGCAGATCAACCTGTTTGGCGTCCGGGTATTGCTGCGCTCCGGTCGGCAGGATGTCGAGGATTTTGCCGCCGCCGATGAGCAGGCTGTGGTTCTCCAGTACCGTGCCATGTGGAACTACAGGAATGACCCAACGGGCGCTGATGATGAGCTCGGGTTGCAATGTCGTCATGGCTTCACGGGGTCGGATTGGCCTGCGCATTGTACCGGCCCGGTGCGGCCGGCGTTTGAAACCGTTGAAATCGGCGCACGGTCACCGTTTGGCCGCTGGCCCGTGTTAGAATTCTTCTCTTTTTTCCAGCAGATAGCGCGCTGAGACCGACCCGCGTAGGACGGGCGGCCGGTGGCGCAGCTGCGGTGCGGATCAGTAATCGAAAATATGAGCGAATTTGCCAAGGAAGTCTTGCCGATCAATCTCGAAGACGAGATGCGGCAGTCCTACCTGGACTACGCGATGAGCGTCATTGTCGGACGCGCTTTGCCGGATGTCCGAGATGGTCTCAAACCGGTCCACCGCCGCGTCTTGCATGCGATGCGCGAGCTGGGGAATGATTTCAACAAGCCGTACAAGAAATCGGCGCGTGTGGTCGGTGATGTCATCGGTAAATATCACCCGCACGGCGACACTGCGGTTTACGACACAATCGTGCGCATGGCCCAGGATTTTTCCATGCGCTACATGCTCGTGGATGGCCAGGGCAACTTCGGCTCGGTCGATGGCGACTCGCCTGCGGCAATGCGTTACACCGAAGTGCGCATGTCCAAGCTGGCCCATGAAATGCTCGCGGACATCGACAAGGAAACGGTCGATTTCGCCGCCAATTACGACGAGTCTGAAACCGAGCCCACGGTGATGCCGACGCGGCTGCCGAATCTGCTGATCAATGGCAGTACCGGTATCGCGGTCGGGATGGCGACGAATATTCCACCGCACAATCTGACCGAAGTGGTCGGCGCCTGCCTGCAGCTCATCGAGACTCCGGAAGCGGACGTTGCCGAACTGATGGAGCATATGCCAGGGCCGGATTTTCCGACGGCGGGCATCATCAACGGCGCTGCCGGAATCCAGCAGGCCTATCAGACCGGGCGCGGCCGCATCAAAGTGCGGGCCGTGGCGGAAATCGAGCAGTTCGAGTCCGGTCGCGAAGCCATCCTGGTCACCGAATTGCCGTACCAGGTCAACAAGGCCAAGCTGATCAAGCACATTGCCGAACTGGTCAAGGAAAAGAAGCTCGAAGGCATCACTGAAATCCGCGACGAATCGGATAAGGACGGATGTCGGGTCGTGATTGAATTGCGCCGCGGCGAAAATGCGGACGTGATGCTGAACAAGCTGTATCAGCAGACCCAGATGCAATCGGTATTCGGCATCAACATGGTGGCCCTGGAAGGGGGGCGGCCACGTCTGATGAATCTGAAGCAGATTCTCGAAGCCTTCTTGCGCCATCGCCGCGAAGTGGTGACACGGCGCACCCGCTACCTGCTGCGCAAAGCCCGGGAGCGGGCGCATATTCTCGAAGGCCTTACTGTCGCCCTGGCCAACATCGACGAAATCATTGCGATGATCAAGGCCGCGGCTTCTCCGGCGGAAGCCAAGCAGGCTCTGGTGGCCCGCGCCTGGCCTCCGGGTGACGTATCGGCCTTGCTCGAGCGTGCCGGCGCCGAAGCCGAAGCGCATCCGGATTTCGGCTTCAAACCCGATGGCTATTATCTGAGCGAGGTGCAGGCCCAGGCCATTCTGGATCTCAAGCTGCATCGTCTGACCGGCCTGGAGCAGGACAAGCTGCGTGATGAGTTCAATCAGCTGCTGGAAAACATCGCCGGGTATCTGGCAATTCTGGATAGCCGGGAACGCTTGCTGGAAGTGATACGCGATGAGCTGCTTGAGGTGCGCGATGCCTTTGGCGATGCCCGCCGAACCCAGATTGTCGCCAGTCAGGAAGATCTTGAAATCGAAGATCTGATCACCCCCGAGGACATGGTGGTGACCCTGTCACATGAGGGCTATATCAAGACCCAGCCGCTGGAGGTGTATCAGGCTCAGCGGCGTGGTGGCGTAGGCAAGAGTGCGGCCAAGACCAAGGACGAGGATTTCGTTGATCGGTTGTGGGTCACCCACACCCACGACACGCTGCTGTGTTTTTCCAGCCTGGGCAAGGTCTACTGGATCAAGGTCTTTCGTCTGCCGCGCGGCAGTCGTGAGGCGCGCGGTCGGCCCATCGTCAATTTGCTGCCGCTGGATGACGGCGAGAAGATCAGTGCGATTCTGCCGGTCAAGGACTATCCGCTGGATCAGTACATCTTCATGGCAACGCGTCGTGGCACGGTCAAGAAGGTGCCATTGGAACAGTTCTCGCGCCCGCGCAGCGTGGGTTTGATCGCCCTGGATCTGCGCGCCGATGATGAACTGGTCAATGTCGGGGTGACCGATGGACAGTGCGACATCATGCTGTTCTCGCGCAAGGGCAAGGTGGTGCGCTTTCCGGAGAGCGCGGTGCGGGCCATGGGCCGCACCGCTCTGGGCGTCCGGGGCATCCGCCTGCTCGGCGATGACCATGTCATGGCCCTGATCATCAACAACGGTGCGGACATTCTGACCGTCAGTGAAAACGGCTATGGCAAGCGCACGCCGATTGAAGACTATCCGCTACGTGGTCGCGGTACCCAGGGGGTGCTGTCCCTCAAGATCAGCGACAAGACCGGCGATGTGATCGGGGCGATTCAAGTCTACGAGGAAGACGAGATCATGCTGATCGCCAACAGCGGGCAGCTGGTGCGCACCAAGGTCGAAGGTATTTCGGTGCTCAGCCGGAACACCCAGGGGGTCAAACTGATTTCGCTGCGGGATAGCAAGCTGATGGGCCTGGATCGCATTGCCGCCGATTTGGTGGAAGCTGACGACGCCGAATCCCTGGCTGCGCCGGACATTGAGAACGCCCCGAGCGACGATCAGACCCCAACTTAACAGGGATACACCATTCATTCACCAGACGCGGCCTCGGCCGGACACAGATCAGGTTACACATGAGCAGGGTTTACAACTTTAGCGCAGGGCCGGCCATGTTGCCGGAAGAAGTACTGGTCCAGATTCAGCAGGATTTGCTGGACTGGCAGGGTACGGGCACCTCGGTGATGGAGATGAGTCACCGCGGCAAGGCTTTTGTCAGCATTGCCGAGCAGGCCGAGGCCGATTTGCGCTCCCTGCTGGCCGTGCCGTCCAATTACAAGGTGCTGTTCCTGCAAGCCGGAGCGGCGGGTCAGTTCGCTGGGGTGCCGTTGAATCTGCTGGGAAACAAGACCCGGGCCGATTACGTGGTCACAGGCAGCTGGGGCAAGAAAGCGGTTGCCGAAGCCGGAAAATATTGTGAGGCCGTCACCGTCGCCAGGCCGGACGGGGCTTTTACTCACATTCCCGATCAGGACAGCTGGCAGACCAGCAGCGATGCAGCCTACCTGCACTACACCCCGAACGAGACCATCGAGGGTGTGGAGTACCACTGGATTCCCGAGTCTGGTGAGGTTCCGCTGGTGGCAGATTTTTCCTCGACCTTCATGTCCCGCCCGATCGATGTGTCACGCTACGGGGTTATCTATGCCGGGGCGCAGAAGAATGTGGGGCCGGCCGGGATGGTCATCGTGATTGTGCGCGAAGACCTGCTGGATCGGGCCGACCCGCGGACGCCGATGGTGTTGAATTACGCCGAGCAGGCTGCGGCTGATTCAATGCTCAATACCCCGCCGTGTTTTACCTGGTATGTAGCCGGCCTGGTGTTCCAATGGCTGCAGCGGCAGGGCGGTTTGGAGGGCATTGCCGAGCGCAATGAACGCAAGGCGGCGCGGCTGTACGCGACGATTGATGAGCTGGATTTTTACGCCAATCCGGTGGACCCGATGGCGCGCTCCTGGATGAATGTGCCGTTCACGCTGGCAGATCCCGCGCTGGACGCGCAGTTCCTGAGCGGGGCCGAGGCGGCCGGACTGTCGACCTTGAAAGGTCATCGCTCCGTCGGCGGCATGCGCGCTTCAATCTATAACGCCATGCCGGAGGCGGGAGTGGACGCCTTGATTGAATACATGCTTGATTTCGCCCGTCGCGCCTGAGTTTGGTGAGGGCTTGCGCAGGCCACGCTGCAAGATCAGTGGCTTTCGATTAATCCGCGTCATGGTGGTCTTGCTGGTCACCTGATGTAGCAGATAAAAAACTTTAACATCTATGTATAAGATACTGACTTTAAACAATATCGCTCTTGTAGGGCTGGAGCGCTTCCGGCGTGATCGGTATGAGGTGGCCTCGGATATGACGGCGCCCGATGCGATCATTCTGCGTTCCTACAAGATGCATGACATGGACATTCCGGCGAGCGTCAAAGCCATTGGTCGGGCCGGTGCCGGCGTGAACAATATTCCGGTGGAACGGATGAGCCAGGCGGGTGTGCCGGTCTTCAATGCCCCCGGAGCGAACGCCAACGCGGTCAAGGAACTCGTCATGGCCGGGATGCTGGTGGCCGCGCGCAATGTCTGCCAGGCCTACGGATATGTACGCGAGCTTGAAGGCGACGACGCGAGTGTTGAAAAGGAAGTGGAGGCCGGCAAGAAGAAATACGCCGGTTTCGAACTGCCCGGCCGCACCCTGGGGGTGATTGGTCTGGGCGCAATCGGGGTCAAGGTCGCCAACGCGGCCCAGGCTCTGGGCATGCGGGTGCTGGGCTATGACCCGAGTATCACGGTCAACAACGCCTGGAAGCTGCATGCCGGTGTTGAGCAGGCCACTTCGGTCGATGACCTGTTGTCGCGTGCGGATTTCATCACCCTGCATGTCCCCTTGATCGATGCCACCCGCAATATGATCAATGCGGAACGGCTGAAGCTGGTCGGCAAGAACACCGTGCTGATGAACTTTGCGCGCGGCGGCGTGATTGATGAAGCCGCGGTGGAGGAAGCCCTGAACGGCGGTCGTCTGCGCACCTATGTAACCGATTTTCCGACCAACCAGTTGCGTCGGCACGACAAGGTGATTGCTTTGCCTCATCTGGGGGCCTCGACGGGTGAAGCCGAGGACAACTGTGCGGTGATGGTGGCGGACCAGATTTGTCAGTATCTGGAGACAGGCAACATCCGCAACTCGGTGAATTTTCCTGAAGTGGATCTGCCGCTGAGTTCGGACGTGTGGCGCCTGTGCATTGTCAATGCCAATGTGCCCAATATGGTGGGGCAGATTTCCACTCAACTGGGCGAGCATGAGATCAATATCGTCGATCTTCTGAACAAGTCACGGGGTGATCTGGCCTATACCCTGGTTGACACCGATTGTGCCCCGGACCCCGAGGTCCTTGAAGCCCTGGCCAATATTCAGGGCGTGCGCACGGTACGTCTGATCGAGCCAGCCCAGGCGTGAGCGAAAAGCGCCTCCAGCAGGCTCGTGAGCGCATCGATGCGCTGGACGAGCAGATTCAGGAGCAGATCAGCGAACGTGCTCTGATCGCGCAGGAAGTGGCGCGGATCAAGGCGGATATGGGGGGCGGGGCCGATTGCTACCGTCCTTCGCGTGAAGCCGAAGTGTTGCGCCGCGTGGTGGAACGGAACAAGGGGCCGCTGACCGATCAAAGCATCGTGCGCGTCATGCGCGAGATCATGTCCGCTTGCCTGTCCCTGGAATCGCCGCTTGAAGTCGCTTACCTGGGGCCGGAAGGCACCTATACCCAGGCCGCGGTGTACAAACATTTCGGCAATGCGGTGAAAGCCCGACCGCTGGCCGCGATCAATGAAATATTCCGCGATGTGGAAGCGGGCAATGCCGATTACGGGGTTGTACCCGTCGAGAACAGCACGGAAGGCGTGGTGAATTACACCCTGGACATGTTCGCCACCTCCTCGCTGCTGATTTGCGGGGAGGTCAGCCTGCCGGTACATCATCATCTGCTGTCCGGTGACGGTGATCTTGCGAACGTGACGCAGGTGTTCGCCCATTCCCAGTCCTTCGCGCAGTGCCGCCAGTGGCTGGATCGCAAACTGCCCAAGGCCGAGCGGATTGTGGTCGCCAGCAATGGCGAGGGTGCGCGAATGGCTTCCGAATCCACCGGGGCGGCGATTGCGGGCAAACCCGCGGCCGAGCGCTATGGCTTGAAGATCGTGGCCGCCAACATCGAGGATGAGCCGGACAACACCACGCGATTTTTGGTGATTGGGCGACAGATCGTGCCGCCCAGCGGCAGCGATATGACGTCGATCCTGTTGTCTTCGCATAATCGTCCGGGCGCCTTGTATGACCTGCTGCGACCGTTTGCCGATGCCGGAGTGAACCTGTCCCGGATTGAGTCCCGACCATCGCGTCGGGCGCAATGGGACTACAACTTTTTCGTGGATATCGAAGGCCACGCGCAGACGCCAGCGATCAAGAAGGTACTTGATGGCATGCAGGAGAAGGCGGCATTTTTCAAGTTTCTCGGCTCCTATCCCAAGGCGGTGGTTTAAGCTGCGGCGGTTTAGCGGCGGGTACGCATGTCAGCTACGGAAAAAGCCATGAGCAAAACACAGTTTGCCCCGTTTGCGGGAGCCGGGGTGAGGCAGCTGCGGCCTTATGAACCGGGAAAACCGGTTGAGGAACTCGAGCGGGAATTGGGCATCAGCAACATCATCAAGCTGGCCTCCAATGAAAATCCTCTGGGAGCCAGCCCGCGCGTCAGCAGCTTGCTGGCCCAGGGCCTGGATCTGGCCCGCTACCCGGATGGCAGTGGTTTCCGGCTCAAGCGCATGCTGGCCGATGATCTGAACCTGGATACCGCGCAGATCACCTTGGGCAATGGCTCCAACGAGGTGCTCGAATTGCTCGCGCGGGTGTTCTTGCACCCCGGTGACAATGCGCTGTGTTCGGCGCATGCGTTTGCGGTCTACCCCCTGGTGACTCTGGGGGCGGGCGCGCAGCTGCGTGAGGTCCCGGCTTGGCCTGCGGAGCATGAACAGCCGTTCGGTCACGATCTGGCCGCCTTTGCCACACGTGTCGATGAAAATACCCGGGTGGTGTTCATCGCCAATCCGAATAATCCCACCGGCACCTGGGTCGAGCCTGAACAGATCGAAGCCTTGCTTCAGGCCTTGCCTGCGCAGGTCGTCGTGGTTCTGGACGAGGCCTATTGTGAGTACCAGGACGCCAGCCTGCGGCCCGATTCCCTGGCGCTGCTGCGTCGCCATCCCAATCTGGTCGTGACCCGGACCTTTTCCAAGGTCTACGGCCTGGCCGCGCTGCGCATTGGCTTCGCGGTATCGAATCCGGAAATCGCCGATTTGCTCAATCGCATTCGCCAGCCGTTCAATAACAATGCCCTGGCCCTGTTGGCCGCGGAGGCGGCCTGGAGCGATCAGGCGCATGTGGCCGCCAGCGTGGCGTGTAACGCCGAGGGTATGGCGTACTACCAGCAGCATCTTCCCGCTCTGGGCCTGCGCCCCCTGCCCAGTCAGGCCAATTTCCTGTGCGTTGATTTTGGTCGCAATGTGCAGGACATTTATCCGGCCCTGCTGCGCCAAGGGGTCATTGTCCGGCCGCTGGCCGGCTACCGCATGCCTGAGCATCTGCGCATCACCATCGGCACGGCGGACGAAAACCGGCGCTGCGTCGAAGCGCTGCGGGCGGTGCTGTGAGGATCGAAAAATTGTGTCTCATCGGGGTCGGTCTCATCGGCGGCTCCTTGGCCGCGGCCTTGCGAGAAGTGGGCGCCGTCGGCCGTGTCAGCGCCTATGCGCGGCGCCAGGAAACGCTGGATACGGCGCGTTATCTGGAATTGATTGATGAGGGCAGTACGGATCTTGCGGTAGCGGTATCGCAGGCCGATATGATCATGCTGGCGGTGCCGATGGGGGCCTACCGGGATATTTTCCAGGCCTTGAAACCGTTCTGGCCGGAGCATGCCGTGGTGACCGACGCCGGTTCCACCAAACAGAGTGTGCTGGAGGATGCGCGCGCGGTGTTCGGCGCGGTGCCGGCCAATTTCGTTCCGGGCCATCCGGTGGCCGGGACCGAGCGCAGCGGGCCCGCGGCCGCCCGTGCCGACCTGTATCGCCATCGGCGGGTGATTCTGACTCCGCATGAGGCCCAGGATCCGCTGGCCCTGGCGCGGGTGGAGGCGATGTGGGCCCAGGCGGGAGCCCAGGTGGAGCGGATGAGTGCTGCCCACCACGACGAAGTGCTGGCACTGACCAGTCACCTGCCGCATGTGATCGCCTATCAACTCATTGAAACCCTGGCGCGACAGAACGATCAGCGCGAAGTTTTCGCCTTTGCCGCGGGCGGTCTGAAGGACCTGACCCGCATTGCCTCGAGTAACCCGGAAATGTGGAGCGACATCATGCTGGCAAACCAGGCGGCGGTGATGACCGCGCTGGATCACTATCTGGCCGATTTGAAGGATTTGCGTCTGGAACTGGCGCAACTCGATCATCAGGCGCTGAAGCAGCGTTTCCAGACGGCCCAGACCGCACGTGATCGCTGGATCCACACCGCGGAGGCGGGACAATGAGCGGCGGTTCCGGTCAGGACTGGCTGGCCCGGGCGGGTCAGGACATCGGCGGTGCGCTGGAGGTGCCGGGCGATAAGTCGATTTCTCACCGTGCGGTGATGTTCGGTGCGATTGCCGATGGGGTGAGTGAGATCAGCAATTTCCTGCCGGGTGAGGATTGCCGGGCGACGGCCCGGGCAATGCGCGCGATGGGCGTGGAGATCGAGGATCTGAGCCCCACTCATTTGCGGGTTCACGGTGTGGGCATCGATGGCCTGCGCCCGCCGGCCCAAGCGCTGGATCTGGGCAACTCCGGCACTTCCATGCGGCTGCTCAGCGGCCTGCTTTCCGGGCAGGGGTTCGCTTGCACACTCACGGGTGATGATTCCTTGAGCCGTCGGCCGATGCGCCGGGTCACCGACCCGCTGGCCGAGATGGGTGCGCGGATACTCACCACGCCACAGGGTACCGCGCCGCTGCAATTGCTCGGCAGCGCCGCTTTGAAGAGTATGGATTACACCATGCCGATGGCCAGCGCCCAGGTGAAATCGGCCGTCCTGCTTGCGGGTATTTACGCCTCGGGTCGAACCAGCGTGACGGAACCCAAAATCACCCGGGACCATACCGAACGCATGCTGCGTGGCTTCGGTTACGCGGTCAGCAGTGCAGGCGCTACCGCGGCGCTGGAGGGGGGCGGACGCTTGCGCGCCAGCACCATCGAAGTGCCTGGCGATCTGTCTTCCGCGGCCTTCTTCTTCGTGCTGGCGGCGATCCAGCCGGGGGCGCGGATCACCGTGCACAATGTCGGCATCAACCCGACCCGGATCGGTGTGCTGCGCATTCTGGAATTGATGGGGGCGAAAATTGAAATCAGCAACGAACGCATCAGCATGGGGGAGCCTGTGGCTTCCGTGGCGGTCGAAGGGCGGGCGCTGCGTGGGATCCACATCGACTCTGAACTGGTGGCTCTGGCGATTGACGAACTGCCGGTGCTGTTTATCGCGGCCGCCTGCGCCAGCGGGGAAACCCTCGTGACCGGGGCCGAGGAATTGCGGGTCAAGGAAAGTGATCGCGTCGCCAGCATGGCCGCGGGCTTGTCCGCCCTGGGTATTCAGGCCGAGGCCTTGCCCGACGGCATCCGTATTCAAGGCGGCCAGTTGCAGGGCGGCAGTATCGACAGTCAGGGGGATCATCGCATTGCGATGGCGTTTGCGGTGGCAGCACAGCGGGCGGCGGGACCGATCGTGCTGCGCGATTGTGCCAATGTGGCGACCTCGTTCCCGAGTTTTCGCGATTGCGCCAGGGTCGTGGGTCTGGCCGTGGAGCCGCAGTCATGAGCGCGGCGCCGGTGATTGCGGTTGATGGCCCGGGTGGAGCGGGGAAGGGCACCTTGTGTCGTGGTCTGGCCCGGCATCTGGGCTGGCATTACCTGGATTCCGGGGCCTTGTATCGCCTGCTGGCCTACAAATTAAGGCAATGTGGTGGCGTAGCCGAAGAGGCTGCGGGGCTGGCCGGGCAGATGCACATCGTCTTCGGTCTCGACGATAACCAGGTTTGGCTCGATGATGAGCCGGTCGCGGACAAGATCCGCACCGAAGAAGTGGGTGCCCTGGCCTCTCAGATCGCCGTGCGGGCGGATGTACGGGCCGCGCTGCTGCAAAAACAGCACGACTTTGCGGTGGCGCCGGGTCTGGTCGCGGATGGGCGCGACATGGGGACGGTCGTGTTTCCGCAGGCGCCGCTGAAGATCTTTCTTGACGCCAGTGCCGAAGTACGGGCGCGTCGGCGCGAGAAAGAATTGATTGATGCAGGAAAAACCGTTATATTTGAGCAGATTTTCCGTGAAATCAGCGAACGGGATCGGCGTGATCGGGAACGGGTGGTAGCCCCACTCAAGCCCGCCGAGGACGCCCGGTTGCTGGACAGCAGTGGTCAAGACGCCCAGGCGGTGCTGGATTTAGCGCTCAGTTGGGTGCGACAAGCCGGTCTGGCGAGATAGCCTTCGCGTTTACGGAATGAAATCGTTTGCGGAAATTTGCCAAGGATGGTGAATTTATTTTTTTTGACTGTCATGGCACGGATTGCTCTGACTTAAAACTGATATTTGGATTGATCTTTAGAATGACTGAAAGTTTCGCCGAACTCTTTGAAGCGAGTTTACTCGCCGGCCAAAGCATGCAGCCGGGCGCCATCGTCCAGGCCACGATCCTGGAAATCAAACCCGACGTCGTGATTGTCGACGCCGGGTTGAAATCGGAGGGCGTGATTCCGCTCGACGAGTTCCGCAACCTGAACGGGGAAATCACCATCGCGGCCGGTGACGCCGTCGAGGTGGCGCTGGAGGCCGTTGAAGACGGTTTTGGCGAAACCAAACTGTCCAAGGAAAAAGCGGAACGTATCCGCACCTGGGACCGTCTGAACAAGGCCCACGAGGGCAAGGAAATCGTCATCGGCACGATCTCCGGCAAGGTCAAGGGTGGTTACACCGTCGACGTGGACCGGGTGCGGGCGTTCCTGCCAGGCTCACTGGTCGACATCCGGCCGGTTC
>JBFJVB010000084.1:0-14695 GCA_041624435.1 Oceanococcus sp. | reverse complement strand
CTGCGGGTGTAGGCCGTGCCGAGCGGCGCAACCCAGTTGAGCAGATACCTGCCCTGGTCCGGGGCGGTCGCCTGGAGCTGATGTGCGCCGGGAGCGAGTGCCGGCAGACGCACGATGCCCTGGCCGGCGAGCGGCCAGTCGTTGAGGATCGGCTGATCATTCAGCGCCAGGCGAAGGCGCTGAGCGCTCGGGGGTAGCTGAAAGTACAACTCGGGCCTGATGCCTGCCCCGTTCGGGTGGGGCAGGACCCGCAGCGATTGCACCCGGTTCGCCGCAAGCTGATAGAACACGCTGCTGCGCGCCTGTGGCCGGACCGGCAGTCCGCCGGGACGCGGGCTGAAGAAGTAGCCTGCCGATCCGGTTTGAATGGGCTGATGTTGCTGCCATTGGTAATCGCCAGCCAGGATGGCCGGGTCGCGCTCCGGAGGGGGCGCCTGACGCCGCAGCAGGACATAGGGCTGGCTGGCCAGGCCTTCGGTACGGTTCCGGCCAGGCCGGGCCACAAACCACAGGGGTTGATCGAAATCAGGGTTCAGCCAGGGATAGTAATCGTCTGGAACCTGAGTGACGTGTGGCAGATTCAGCGGTCGGGTCGAGACGGCGACCAGCAAAGGCGTGGCGCTTTCCAGGCGCAGGGTGGTAACCCGGGAATCGGTGAGCAGATAACGCGTCACGGCTTCGCTGACCCAGGTTTCCAGCGGGTTGCCGTCGATGCTGTCATACGCGGACACTCCGGCGTGCCCGCGCAGCTCGCCGACCGCGACCAGCTGCTGATCGGCGTCGAGCAGGCTGTAGCGGGCGACCAGGGCTTGCGCGCGCAGCGGCGCTGGCAGCGTCCCGCTATTGCGCAGTTCAATGCGTAAGGGGGTGGGTTCGTCCGCCACATGCACGACGGGATAATCCAGGGCGACATTCGCCTGCAGGCGATAGGTGCGCAGATAGCCGGGTTCGGGGGTCAGGTTCTGGTTGCTGTCCACATCGACCGCGCGCAGCACAATGGGCCGGTCCGCCGTGACCCGCAGCCAGCCGGAGGCCTGCTGGCGAAAAACCCGGCCCCGCTCGCCGCTGACCCAGACAGTTTGGGCTTCGGCATAGCCTGGTTCCGGACGGTACCAGTGCAGTTGCAGCGCAACGGGAGAGGCGCCAAAACTGCCTTCGATGGGCAGGACATCCACCCGGATCCGGCCCGATGGTGGCGCGAAAGCCAGTACGGCCGAGCGCTGGGCATCGGCAAATACCCCCCAGGGCAGGGCGGCATCGCGCCAGCGTTGCAGATCTTCACCGTTGTGCAAGGCCAGGCGAGCGCTGGTGTAACCACTGCCCTCGAAGCCTTCCGGGCCGACCGGAAACCAATGGCCCTGGATCAGCATGGCGTGGTCAGCCGGGTCGAGCAACTCGACCGGATACAGCAGCGGCTCGGCCAGGGCTTCCTTCTGTCGCCGGCTCAGGCGCAGCCACTCGGTACCCGCCTTGTCGGCCGCGATTCTGCCGTGGGTGTGGACCCGGACCGACACCCCCTGCGTGAGTTCGTCGGTCTTGACCCAGCGCAGACGCAGCCGGTCCGCGTCGCCCGACAGGCCTTGAAGATCGAGAACGGACAGCTGCGATCCGGTAGCGGGTGCCGCATGGGGTGGCAGCAGATTGGCTGCGGGCGAAAACGGCTGGCGGTCCTGGGTGCGTACATAGGGAACGCTGCTGCGCAGGAACTGGGTGGCCTGTCTCAACACCGCGCCGGCAGAACCGAGCACCTGGTATTCGATTCCGTAGGCGAGTTCCTCGGGGGCGATTTTATGTCCCCGCTGGGTTTGTTCTGCGGGCAAAAATGCATTGCTCAGAATCCGCACCTGACCGTCCGGGGCATCAATGTCGAAGCTGGTCCAGCTGCTGCGATCGAGCAGGTAGACGGTGCTGATCGAAATGCCCTCTTCACGTTCGCTCAAGCCGGCCAGCCAGCCCGCGACCCAGGCGGACTGGCTGAACCAGTACAGCAGGGCGGTGACACTGGCCAGCCCCAGGGCTGCCAGATACGCGAAACCGACGCGATTTACCGTGCGGGGGCGAATACGAGCCATGCGGCACCGGTGTTCATGAACTGGTCTAGCTTATCCGTACTCACGGCTGCGCTCGGGATGCGCCATTGGGTGCCCTGGCGTAAGGGATTCAGGTTCCACAGGCCGGCCAGATAGCGCTCCTCGTCTTCGACCGCGATAAAGGACTGTAACGTGGACGGGTCGACGACGCGCAGGTAACGGTACCGGGGCCACTGTTGTTGCAGTCGATACAGGGACACGATGTCGGGTTGGCGCTGATACCGGGCCAGTTCCTGACGCAAGTCCGCCGGCAGAGGGCGCGTTCGCAGGCGCGGCTGATAGGACTGGATGAAGCTGGCCAGATCGCTGTGCTGCGCCGCAATGCCCAGGGTTTCGAAATGGCTCAGATCCACCTGGTTCAGGGCATAACGCCGAAACGCCAGGCGAGATTCCGGCGACAGCATGAGCAGGCTGAACTCGGCGAGCGGGAACAGTCCGGCCTGTCGGGCCTGAGCATTGGGGCCCACGGAATAGGTGGCGGAGGTGGCCGAGTCGTGCGCGGTGCCGATCTGCAGACCGAGCGCGCTCAGGTCGTCGCCCAGTTTTTGCGCCTGGCGGCCGGGTGGTGCACGGTCGCTCACCAGCAGCACATCATCGCTGATGGGGGCCGAGGTCTGGTCCTTGGCGTAGCCACGGACCTGGATAATGTGACTGGAAAATGCCCGATGCTGTTTCAGGAACACCTGATTGACCAGACTGAGCAAGGAGGCATTGACCGACAGCAGCGGGTCCGCGCTGCCGTCCTGATTGGCCCGCCGGTGAGCCGTACTGACAAACAAGGCCCGGGCCTGGGTCTGCTGTAACAGCTTGACCGCAAATTCGCCGCTGCCGACTTCCGACTGCGGATAGGGTGCCTGCAGCAGGCTGGGCTTGCCCGGACCCAGCCGCACCACCAGCAGACCCCAGTAGCGGTGCCGGGCCTGTGGTGATTCGGCCAGCAACAGAAACTGTTCCTGGGTGGTGAGCTGGGTAAGGTGAATCAGGTCGTAGCCGACGACCCGGGCGGCGGCATTCAGCTGATCCAGCACGGCATCTTCGGCGCCCAGCAGAAAGGGTGCGCGGCGCAGCAGCGGGGCGATCAGCTCGGCTTCAAGAAACAGCAGCTCTTCAAGGCTGGGTTGCTGATGCGCCTCGCTGCCGCGCCCGGCAAAGCGCGTGGCATCGCTGAACAGCCAGTCCGCGAGGTAGCCGTCGATTCGGCTATGGGTGCTGAGTCTGGCGGTGCGTGCCGGCGTGTCCAGGCTCAGCGCCAGCACGCGGCGTAGCGCGCCGGCGGGAATCAGCAGTTCGGCGAACTGATCATTGGCATCGTCACGGGCGATGTTGCGTAAACGCGGCGCGCCCCATTCCGGTATCAAACCCGGAAACAGGCGCTCGAGTATCGATAAATCGAGGTCCTGAGGCAGACGCCGCTTGACCCAGAGCTGGGGACGAAGATCGGCAGTCGGGCCGGCCGATTCGGGGCCGCGCAAGCGCACTTGCAGGACCTGGCCACGGTCCAGTCCCTGGCGGAAGGCGTGAAACAGGGTCTGCCGGGTCAGAGCCACATCCGCGCTGCCATCCGCGTTGATCCGGGCCGGTGCGGTCGCCAGGGCCAGGCTGCCGGCCTGCAATACCGTCATCAGCGCCAGGGCGACATCGGGACCGACTCGATCGTCATTGGCGCGAGGCCATTCGATGGCCAGTCGGGAGGCGCTTCCCAGTTGCATGACATAAGCGCCCCAACCGCGTTCAGGCGGCATCTCACGCAGATAGACCAGATCGTTGTCGGCGCGAATCAGGGTGTAACGCAGCTCCGCGAGCAGGGCGGTGGCCTGCCTCAGGGCCGGGTCCGGGGCATCCGCCGGAGCCGCGGCTAGCAAGGCCACAGCGCGGCGGAAGGTTTCGATTTCCGCAGGATAGGGACGCGGCATCTGGGCCTGGGCGCGGGCGCGGTAATACAGAACCTTGTCATTGCGCAGGGTCTGGGCCAGCGGGGTGTCCATACGCTGGGGGGCGAGTGCGCTGCCGGGTTCCGCATAGACCGCATCCGCGCTGGGCTGGTTGAGCAGCTTGATAGCGAAACCCAGCGTCGTCGCGGCCAGGACCGCGGTGCCGGAGGCTTGCAAGGTTGCCCGGGTCATGTGTATCGCGACACCCTTGTCGAACATCTTCATCGCCAGCAGAGTCGAGAGCAGATAGCCGAAACCGTAGGCATCGGAGACCTTGAGATCGGGTGCCACCACCGGCAGGACATAGCCCAGGACCAGGCGGTAGGCGAAACTGATGTTGAACAGCAGCAGTATGCGCCGAGCACCTTCCAGATTGACATTGGCGAAGATGGGCGTGGCCATCAGGGCCCGTGCCAGCAGCAAGATCACGTAGGCTTCAACGAAAGTGAGCAGAATCTTGCTGGGCTGATACCACTGCAAGGCCAGCAGTGCCGGCAGCAGGATACCGTTGAAATCCCAGCCATAGATGAGATTGAAGCGTGAGGCGAGAAAGGCGGCGGTGAGCAGGATGATGTACGACTTCGGACTGGCCAGGATCGATTGCGCGGCATCCTCGTACATGTAGCCCAGATTGCTGATGCTGAAGTTGGTGAATTCCATCAGCACGAAGCGGATCAGCAGATAGCTGACCGCAACGATGCAGCCGAGCGACAGCAGGCCTCGGGCCAGTCCCGGCTTGCTGAGCTGGTTGGCCATCAACGCGATAATGATCAGGCCGAAGGATTGCAGATCGTTGCGCAGATCAATGCCGACCAGACCGCGTGCCTGCAGCGCTCCATCCACAGCCGGAATCAGGGCCGCATCCACACCGATGCGGACGAACACGCTGACCAGGACGATGACCAGGAACCGGTCCCGGCCGAACAGGCTGGACCAGTAACCCAGGCGTGAGGCGCGCTCCGAGAATGCGTACACCAGCAGATAGGTCAGCACGGCCTCGCCGGCAATCAGGGCGGCGCTCCAGGGCTTGACGATCAGAATTGGGACCAGATAGCCAGGTACCACCAGTCCGGACATCACCCAACCAAAGCGCAGATTGAAAAAAGCCACCACGAACACGCTGACCCAGACGGTGGTGATGACCGAACTGGCCAGACTGCCCTCGGGGAAAATGTTCAGCGGGAAGAGGGCGTCCATGGGCTGCGGCCAGGTCTAGGCCGGCTCCCGCGCAATGCCCATGCCCGGTGCGGCGATCAGGGCCAGCTCGATTTCCAGCCGCACGCCTTCCCCGACCTCGCTATGCCCACGCACGGTGGCGTTGATCGGTTCCAGCTGGCTGCCCAGTTCACGCAGCGCTTCCCAGCGCGGATCCCATTCGCCGGGTTCTCCGCTGAGCAAGGCCTGGAACAGTTCGTCGGGCAGGCCCACCCCCTCGGTTTGCAACCGCAGGATCAGGCTGGGGCGAATGGTGCCGGGAACGCAATACAGGGCCAGCGCAATCACCGAGTGTTCGAAGGCATCGTTCACCAGCAACTCGAACAGCGTGCCCAGCGAGGCTTTGAGCTGTGCCGGGTCGGAACGTACAAAGCTCCCGCTGGTCAGTGGAGGCTGGTCGATACGGATCGCTCTTTGGCTGCTCAGATCGATCAGCTCTTCGAGCACGTCTTCGAGCAGTCGCGGGATGTCGGTGGGGACCAAGGTAGTGTCGGTGGTGGGTTGTAACTGTGCCAGTTCTCCGGCCAGCACCCGCGCTTCGCTCCACAGTTGCTCCACCATCAGGGCCAGTTTGGTGTTTGCGCCCGAATCGGCCTCCGCAGGCAGTGCAATCGCCAGCTGCAGTTCGGCCAGCTGGCGCAGGATGCTGCCGGCCTGTTCGGTGGCAAACGTCTGGCGTCGGCCGATCAGCTCCCACACCTCGCTGAAAGTGACGAGTTCGAACAGGATGCCTTCGGTGTCGAAGGGGGCAAGCCCACCGCCCAGTTCGATCGGAGTCGCGCGCTGCAGGGGATGGACATGCAGATAAAATGCCTGGTCGTCGAGTCCCGGGAAAGCAATTGGGCGTGACACGGTGGTTCGCTCGAAAACCACCCGGTTCATCAGGGCGCGGGCCAGAACGGTGTCGTCGCCCAGTAGCCGGCCCAGAAACTGGAACGCAGTCAGTTCATAGATGCGCAGGCCCGCATCGCGGGCCAGGGTTTCTGCCCGGGCGTTCATCTGCACCAGATTGCCAAACAAATCGTAGCGGACAAAGCCGGTCGTCAGTTGGCCATTGGCCTGTTCCAGCCGCAGTACCCGTTGCTCCAGTTTCAATGCGCCCTGGGCCAGTTGCCGGTAGAGATTGCGTTGTGGCATGGATGTTTCCGCCGGCCCCAGGCCCGGCCCCTGCTTCCGTTGCCAGGCCCGCTGGTGGTACAGCAGTTCTCCCACTTGAAAGGCTACGCCCTGGGCAATGTTTTTCCAGCGTGGGAAAGCCTGGGCGGTCTGGTTGGTGACGCTGAAAGCCCAGAACCCGTAAAGCTCCCCGGCAAACTCCAGCGGCGCGAGGTACTGGCTTTCGTCAGGGTTGCTGCGCAGGAACGGTCGGCTCAGGGCCGTGACACCGCCTCCGGCCCGCGCGGAAATATACGGCTCACGCCGGTAATCGCGGCGGGGTTCGCTGATGCTGTTGATGTCGTAGCGGTCGGCGGCGATGGCTTTGACCCGGGGTTCATCCGGCAGACATTCGAGGAACACCTGGCTTTGCGCGTCAAATACCTCGCGGGTGAAAGCGATGATGACCTCCCAGGGTCGCGTGGACGCCAGGACATTGGCTGGGGTCAGCCGTTCCTGCACCCGGCTCATCACATCGATGGTGACCGCCCGCAGCCGTTTCTCCTGTTCACGCCACATCTGCACGGCTGAGATCAAGCCCGCCAGCGCGAGGCTCAGCAGTCCTTCAAACAACGGCAGCCAGAGTTGGGCGAATTGCAGCGCCAGCCAGGCTGCCAGGGTCAGGGCGATGCCCATGCCCAGACTCAGGATGACGGCGGTGAGCAATTCCAGGCTTACAAACAAGGCGACGGTCGTCGCCACCACTGCGATCAGGCCGAGCAGGGCGGCCTGCGTACTCAGCGCCCGTTCCAGTCGTCCCTGCTGCAGGCTGGCGATCATATATGCCTGCAGTTCGACCAGGGGCATGCCGGATGGCGCGTTCACATTCAGGGGGGTGTGAAATCCCGCCTCACCGGGTCCAACCGCCAGGCCGATCAGGACGGTCCGTCCAGTGAACAGCTGCGGCAAACCACCTTGTCGCAGGATGCGTCTGGCTTCGATCACCGGGATCTGCTTGCCCAGGCTGAAGTCGATCCGGTAACGCCCGGGCTTGATGCGGTCCTGTGCGGATGCCGTCTGCGGACCGAACAGGCGCAGGAAATCGACCCTGGGCGGGACGGCCGCCGACTGCGGCGGGTCCAGATCGAACCAGCGCACCACGCCGTGTTCCTGCAGTGGCGGACTGATCAGTCCAGTGCGTCGCGCGCTGTGTGACAGCGCCGGGATGCGCGGCAACTGCTCCGCGAAGACCCCGAAGATCAGACGCTGGTCGTCGGGCTCCAGCCAGCTCGGGAATGCCGTGTCCGGCAGATTGCTCAGGCCCAGCCGGGCAGGTTCCAGGGCCAGGATTCGCTCGCGCAGTTGCGCCCAGGGAAAATTCGGGGCGTGTGCTGCGGCTACATCGATGGTCACCACGGTGAGGCCCGAGGTCTCTCCGTCTGGCGGGCCAAGTTGCGGCAAGCGGGCGACGCTGTCATGCAGCCAGGTGGCCGGGGCATGGGTCAGCTCGAATTGCCTTCCGGCGAGCAGGGTCAGCAGTATGGCTCCAGTACAGACGCTGGCGAGCTTGAGGAAGTGCTTAATCTGCGGGCGCCAGATCATCAGCGAGCTTATCCGCTGCGATACAGAACAGGAGATTCTGATCGGGGTATTGACATGACCGGTGACGCTGATTTCTTGTGCGCTTGCATGTGTCCGCTGTGGTTTCGGCGAGGCCCCGGGGACAATTTACCGTAATTTCGAGCTTCTGTAAGCTTAGTTGTTGCTTTTTAAAGAAAAAAGCCATGGTGCTCAGCGGCTCCGAGGGCGCACGCGAAGCATCGGAGCGGAACGCGGCACCGGCCTAGCGCAGCCAGCCCTTGATTGCGAACAGATACAGGCTCAGCCCCATGCCGGCGGCAACGCCGAAAGCGACCTGGGCCAGCGTGGCAGGCCAGGGTGTGTCCGTCAGGTTCATGCCCAGCAAGCCGCCGGCGGTAGCCGGAATCAGGGCCAGCGCGGTGAGCAGGGCGAGCAGACGCATGACGCGGTTCATCTGGAAAGAAGACACATTCAGGCGCAGGTCGACCAGGGCCTGCAGGGAATCGCGCAGATCCTCGATGTCATCGTAAAGATCCCCGCAATCATCGGCCAGCAAGCCGAACAGCGCGGCGTGCTGCGGCTTGGCGCCGGCCAGGATGATGTGGCCTTGATGCAGGTCCCGCACCACGCTTTTCAGATGCTTCAGGCTGCCGCGGACCCGCAGGATGTCGGCGCGCAGTTCGAAGGTCTGACGGAGGAATTCGGCGTCCTGCAGGCTCGCCTGAGTCGCTTCAATCTTCAGCAGCGTGGCTTCAAGCTGTTCGATGACGGCCGTGTAGGCGCGGCTGATTTCACCGATCAGGGCGACGGTGGCGCGGAGCATGCGCGGCGTTTCGTCGCCCAGTTCTGCCAGGCGCGACTGCACCCGGTGCGGCAATTCGGTGTGCTCGCGACTCAGCACAATGACATTGTCGGCCGTGCCGACCAGCAGCACGGAGGTGCGCCGTAGGCGCTCGCCGGCCTGCATCGCGAGCGGGTAGCGGACAAACAGGGTAGAGAAGCGTTCCAGTCGGTCAAAGCGCGGAATGCTGGACTGGAACAGA
The DNA here is from genome assembly GCA_041624435.1 of Oceanococcus sp. Taxonomy (GTDB): domain Bacteria; phylum Pseudomonadota; class Gammaproteobacteria; order Nevskiales; family Oceanococcaceae; genus Oceanococcus. The sequence goes on along the minus strand of JBFJVB010000084.1, from coordinate 5,740 downwards.
CTTTCCACGGCCTTTTGCGGAACGCCCAGCGCCTGCGCAACCGGGGCCAGATGCTCCTGATTCACCCCGCTGATGAACAACCAGTCTGGCTCCGCAGTGCCGATGCGTTGTTGCGCGGTCGGCCAGGAAATCGCTTCAAAGGCCGTGCCTGACGCGCCCAGCGCCCACACCTCCAGTTGCGCTGGAGCCGTCTGTGCGGCGCCGTCCATCGGTTCCGCATGGGCTTGCAGCGCCAGACTGGACCGGGTGCCGAGCAAGGCCAGACGGCCGAGCCGCAGCAGGCGCAGTGCCGGTGAGCCGCGCAGAACATCGGCGCCCAGCGGGAGCAGGGACAGGATCCCGGCCAGAATGATCAGGGCATCAATCACCCGCCAGGGGCTGCGGGCGAATCCGGCCTTGTCCTGGGCCCGGTACAGCGCCGCCAGGTACTCTGCCGCGAACAGGGCCACGATCAGGTATTCGATGTACAACAGGGTCTGTTGCGCGGCTTGGCCGAGTTCGAACACGACCGGCGCGATCATCAGGAACAGGCAGGCCAGGGCGAGAAAACCCAGCACGGCATCATTGAGTGCGCGCTCGATCCAGGCGCTGATGCGGATCGCCCGCAGTGGGCCCGGTGTCCCTGAGAGGGCGTTGTGCGGGCGCATCAACTTCGCCAGCCGGGTTCGCAGCGGCTCAGGGTTGGCGACGTTTGTACGGGCTGGGTGCCACTTGCGCTGCGGCGCCCGCTGCGGCGTCTGGCGTTGATTCAGCCTTCTTGACCCGAATCCTGTTGCCATCCAGGTCCAGTCCATTGAGGGTTTTCAGTGCGGCCTTGGCCTCGCCGGGCTTGGGCATTTCGACGAAACCGAAACCTTTGGACAGACCGCTGGCCTTATCCATGACCAGGGTGCAGGACTGAACGCCGCCGTGGGCTTCGAACAGCTTGCGCAAATCCGCTTCGGTGGTGTGGCGGGCGAGATTGCGGACGAGAATTTTCATGCGGTAGGGCATCGGGCAGGGGCGGGTGGAACTATACCGCGTTCAGCCGGGCATACTGGCACCGCGCACAGACATTCTCGACCCCAACCCAAGCTAAGCACAGGCATTTCACCGTGGCCATCAAGCCGACCATATTCAAGCTGACGATCGCCCTGTCCGACATCGAGCGCGGTTATTACGACAGCCTGAACCTGACCGTGGCGCAGCACCCCTCCGAGACCAGGGAGCGCATGATGGTGCGGGTGCTGGCCTATTGTCTGAATGCGCGGGATGGCCTGAGCTTCGGCAAAGGTTTGAGCGCGGTCGATGAGCCTGATCTGTGGGCGCGCGGCCTGGACGGACAGATCGAGCTGTGGATCGATGTGGGTGAGCCCGCCGCTGAGCGCATCAAGAAAGCCAGCCATCTCGCCGGCAAGGTCAGGGTTTACAGCTTCAACAGCAAATCGGCCCACTGGTGGGGGCAGGATCTGGACAGGTTTCTCGCCCTGCGCGCCGAGTTTTATCAGTTTCCCTGGGCCGAGATTCAGGCCCTGGCCAAACTCGTGCAACGCACCATGAATCTGTCGGTCACGATCACGGGTGATGCGGCCTATGTAGCGGCGGATGCCGGTGAATGCGAGGTGCACTGGCAGCGTCTGAGGGCCGACTGAGAGCGACCTGGACGTTGGCGTTTGCCTGCGAACCTGTAATAGTGGCGGCCTTTTTGTACAGCCACCGACACGTGCACAGCCCCAGCGACGATACCCAGGATGAGACCCGCGCCCCGAGCAAGATGCAGCTCAAGCGCGAAGATGAAGCGATGCAGGCCCTGGGGCGTCGCCTGGTCGCCTTGAGCAAGGTGCAGATTGCCGAGTTTCCGGTTTCCGAAGCCCTGCGAGACGCCTTGCTGGAATGGAAGCGCATCAGTTCCCACGAAGCGCAGCGCCGGCACATCAAACGGATCGGCAAGCTGGTGCGGGAACACGACCCCGAAGAGATCGCGCTGGCGATGGATCGGGTCGATCCGAACAGCAGCCTGTCCATGGTGTCCACCCGAACCGCACAGCGCTGGTGTGGCCGCTTGCTGAGCGAAGGCAATCCGGCGCTGACCGAATTCGTGGATCAGCATCCGGGCGTGGAGGCCCAGCGTCTGCGTCAGCTGATTCGCAAGGCCAAGCCGGATGCGCAGGCGGACAAACCCACCGCCGCGACCCGCGCCCTGCTGCGTTTCGTGCGCCAGCAGGTCATTGCGGTGGCCCGTTGAGTCACCCCGGGCAGGGCGCGAACCCAAAAACGCCCTGAAGCTCGGTTGAACTTCAGGGCGTGACGCTGTGGACCGCTCAATCAATCCTGGTAGCGCTGGGCCTCCGGCTCCACCCAGCGGTTGCTGAGCGAACGGACGACGGTGGTGTTGCTGGCCAGATCCGTCGTGGTGCCTGCAGAGTCAGACGTATCCCAGGGATAGCTGCGGCTCCAGGCATAGGCCCGGCTCCAGATGAAGGCCCGACTCCAGATGTAGGACCGGCTCCAGATGAAGGCCTGACTCCAGACATAGGCCCGGCTCCAGATGTAGGACCGACTCCAGATGAAGGCATCGCCATTCAGCTCGGTAAGCTCACCGTTTTCGTCACGGATCACGAAGTTGCCCTGCTCGTCTTCCTCGACCGGACCGGCAAAATGCTTTTCCCCGGCCAGGTCAGCGGCCAGATCCAGGCCCAGGTTGGCGCAGCCGCTGGCGGTGCTGTAGACCGCATCGCGGGCATTCACCAGGCCGGCACCCTGCTGGAACACCGAGTAGTGCGCATCGCTGCCGGCCGTCGCGGCATAGGCCGAGGAGGCCAGCCGGCACTTCACGTCATCCGGGCTCAAGTCCGGATTGTGCTGCAACATCAGCGCGACCACACCGCTCACCACCGCCGCCGACTGGGAGGTGCCCGACATGCGGAAATGCTTGCGATCCTCCAGCAGATGCGCTTCGTGGTTATTGGACAACAGCGAACCCGGATGAATCATTCCCGTCAGCCGGGCGCCGGGGGCAATCAGGTCCGGCTTGACGAAACCCTCGAAAGTGGGGCCGGCGGAAGAAAAGCTGGACAGGAAATCGTCGCTGCGATCGAACGGCGTGTGGTTATCATCCGCTGCACCGACCGTGATCACGTAAGGCACATTGCCCGGTACGCCGATGCTCATCGGTTCGGGGCCTTCGTTGCCGGCCGAGGTCACGACCACAATCCCGGCCTGCCAGGCGGCCATCACGGCCTGATTGACCGGATCATCCCAGTAATGCGAGCTGGGCGCGGCGCCGAAGGACAGGTTCAGAACGCGGATATTGTACTTTTCACGGTGGGTAATGACCCACTCGATGCCTGAGATCACATCGTAATAGGTGGCTCCACCGTTGCGATCGAAGGCTTTGATCGAAATCAGGTCGGCATCCGGAGCGATGCCCTGGTAGCCACCGTCCGGGGTCCGATAGCTGCTGGCCGCGACCGAGGCGATGTGGGAGCCATGTCCGTAGTCATCGAAAGCGTCGTCATTGCTGGACTCCAGCATTTCGATATTCTTCAGGACCCGGCCCGGGCGTTGATTGGTGCCCAGCAGCAGGCCCTCATGGACCTGACCTTCATCCACCCACATGCCGGAATCCAGGAAGGCGATGGTCACGCCGGAACCGACGATGCCCTGCACATGCAGCTCATTGGCGTCGATCATTTCCGGGTGGTCGGTTTCCTGCGGCACGGTGGCCGAGGCGCCTTTGCCCTTGTTCTTGGTATTGCCTGCCAGCTTGAGCCGGCCATCGACATGCAGCCGCGCCTGCGGAAAGGCCTGGCGCAGACGCCTGGCCTGTTCCGGGCTCAGCTGTGCACCCACCCCGTTGATCAGATTGAAATCGGTCAGCACCTCGCCGGCCACCTGGTTCACCGCCTCGCGGGCTGCCTGGGTGCTGCCCAGCTGAACAATGTAGCGGGTGCTCGCGGGGTTCATCACCGGTCCGGACTGCGCGGCCGCCAACTGGGCGGTTTCGCTTTGCAGTTGGCTGGCGAAGGCCGAGACCGTCGCGATGCTGGTGACGGTAAGTGCTGACAATATCAGGTGAGAAGTTTTCACGGAGTCGATCCTTGGTGTTGTAACTGCCTTTTCCTTAGCAGCTCCCGTGCCAACTCCGAAAAATTAAATAAAAATGTATAAAAACAATATCTTGGGTATTAAATCTCAAATTTTTTTGAGGTTTGTATTCGGCGCAATTTGCGGATGCTTCGCATTTTGCAACGCAGTTTGCGAATGATCGGGGTTTCAGCCGGCCAGGTCCAGCGGCCAGCGCAGGCTGGCGGCCTGCGCCCGTTCCAGCAGCTCCCGTGCATCGGCCGGCAACAGATAGCCGTCGGCGACGCTGCGATCGGTGGCGACCTGCAGGGCCTGCATGTAGTGCGCATGGCTGGGATAGCGCTGCAGCAGTTCGGATTCGCTCAGCGGGATGGTGATGCCGCCCAGAGCGCACACCGTGGACTGGTATCGGGCAACCGGCACCTCGATGGGCGGGTAACGCAGGCCGCCCAGGGCATTGCCCAGTTCGTCGCTGGCCAGGGTCCCCGTTGCGGTGAAGCTGTAGCGCGGCGGTTGGGGTGGTGGGGTGCCGCCGCGAATCCAGCGGTTCAGATGATCCAGGCCGGCGGCGACGGCAAAGCGCATCGGGAAGGCCGCGCCGGCGGCAATGCAGACTTCCATGCCGGGGTCAGGCTGTTCTCCATAGTTGCCGGCAAGCAGGTGCAGGTCGTCGTCGTCACTGACGGATTGCTGCAGGCCTCCGGCCACCCGCCGCGATTGACCCAGTTCCTGGTGGTACCCCACCCATAGATCCTGATGGGCCGAGCCCGCCACCTCCCAAAGGCGGTAATTGTCACTGGCGCTGGGTTCCTCCGGGTCGGCTTCGGCATCGCTGAGCAGGTGCAGTACCGGCGCTGCCGGGCGCGTGCCGAAATCCTTGCCGGCGCCGATATCGCCATGAATCAGGAAACCATCGATCACGCCCGTGCGGGCCTGAAGTTCATTGACATATTGATGCAGGCGGATAGCCGATTGCGACTGGCCCATCGCGATGATCCTGGCGAGCGGCAGCCCGCCCATTGGCGGAGATGCCTCCTGCTTCAGGCCCGCGGCGATCTGGCTGAAGATGTCAAAGGCATAATCGTCTCCGGGATGATCCAGCGCCATGTAACGCACCGGATCCCAGACCTGTGGCGTGAGCGGTGTGCAACACAGGCCGGCGGCCTGGACGCTGACATGCGCGTACGCATAGCCCTCGCGTAAAAAATAACGGTGCGCTTCGAGTGTATCGACGGCATTTTCAAACTGGGCGGTGACATTGACCCAGTCGAGCAGCAGGGTGCCATTGAATTGCTCGGCGGATTCGGGGCGGCGAAGGATAATCCGGGTGGTGTAGGGCGCATCGGGGCCCTCGGGATAGGCGCGGGCGGTGCCCGAAACAAAATACTCCTCTTCCACATAGCCCAACTCGGACAAGTCGTACCAGCTGTCCCACATCGGGTGGCCATGAATACCGGCGTCGCCAACCGGTCCGGAAAAGCGTGCGGCCGGTTGCTCGGGCGCCGCGTCCGGTGTGGCTTCGGGACCGTTGTCGACGGGCAGGCAGGCGCTGAGGAACAGGCTCAGGTAGACAAGAATGGATCGGCTGGACATGCGGTAGGCTCTGAATGGGACACGCAAACCTTAGCGCGCTGGAGAGCAAGGTCAAACTATTTTCGGACGCCGATTCGACTTG
>JBFJVB010000083.1:0-14711 GCA_041624435.1 Oceanococcus sp. | reverse complement strand
GGCGTGACCTTGACGATATCACCGAACAGCCGGTTGACCGCGGCATAGGCCTGGGAAACCTCCGACCAGCGTGGTCCCAGGCCCATCGCCCGGGCCTGCTCGCGCAAATTGGTGTACTGCCCGCCCGGCATTTCATGGCGATACACATCGGCGGTGCCCGAGCGGATATCCGCTTCGAAGGGCGAATAATAACGGCGGGCGTCTTCCCAGTATTCGGACAGCTGTTGCAAGGCATCCAGATCGACCCCGGGATCTCGTGCGGATCCCTCCAGGGCGGTGGCGATGCTGGCCAGATTGGGCTGGGAGGTGAGGCCAGACATCGCATCCAGTGCCCCGTCCACCGCATCGCAGCCCGCATCCACCGCAGCCAGCACGCTGGCTGCGCTGATGCCGCTGGTGTCGTGGGTATGGAAATGAATGGGCAGGCCGACTTCCTGCTTCAGCGCGGTGATCAAGGCGTGAGCCGCGCGGGGGCGACACACGCCGGCCATGTCCTTGATGGCCAGGATGTGGGCGCCGGCCTGCTCCAGTTGTTTCGCCATGCTGACATAGGAACTCAGGTCGAATTTCGGCCGGCTGCTGTCGAACAGATCGCCGGTATAGCAGATCGCGGCCTCGGCCACGCCGCCGGATTCAGCCACCGCATCGATCGCCAGGCGCATCGCGTCGACGTTGTTCAGGCAATCGAAGATGCGAAAAATATCGATGCCCGCATCCGCGGCCTGGCGAATGAAAAACTTCACCACATTGTCGGCGTAATTGGTGTAACCCACCGCATTGGCGGAACGCAGCAGCATTTGCAGCGGAATGTTCGGGATGGCTTCACGCAGGCCGGCCAGGCGCTCCCACGGGTCTTCCTTGAGGAAACGCAGGGCGACATCAAAAGTCGCACCTCCCCAGCATTCCAGCGATAGCAGGCCCGGCGCCAGACGGGCGTAGTACGGTGCGATCGCCAGCATGTCGTGACTGCGCATGCGGGTCGCGATCAGGCTTTGATGGGCATCCCGCAGGCTGGTGTCGGTCAGCAGCACCTGGGGCTGGTCCTTGAGCCACTGGGCAAACCCGGCCGGGCCGAGGCGCTTGAGTTCGTCGCGCAGTCCCGGGGGCGGGGCGGTCGACAGATCCACCGCGGGCAGGCGCGGTGTGGCCAGGGGCAGGGTCGGGGCCTGGCGGCCCTGCATTTCCGGGTGGCCTTTGACCACCACCTCGCCGATGAAGCGCAACAGCTTGGTGGCCCGGTCCTGCCGGGCGGCAAACTGGAACAGCTCCGGTGTCGTATCGATAAACCGGGTGGTGTAATCGCCAGCGGCAAATTGCGGGTGGCCGATCACGTTTTCCAGAAATTGCAGATTGGTCGACAGGCCACGGATGCGGAACTCGCGCAAGGCGCGATCCATTCGGGAAATCGCTTCGTCGGCGTGCGGCGCCCAGGCGGTGACCTTGACCAGCAGGGAGTCGTAATACGGGGTGATGACCGAGCCGGCATAGGCCGAACCACCATCCAGGCGGATGCCCAGGCCCGCCGGGCTGCGGTAGGCCACCAGGCGGCCATGATCCGGGGTGAAACCGTTTTCCGGATCCTCGGTGGTGACCCGGCATTGCAGGGCGTGTCCATCCAGGCGCAGCTGATCCTGGGCGGGCAGGCCGGGCACCGAGCCGATGGCGGCGCCGCTGGCCACCAGAATCTGCGCCTTGACGATATCCACGCCGGTCACTTCCTCGGTGACGGTGTGTTCCACCTGAATTCGCGGGTTGACCTCGATGAAATAGAACTCTCCGCTGTCGCTGTCGAGCAGGAACTCGACCGTGCCGGCGTTGGAATACTGAGTGTTACGACACAGCCGCAACGCGGCATCGCACAGCGCGCTGCGCTGGGCGTCGCTCAGGTAAGGGGCGGGCGCGCGCTCAACCACTTTCTGGTTGCGCCGCTGCACCGTGCAATCACGCTCGAACAGATGGACGACCTCGCCGTGCAGATCCGCCAGGATCTGGACTTCGACATGGCGTGCGCGTCGCACCAGTTTCTCCGCGTACACCTCATCGTTGCCGAAGGCGGCTTTGGATTCACTGCGTGCAGTCTGCAATTGCACGGCGAGCTCGGCCTCGGATTCGACCACGCGCATGCCGCGTCCGCCGCCACCCCAACTGGCTTTGAGCATGATGGGATAGCCGATGGCCGCGAGCTGCTGGCGACAGACGGCCGGATCTTCGGGCAGGGCGCCGGTGGCCGGCAGGACCGGGACCTGGGCAGCCTGGGCCGCCTGCCGTGCAGCGACCTTGTCGCCGAGAGTGCGCAGCACGGCGGGGCTGGGGCCGATGAAGGTGATGCCGGCTGCCGCGCAGGCCTCGGCGAACTGGGGGTTTTCCGACAGGAAACCGTAGCCGGGGTGAATCGCATCGACCTGGGCCTCGCGCGCGATGCGCAGAATATTGGGAATATCCAGATAGGCCGCGATGGGCTTTTCGCTCTTGCCCAGCTGGTAACTCTCGTCCGCCTTGAACCGGTGCAGGGAGAAGCGGTCTTCGTAGGCGTAGATGGCGACCGTCTTGATGCCCATCTCGACCGCGGCACGCATGACCCGGATGGAAATTTCACCGCGGTTGGCGACCAGCAGCTTGCGTATGGGTTTGGCAGCATTCATCGGCAGAGTATCAGTGAGGTCAGACCCCTAGTTTGGGACTTCGTCGCCGGATGTCCAGCGAAAAGCCCGGTGAGGAGGCGCGTGGCAAGGCTTTCCACTCGCTGCTTGCCTGTACCATTAAGGTTTTCTGGCCACAGGGCGGCGAACTGCTGCGCGATCACTCCGCGATGTCCGATCACCATCACCCGCATGCCGGCCCCAATACCCTGGGCCGCGCCCTGTTGCTCACCGCTGGATTTGCGCTGGTGGAGTTCATCGGCGGTCTGAGCGCGAATTCCCTGGCCCTGATTGGCGACGCGGGGCATATGGTCACCGATGCCTTCGCGCTCGGTCTGGCCGCGCTGGCCCTGGCGGTCAGCCGGGTCGGCAGCACCCGGCGTTATTCCTACGGCATGCAGCGCGCGGAGGTGCTTGGGGCGTTGCTCAATGTGCTGCTGATGTACGCGGTGATTGCGGTGATTGCGGGCGAAGCCATCGCGCGTCTGCGCCAGCCAGCCCCGGTGAGGGGGATGACGGTGATGCTGATTGCTGGCGCGGGTCTGCTGGTCAATCTGCTGGTGGTGCGGATGCTGCACGCGGGGCCGCAAACCCTGAATACCCGTGGCGCCATGCTGCATGTATTGGGCGATATCCTGGGCTCGGTCGCGGCCCTGGTGGCTGGAGCCGTGGTCTGGTTCACCGGCTGGACGCCGATCGATCCGATCCTTTCGCTGCTGATCTGCGGCCTGATTCTGGTGTCTTCAACCCGCCTGCTGCTGGAATCGGTGCACATCGTGATGGAAGGCGTGCCGCCCGGCATTGATCTGCATGCGGTGGGTCAGCGACTGGCCGCGTTGGATCCGGACATTGTCGAGGTCCACGACCTGCACATCTGGTCGGTCTCGTCCGGGCTGCGCGCCCTGTCCGCGCATGTCGTCATCAAGGACATGCAGGCCTGGCCGCGCATTCTGCGTCTGACCCAGACCGCGCTGGGTGAGCAATTTGGCATTGAACACGTCACCTTGCAGCCGGAAGTCAGCGGGGAGACCCGCCTGCTGCACTTTCCGCAAACGCGCGCTTAGCCGGCGGTAGCGATATCGATGCCTTCCCGGGTCACTTCGGCAATCCAGTCGATCTGCTCCTCGGTAATGACATAGGGCGGCATCCAGTAGATCACATTGCCCAGGGGGCGCAGCAGGGCGCCGCGTTGCAGGGCGTGCTGGTACACGCGCAGGCCACGGCGTTCGCGCCAGTCATACGGTGTCCGGCTGCTGCGCTGTGCAACCATTTCGATCGCCAGAATCATGCCGGTCTGGCGAATATCGCCCACATGGGGATGATCCGCCAGAGTGGCGGCGGCGCTGGCCATGCGGGCCGCCAGCTTGCGATTGGCCTGGACGGTGTCCTGCTGTTCGAACAGATCCAGGGTGGCATTGGCGACGCTGCAGGCCAGCGGGTTACCGGTGTAGGAGTGCGAGTGCAAAAACGCTTTGAGGGTTTCGTACTCGTCGTAAAACGCGGCATAGACCGAATCGTCGGTCAGGACCACGGACAAGGGCAGCCAGCCACCGGTCAGGCCTTTGGACAGGCACAGAAAATCGGGACGGATGTCCGCCTGCTCGCAGGCGAAGAGCGTGCCGGTGCGGCCGAAACCCACGGCAATTTCATCCGCGATCAGATGCACGTCGAATTCGTCGCACAGGGCGCGCAAGCCGCGCAGGTATTCGGGATCATGCATGCGCATATTGCCGGCGCACTGCACCAGCGGCTCGATGATCACCGCGCAGACATCCTGTGCATGCTGCTCCAGAGCCTGGCGCATGTCGAGCAGCTTGCGCCGGGCATGCTCCTGCGGCGATTCCCCGTCTTCACGCAGGTAGTTGTCCGGTCCGCTGACGCAGATCGAATCCAGCAGCAGCGGTTCGTAGGTCTCCTTGTACAGCGGCACATCACCGACGCTCAGCGCGCCCAGGGTTTCACCGTGGTAGGCATTGCTCAGATTGATGAAGCGCTGGCGCTGCTGGCCGCGGTTGCGCCAGTAGTGGAAGCTCATTTTCAATGCGACTTCGACCGCCGCCGAGCCGTTGTCGGCGAAAAACACCTTGCCAAAGCCGGGCGGGGCCAGCTTGAGCAGGCGTTCGGCCAGCGTGACTGCCGGCTCATGGGTGTGGCCGGCGAAGATCACGTGCTCGAGTTTTTGTGCCTGCGCGTTCAGGGCCTGGGCTATATACGGATTGGCGTGACCGAACAGATTCACCCACCAGGAACTGATGATGTCCAGGTATTGCTTGCCCTGGGTATCCCGCAGCCAGACCCCGTCCCCGCTGGCCACTTCGATCAGCGGCAGCGATTCGTGATCCTTCATCTGGGTGCAGGGGTGCCAGACACAGGCCAGATCGCGTTCGCTCAAGGTTTTTTGCTCAGACATGCGGCTGCTCGAAAAAGTGAGACGCGACTCTCGACGACTTGTGCGCCGGGGTCAATCGCCCCGGCCGGTCACACGCGGCGGCGCAGTCCATGCCCGGCGGCCGTTCAGGCCGCACAAATCGCCACGCCGTGGTCGTGCACTTCGATCAGGTGGCGGTGCAGGCTGCGCACCGCGGCTTCATAGTCCGCCACATCGATGACGAATTGCATGTCCACCTGGCGCATCGACTGATGCATCGCCACGATGCTGATGCCGGCGTCGGCCAGCGCGGCCACCGCTTTCGCCAGCATGCCGGGCACTTTCATGTCGCTGCCGATGGCTGACACGATGGCCAGCTTGCGGACCTGGATCTCGCAGTCCGGAAAGCGGTCTTCAATGACCCGACGGATGCGCTTGACGGTGTTGAGGTTGGCCGCCAGATAATGGGTGATGGTGTTGGCGTTGATGTCCTTGGTGACGATCCCCGCCTTGAAGCGCTGGGTGGCTTCGAGTAGTTCTCGGTCATAGGTCGCGATGCTGCCGGTCATGTCCTGATCGAAGCACTCGACCGCATACACCTGCCGCCGTCCGGCGATGATCTCGACCCGGGGCGTCTCGCTGACGTAGTCACGGGTGACCAGGGTGCCGGCGTGCTCCGGTTCGAAGGTGTTCTTCACCCGCAGGGGAATGTTCAGCTGGCGCAGGCCTTTGGCGGCGCGGGGGTGAATCGCCTCCATGCCCAGATTGGCGAGTTGGTCCGCAACATCGTAGTTCGTCCGGCCAATGGGCACCGTGCGTTGTGGTCCGACCAGGCGCGGGTCGGCACTGCTGAGGTGATACTCCTTGTGAATGATGGCTTCTCGCGCGCCGGTCAGTGCCGCGATGCGGCTGAAGGTGATCTCGGAGTAACCACGGTCGTAGCTGGACATCAGACCGTTTTCGCAATGGGTATAGCCGGTGACGATGGGCAGTTCCCGACTCAGGTCCAGATTGCCGAAGGCCTGCTCGATATGCTCGTCCAGCGACAGATGCTCGGTCGCATTCCAGCCGGACAGGTCGACAAAGCGGGCATTCACCCCATCGCGTTGCAGCAGCTGGGCGGTATTCCAGGCACTGTGGGCTTCGCCGATGCTGGCGAGCATCTCGCGCACGGTGAGCAAATGGGTGTCGAGGGCGAAATGACCGTGCTCGCAAAGCCTTTGCAGATCGGCCAGGCAGCGCTGTGCATCATCCAGACGCTCGCCAATGAAGGCCTCGCTGGCCGCCAGGGCCGCCGGCTGATCGAACAGGGCTTGATTGATCTGACTGATCTGCTTGCGCGCCTGGGCCAGGGCGGACTGCCAGTCGCGGTCATCGGCGGCCTTGGCGAATCGGGCGTAGACGCCGGGCTGGCCGGTATGTTTGTCCTCCAGCAGCAGATTGGTGATACCGGCATAGGCCGAGACCACGAATATCCGCTGGTAGAGATCCTTGCCGTGCCCGCCGCGCAAGATCACGCTGTCGCGTACGGCGGGATAATCGCTCATCGACGTGCCGCCGATCTTCTCAACGGTATGTTGCTTTGCGTCTTGCATGTTCAGTCGCAGACCTCTTCTGCTTCCAGTTCATAGGCGCCTTCAGCGTTGTGGACTTCCTTGCCGTGCAGTGGCGGATTGAACACGCAGGCCATCTGCATTTCGGTGGTGGCGCGCAAGGTATGCCGATCGTGCTGATCCAGGGCATAGACCGTGCCCGGGCGGATCGGATGAATCTGGCCGCTGTCGGCAGCTTCAATCTCACCTTCGCCGGAAATGCAGTACACCGACTCCAGATGGTTCTGGTAATGCATCGGCAGGACCGCCCCGGCGTAGATGGTGGTGATGTGAAACGAGAAACCCATCTGGTCGTTTTTCAGCAGCAGGCGGGTGCTTTCCCAGCCTTGCGAAACCACCCGGCGGCCGGATTGTTGTGCTGCTTGCAGGTGTCGTACGATCATCGCGTTCTCCCGAGTTACTCTACGGTTTCAAAAAAATCGTGTTCGGCAGGCACCGTGACGTCACCGGCCAGCACTTCAGCAACACTTTCTTCGATGATGTCCAGGCCGCGCTTGAGGTTTTCGTCGCTGATGATCAGCGGGCACAGGCATTTGACCACGTGGTCCTCGGCCCCACTGGTTTCGATAATCAGGCCCTTACGGAACGCGGCGCGGGTGATCTGACCGGCCAGTTCGCCGTTGACGCAGTTCAGGCCCTGGAACATGCCGCGACCTCGCGCGGTCAGGTTGCCATTGCCATAGCGTAGAGCGATTTGCGCCAGGCGCTTGCCGATGTACTCACCCTTGCGCAGGATTTCCTTGGAGAACGCATCATCGGACCAGTATTGGTCAATGGCGGCGGTCGCCGTGACAAAGGCGAAATTGTTGCCCCGGAAAGTACCGTTATGCTCGCCGGGTTTCCATTGGTCGAGTTCCGGTTTCATCAGCACAACCGCGAAGGGCAGGCCATAGCCGCCCAGGGATTTCGACAGGGTGATGATGTCCGGCTTGATGCCGGCCTGCTCGAAACTGAAATAGGTTCCGGTCCGACCGCAGCCGGCCTGAATGTCATCGATGATCAACAGCACGTCGTGTCGCTGGCAGACCTCGGACAGATTACGCAACCAGTCAAAACTGGCGGCGTTGATGCCGCCTTCGCCCTGGACGGTTTCAACGATCACCGCGGCGGGCAGGTCCAGACCGCTGCTGGAATCGGACAGCAGCTTGTCCAGATAGGCGGTGGTGTCGAAATCTTCGCCCAGATACTGGTCATACGGGACGCGGTCGGCGCCGGTGAGGCTGACCCCCGCCGCATTGCGGTGATGCGAATTCCCGGTCAAGGCGAGCGCACCCAGGGAGACGCCATGAAAACCGTTGGTGAACGCCACGATGGTCTCGCGGCCCTTCACGTTGCGGGCGATCTTGATGGCCGCCTCGACCGCATTGGTGCCGGTGGGGCCGGTAAATTGGACGATATATTCCATGTCCCGGGGTTTGAGTATTTTCTCGTTGAATGTTTCGAGAAACTGGCGTTTGGCCTCGGTGTGTAGATCCAGCCCGTGAGTGATGCCATCTTCATGAATATAATCCAGCAATTTTTTCTTCAATAGCGGATTATTGTGGCCGTAATTAAGCGTGCCGGCGCCGGCTAGAAAATCCAGATAGCGATTGCCTTCCTTGTCGAACAGAAACTCGCCCTGGGCTTTATGAAAACTGCGGGGAAATGCACGTGAATAACTCCGTACCTCGGATTCAATTTCTTCGAAAATCTTCATGGGTTCAACTCGGTGTCAAGCTTGGAAAAAGGGCCGATACGCAGCAGATGCTCGGTGGCATGCGCGTTGCGGAAATGGGTTGCGCTGGAGAACAGGATCGATTCTTCGCACGGGCAGTTCAGGTCGCGCGCCAGCCCGCGAAACAGGGCCCAGGAGGCCGCGTTGTCGGGCGTGATGCTGGTCTCCAGGTAAGTCACCGCGCTGCTGCTCAAGCGTCGCAGCAGTGCGTGGATCATGCGTCTGGCCAGGCCGCGGCCGCGAACCTCGGGAGCCACCACGACCTGCCAGAGGAAAAAAGTTTCGCGTCGCTGTGGCACCCGGTAGCCGGAGACAAAACCCACCAGGGTGTCGTCCAGTTGCGCCGCCAGGCCGGTGTCGGCGAAATGACTGCATTGCAGCAGGTTGCAGTACAGGGAATTCGGATCGAGCGGCGGGCAACGGCCGACCAACTGATGCAGGGCCGGGCCGTCTTCGGCGGTCGGCAGGCGCAGCGCGATATTCCCGCGGCTCGAATCTGTAGTTTTTTTACTGGGCACGTAGGCTTATAGCTGAGCTTGTGTAACGCCAGTGAGGAATGCCATGCGCATGCCTCGACGGGCTGATGAATGAAAGCTTGTCACGCGAGCTTGAGCCCGCAGGGGCGTTAAAAGTCGGAGCAGGAAACCTAATGATTTCTTCGCACCCGGCTGTTATTGGTCAACATCATTGGTCGGTCAGATCACGGTAATTCATCATCTGATCTGACGAAAAGCTTCCCCGGGGTCCTGAGTAGTCTGAACAACCCGCCGACACTATGAGTCTGGTTTAAATGCGGTTCGCAACAATCCGCAGAATTGAGCGCTAAATGCGGACAGCATGGTCCACGGTGCGCAATGAGCCGCGAATCATCGCATAAGATGGTAATAAAGTCCAATTGGTGATAGGCGGCTGCCGTCAATTAATCGCCTGAATCAGGCTTAATACTGACGGCAACAGCGACTGCTTTATGGTGTCTGGGAAACGCCTTGAACCGGTTGAAAATTCAAACCGCTGCGCGGTTCCAGTGGAGTGCGATCCAGGCGTTGCAGGCACTGCCTGGAATGCCCGGCGGAGTCCCGCTGCGTGGCATTTTCTACTACCATGGAAGCATGAGTGAATACCCGATGAATCCCTTGCACAGTGCGTGGCTGGCCCTGGAGTCGAAGTCGACGCCCATGCATGTTGGCGTGCTGCTGTATTTTCGTCGTCCGGCGCGTGCCAAGGCCGATTATGTGCAGCGCCTCGCGGCATCCTGGCTGGCGGACACGCAGGTGCAGCCGCCGTGGAATGGCCGCTTGCATCGAGCCCGGCGCTGGGGCTGGAGCGCGGCCTGGGTAAGCCAGAAGGAGGTGGATCTGGATTACCATTTCCGGCATTCGGCCTTGCCATCCCCTGGTGGCGAACGGGAACTGGGCGAACTGGTGTCACGCCTGCACAGCCATCCTCTGGACCTGGCCAAACCGCCCTGGGAGGTGCATCTGATCGAAGGGCTGCACGGCGATCGTTTCGCCGTATATATCAAACTGCATCCGGCCCTGATGGACGGGGTCAACGCGATGCGGGCGGTGGCGAGCTTTCTGAGTCCGGACCGGGCTGTGCGCGACCTGCGGCCGATCTGGGCCCAGATTCAGACCCGTCCTCCGAGCGGCGCAACGGTGCTGCGCGACTGGCCACAGCTTCTGGGCGCCCTGCGGGCGCGGATCACCGGCGGCTTGCGTTCCTCGATCAGCTGGACCGGTGTGCGGCGGGTGCCGCGCTCGGCGCTGAATGACCGACTGACCGCGCAGCGCCGCTTTGCAACGCAACAATATGCCAGGACCCGACTGGAAGCCGTGGCCGCCCCGCTACAGGCCAGCGCGGAAGAACTGCTGTACTACCTCTGTGCCAGTGCCTTGCGAAGATTTTTACGGGAATTCAATGCCTTGCCGGACGATTCCCTGGTCGCCCTGCTGGCTGACCGGTCCCGGGACGATGGCATGCTCAGCCCGGTTTTCTTCAGCCTGGGCACCGCCCAGGCGAACAAGCACAAGCGCCTGGCCGAGATTCGCCAGTCCTTGAAGCTGGCGCGGCGGCAGTTCGCCGTGTTGCCGCCGGCGGATGCCCGCGCCGAGGGGGCGGTTGACGCCATGCCTTATCTGTTACGGCAGATGCTGGGGGTGGATCATCGTCTGGCGCCGATGTTCAATCTGGGTATCGTCCGGCTCGCCCTGAGCGAGGAGCCTTTGTATTTCAATGGCGCGCAGCTGGATGCGGCTTTTCCCATGCCGATGCTGCTGCAGGGCGGCGCCTTGAACATTGCCTGCCTGGAGTACGCCGGGCAGTGGAGTGTCGGCCTGTGTGGCGCGCGCGAAAATCTGCCGCACCTGCAGCGGATCGCGGTCTACATGGGCCTGGCCCTGGAGGAACTCGAGGCCATGGCGAATGAATAAATTCTTGCGGGTCGGTTTGGGCCAGGCTCTGGCCCTGAATCAGCGCGCCAGCGCCACCATCGCGAACGGCACGGAATGGCTGTTCCGCCGTGATCGCCTAGTCAAATCCGGCC
Source organism: Oceanococcus sp. (assembly GCA_041624435.1). GTDB lineage: Bacteria > Pseudomonadota > Gammaproteobacteria > Nevskiales > Oceanococcaceae > Oceanococcus. The sequence goes on along the minus strand of JBFJVB010000083.1, from coordinate 3,835 downwards.
GCACCTGGTTCGAGCTGGTCCATGATGGTGACCCGATGGCGGTGCGTTACTACGGTCTGCCCGAAGAAACCGAGGTGGAGCTGGCCGACGGTCGGCGGCTGCCCATCGAGCGTGATCAGCGCAGGCTGCCCCTGGTGCTGATTCCGCCCCTGGGCGTGACCACCGAAACCTTTGATCTGATGCCGCAGCGCAGCCTGGTGCGGTATATGGCGGCGCGCGGCTTTAGGACTTATCTGGTGGATTGGGGAAAACCGCGCAAGGAGCATGCCGGTCTGGGGCTGAACGATTACGCCAATACCATGCTCAGCGAGGCCCTGGCGCAGATTCGTCGGCATGCCGGAGTCCAGGACGTGTCTTTGATGGGCTGGTGCATGGGGGGGCTGCTGGGCCTGTTGTATCAGGGCCTGAATCAGGACCCGCACGTCCGCAACATCGTCACCGTGGCCAGTCCGATCGATCTGCGTGGCGGCGGCATCGTGGCCGGCGCGGCCCAGGCGCTGAATACCCCGGCCCAGTTGATTCGTAAATACACCAATTTGCGCATGCAGATGCTGGATCCGGCCTACCTGCATGCCCCCGCCTGGGCGACCACGCTGGCGTTCAAGCTCACCGATCCGATCGGCAGTGTGACCACCTACTGGGATCTGGTGACGCGGCTGTGGGATCGGGAGTTCGTGGAATCCCATTCCACGACCTCCGACTATCTGAACAATATGCTGCTCTACCCCGGTGGGGTGATCCAGGACATGACGGTCAAGATGGCCGTGGATAACCAGATGGCCAGTGGCAAGATCGAAATCGGCGAACGCGTGGCCGAACTGGACAAGATCAGTGCGGCGATGCTGGCCTTCGCCGGCAAGACCGACAATCTGGTGCCGCCGCCGATCGCCCAGCGCATCGTTGAGATTGTCGCCAGTTCGGACAAGGAGTTCCGCGTCGCACCCGGCGGCCACATGGGTGTGATTCTGGGCAGCAAAGCCTGCAACGCGGTCTGGGCCGAATCGGCGGACTGGCTGCTGCCCCGCTCGAACTGAGCTTGCGGAACGTGCAGCGGCTGATCGGGTTCTGGCTGGTACTGCTCCTGGTCGCCTGCGAAGGGGGACAGCTCAGCCCGTCTCAGGCCGTGGATGCGACCGCGTTCTCGACTCTGGAGGGGGCAGCGAGGCCGCAGGGCCACTGGCTGGCAGGTGATCTGCATGTGCATTCTGACCATTCGGCGGATGGCTCTGCCATGCGCCAGGGCTTTGACCAAAGAGGCCCGGGCAATGTGTCGGTCGCTGATCAGATCGGCCAGGGCGTGCTCAATGGCCTGGCCTGGCTGCCGATCACCGATCATCGCACCTACGTGCAGCACTACGACCCACTGTGGGATTCGGCCGAACTGTTGCTGATCGAAGGAGAGGAAGCCAATGGCAGCCCGCATGCCAATCCGCTGGGTGCGGTGGACACCATCACTCAGGGCGGAGTGCCCGATGGCCGTCCGGCTTGGTCGCGGCTGCAGACATCCATCTGGGATGCGCACAGCCAAGGTGCAGCCTGGTCGCATAATCACCCGGATTCCGGGCATCTGAACCCGGACCTGACACCCAATGAAAACGCCAATGCCCTGGGGGCAGACGTGGTCGAAGCCTGGAATGCGTATGCCGGCATCGAGCGCGAAATGGTCTACGCGGAGAACCGCTGGAATGCCGGGTTTCGGTTTGGCATTGTCGGTGCGTCCGACAACCATTTCCGGGAACTCTGGCCAATCGCCGGCCCAGGCTTGCCGGCCACACGCGTATTCGCACCGCAAGCCACGGTGCGCGGAGTGATTCAGGGCTTGCGCGCCGGACGCACCCTGATCAATGCGGGTGAACGTCGCGCGGCCAAGCTCGATCTGGTCGGTGATTTTGATGCAGACCCGGAGTTCGAAGTGCTGGCTGGCGATGAAGTGGTCGTCGCCCCCGGGACCACGGCGCGATTGAAGCTCAGCGTGAGCAATGCGCTACCCTCATCGCGGCTGCATTTGTACACCCCGCCGGGCCGAAGCCAGGGGCCGCAGTATCAGTTCGAAGTCACCGCCAGCGAGCAGAGTTTCGAGTTCAGCTTTGAAACGCCGGCTCAGCCAAGCTGGTACTACGCGGAATTACGTGGTCCTGGGGAGCCGCATTCCCTGGATTTCGATGCCCGCGACGATCCCGAGCGCCTGAGTCTGGACCAGGTGTTCATTGACGAGCGTCGGGCAATCAGTTCGCCGATTTTCGTTGGGCCCCGACTCGCTGTACCGGTGACGGCCCAGGCGCTGCCCGCAGAGTTGGAGCTTGCGGATGACGCCCAGCGGGTTCTGGGTGCCCAGGGCCAATTTGCCGGCTTTCCGGATCTGGCGGTGGTCGGTCAGAGTATCCACCTCGTTGCTGAAATGCATACGCCCGGCGCCACCGGGGTTTATTACACCCGTAAGGATGCCACCGGTCTGGCCAGCACAATCAATCTTGCACCCGGCAGCGCGTCCGCACGCTTCCCGAAGATTGCCGCCCAAGGCCAGAGAGTCTGGGTGGTCTGGCAGGATGAGCGCGCTTCGCAGCGGCCGCGACGCCCGGCGATTTACGCCCGTCAATCCTCGGACGGGGGGCTGAACTGGCAGCCGGAGATTCTGGTTCGGAGTCTGGATGGACGGGCGGAGCGGCCTGATCTGGCCCTGCTGGGCGACGCCTGGCCGGTCGTGGTCTGGCAGGAAATCGGTCCGAACCGGGCCTTCGATGTAATGGTGCAGCGCCTGGGCGTGGACGCCGCGCCGCGCAATCTCAGTGGTGAGGACAAAGTCATAGCCGCCCCGAATGCCTATGACACCCGGTCCGCACGCTATCCCGCTTCAGTCTGGCCCCGGGTGGCGGTCGGGTCCGAGGGGCAGATCGCGGTGGCCTTCAGCGACAATCGCAACGATCCCGATCCGAACTGGACCGGTAGCCTGCTGGTGGGGGAGGACGGGGCGACCGAGTTCGATGAGTGGCAGATCCGCCTGCGGGTTTGGCAGGACGGTGGCTGGTCTGCGCCACGGTTACTGGGGGCAGAGCAGCGCGCGCATCGGCACCCGGACCTGTGTTACCTGGCCGATGGTCGCTTGCTGGTGGTCTGGGATAGCAAGCAAGCGCGCCCGGCCGGGGTGAACAGCGCGATTCATGCGGCGTTTTCCGCCGATAATGGCCAGAGTTTTTCCACGCCCGTCGCCCTGGCCGAAGCACCGCAGATGCTCAGTCAGTATCCGCGCGTAGCGGCTCAAGGTATCGCCGGCGCGCAAGTGGTCTGGTATGACAATCGGGCCAGCGATTGGCGCTGGAAAATCATGACCGCCCGCTTTGACGGGCGCTGGGATGCCGGCAAGCTCTATCCGGCCCCGGGGAACAATACCTGGCCAGCGATTGACCAAGGCCATATTGCGTTCGCCAGCACCCGTGATGCGCGGCGCCTGCAGCGTGATTTGACTCAGCAGATCTATCTGTTGACGCCCTAGCGTGGACGATTCGCGAGCGTGGTGTGTCTTCCCCTCCACCTTGTAGAAGCGTTGTCAGCCGCGAACGGGCGGTGGGTATTGGCTTAACGCTGAATCGCGAGCGTGCGCTCGCTCCTACGGAGGCGGCGGTGGCGGTGGCCGGCGGCGTGGTGTGTCCTTCTCCCGCCTTGTAGGCGCGGTGTCAGCCGCGAACGGGTGGTGGGTTCGGGTTCAATGCGGATTCGCGAGCCTGCGCTCGCTCCTACGGAGGTGGCGGTGGCAGGCGGCGTGGTGTGTCCTTCTCCGGCCTTGTAGGCGCGGTGTCAGCCGCGAACGGGTGGTGGGTTCGGGTTCAATGCGGATTCG
>JBFJVB010000082.1:0-14712 GCA_041624435.1 Oceanococcus sp. | reverse complement strand
TTCGCGCGCAATGGCCGCCAGGGCCTGGGGCGTGGCCCGCCCCTTGAGCTCCAGGCGCCGGCGCTCCAGGCGTTGCTCTTCCATGGCGTAATTGAGCTTACCGATCGCGTGTTTTTCCACACGCTCGATCTGCTGGCGCAAACCGGCGACCCGCTGCTGTCGGCGCCTGAATTCAGCCCAGACCGCAGCGCCCTGGGCGATGGTTTGTCCATCCTGCTTGACCGCCACCAGCCAGCCATAGAGATTTCCCCACTCCAGGCGCTCAAACACGGTCAGTTCCTGCGGATAGCGGCGCTCGGTCAACCAGTCATCAATCACGTAGTTGAAATCGCTGCCATTCAGGTCGCGATTGCCGACCTTGAACAGATACCGCTCATACACGGCCTTCTCCTCGCTCACCGGCAGCCCCGCCGCGCGAAGCCGCACAGAGGGGATGGCTTCGCCATCGAGCAGTTCCCCGACAACGGGCCGGGCCTCATCCCCCGGCACCTGGTAGAGCGCAGACACGACATCGGCCGGCCAGAAATGCGCCAGGCCACGAGCGGCGATCAGAAACAGCAGACCCGCAACCAGCACCACGCAAATCGCGACCGCACCCCCGGTCATCCAGACCCAGGGATCGCCCTGGCGCAGCCAGGTGGCGAACGTGGATTGATGGCTTGCCGTGAGGTCTTTTGCTGCAGGAATCATGACTTTGGCCTCACAGATTGCTGTATTTCACGCGCAAACGCTGGCGGACCACTTCGGCGACGGTATTGAAGGCGAAGGTGAACAGGAACAGAACCAGGCCGGCCAGGAACAGGATCCGAAAATGGGTACTGCCGACTTCGGACTCGGGCATCTCCACGGCGATATTGGCCGACAGGGTGCGAAAGCCTTCGAAAATATTGAAATCCATGATCGGCGTATTGCCGGTGGCCATCAGCACGATCATGGTTTCCCCGACCGCCCGCCCCATGCCGATCATCAAAGCGGAGAAGATCCCGGGGCTGGCCGTGGGCAGCACCACCCGCACCAGCGTCTGCCAGGGACTCGCCCCCAGTGCCAGTGAGCCCTGAGTCAGCTGTTTCGGCACGCTGAAGATGGCGTCTTCGGCAATGGAAAAAATGGTCGGAATCACCGCAAACCCCATCGCCAGCCCGACAACCAGGGAATTGCGTTGATCGAAGTCGATGCCCAGGGTGTTGTCCAGCCAGTGCGGCATGCTGCCGCCGAACCAGGCCAGTTCCAGCGGTTTTGACAGGAGCAGTGCCAGGCCGCCGGCCAGCACCAGCGGCAGAATCAGGATCACCGGTTCCCAGCCGGGTCGGATGCCCTGGCGCAGCCTGCTGGGCAAGCGCCCCCACAGCCAGCCGGTAATGGGCATGGCCAGGGGCACGAATACCAGGAGCAGAAAGATACCCGGAAGATAATTTTCGACGAACGGCGCCAGCCACAGGCCGGCCAGAAAACCCAGGATCACCGTCGGCAGGGCCTCCATGACCTCAATGGTCGGCTTCACCATCTGGCGCAGCTGCGGGGACATGAAATAAGCGGTGAATATCGCCCCGCCGATGGCCAGCGGCACGGCAAACAGCATGGCGTAGAACGCGGCTTTCAAGGTACCGAAAGACAAGGGGGACAGACTGAATTTCGGCTCGAAGTCACTGTTGGCCGCCGACGACTGCCAGATATAGTCCGGCCCCGGGTAGCTTTCGTACCAGATTTTTCCCCACAACGCCTTCCAGGACACTTCCGGGTGCTCGTTATCCAGCGCGATCACATGCACACGGCCCCGATCCGACTCCAGCAGCATCCGCTTGGCGCGCGGCGCCACCGCGCCGCCCTGCCAGGCCAGCCCATCCCAGCGGCGCTGCATCAGCCTGCGTTCCGAGGTGGCGTAATAGACCCCGACGGCTCCTGACTCACCCAGGCTCATGAAACCGCGACGGCTGTGCTCCGCCAGCAGGGCGCGCACCGGCCCCTGTCCAGACCTTGCAAAACTGCGAATCTGGCGCAGCCGATAGCTTCCTTGTGCATCCCGCAAGGGAAACCATTGCCTGAGTCGACCATCGGAACTGGCCGTGATCAGCGAAATCCCACCGGCCAGCAGCGTCGCCGCGGTAAGGCGCGTGTCCGCCCCGCTGCTGAGCGTCTCCACCAGAACGGCGGCTGGCAGGCGGCGGATATCGTAGAAATAGATCTCGCCGCTGGCGTAGTTGAAAGCGTAAAGCCATTCCTGCAGCGGCTCGATGATGATCTGGTCGATCGCCCGGGGCAGGCTCAAAACCAGGTTGGCCGTTTCCTCCAGACTGATGCTGTCGTCCAGAAACGAGGTGCTTTTGGCATAGCGCTTCAGCATCAGCGTCGTGCCGTTGACTGCCCCCAGCGTGAGGGTGTCGCTGGAATCACGCACCGCCAGGGCTGAGCCGGGAGCCAGTTCCAGACCCTCATCGCCATAGGGGAACTCCAGTCGCGGCGTAATGATGCGCTGGCCGCTGCCGGGATAGCTGGATACGTAACGCTGCCTGAGCAGCTGCACCCGGCCGTCCGTCGCCAGGACGGCAAACAGCCCCTTGGCCTGATCAACCTCGCTCGCGGCGCTTAATTCCACGCCCAGATCATGGGTTTGCCGCACCGCACCGGAATCCAGCTCGAAGAACACCAGGCGCCCATCGGCACTGACCCGCAGTCCGACTTCGGCCTGCTCTTCGATCGACCACAGCAGGCTGGCGCGATCGGGCGACCCGGGCAGCGGGTATTGCCCGGCCTCGTCCATCGAGGCCCCTTTGAACAGGGGCAGAACGATCCACAGCAGGTAGAAGAAAATCAGCGTCACTGCGAAGATGACGCTCATGCCACCGACGCGAACCAGCATGGCCGCCATTCGGTCCTTGGCGAACCGCCACTGCATCCGGGTCGGTGAATTCACCAGGCCCACTGGATTGCGCACCTCAGAATCGGCGGCCATGCTCGTCTCGATGTCTCTGGTTGATGGCACTGCGGCGCTCAGGATGCCGGCTCACGCAGCGGCCTGGTCCCGGCAACTATTTGGACTTGCCAAATTCATGCCGGATGCCAAGCCCCAGGGCCGACTCGTCCTTCGCGGCATCGTCAAATCCCAGATCGGTGTAGTAGGCATACAACCTGGTCGACTTGGCCAGTGTGTAATCCCAGCCCAGCGACACCATTTGTCCACCGGCGCCTTTTTCATCGGAGGCAACGAACTGAGCCTTCAGCTTGTGCGCGGCGGTGAGTTTGACGCTCGCGCTGAGCAGATACCCCAGTTCGGAGTCGGCGCCACCCGTGCTCGGTTCCGACTGATTGACCAGAGCCCCCAGACTGAAGGCGCCGGCACTGTACTGCGCGCTGGCGCGCAGCGTATCGGTTTCGTTCACTTTCGAATCATAGGCCACGGCCGCTTTGTTCGGACCCTGGGTGTAGCTCACCGAAGCCGAGAGCGCATCACCCAGGCTGTCATCCGCCTGGCCATCGCCGGTAATATCGCTGCCCTCGCCCTGCAGCAACATGACCCAGCCCTGCAGCCCCGCCAGCTTCGGCGTCTGGTAGCTGAGCGAGTTGCTCTCGCGGTTTTCTCCGTTCATGACTTTCTTGATATCGCCCAGGAAATAGTCACTGAACAGATCGACCTTGCCTTGCGCTTTCTTCAGAGGCGTGTCGTGAATCCCCAGGAACACCGTCCCGTAACTCCCCGCCAGTCCCACAATGCTGTTGCGCGCCTTGAACACATCTTCACCGGCACCGGCTTTTTTGGATTCGTCGAAGTTGACCTGGTACTCCAGCCGGTAGAACACCTCCAGCGCGTCATTGAGCGCATGGGTGTTGTGGAAACCCAGGCGCGAGGCATTGCTGCTTTCCTGGATCACACTGCCGGCGCTAGCGGTGTCGTGCGCTTGCACCGACAGATCGGCGCGGCCGTAGACCTGGGGCAGTTCGACCTTCGCCAGGACTGCGGTGGACAGGGTGCCCGCCGCCAGTAATACGGGGTAGCTCAATGATTTCATGCTGAAAGACTCCACAAAGGATGAATGGGTTTGCCAGGCCCGGCTTCTCACTGTGCATTGCCGGACAGGGCGTGGTGGGGGTTACTGGATCCGCTCGAGCTGCCTTGCGGCCAGAGCGGCGGGCAGAGACACGTAGCCATCCTTGACCACCACTTCCTGGCCTCGCCGCGACAGCACCAGGCGGAGAAATTCCTGCTCCAGGGGAGGCAGCGGCTTGTTCGGATGCTTGTTGACGTAGATGTACAGCAGTCGCGACAGCGGGTATTTCCCGGTCACCGCATTCTCAGGCGTGGCCGCATAGGCGGGCCCGCCGTCTTTCTTCGCCAAGGGCACGCCGCGCACGCCCGAGGTGGTGTAGCCCAGTCCGGAGTAGCCGATGGCGTTCAAACCGGTGCTGACCGACTGCACCACCGAAGCGGAGCCGGGTTGCTCATTCACGTTATTCTTGAAATCGCCCTTGCACAAAGCGACCTGCTTGAAATAGCCGTAGGTGCCCGACACGGAGTTACGCCCGTACAACTGAATCGGCCGATCGGACCAGCCTCCCCGCAGACCCAGATCACCCCAGCGCAGCGCATCGCTCAAGGCCCCGCATTTGCGGTTGGAGGAAAAAATCGCATCAAGCTGAGAAATACTCAGGCTTTCCACCGGGTTGTCCTTGTTGACGAACACCGCCAGGGCATCGATCGCGACGCCGATCGCGGTGGGCGGGTAGCCGTAACGGGTTTCAAAGGCCTGGATTTCCTTGTCTTTCATCGCCCGGCTCATGGGTCCGAAATTCGCCGTCCCTTCGGTCAGAGCGGGCGGCGCGGTCGACGAACCCGCGGCCTGCACCTGGATATTGACGTTGGGATAGACCCGCTTGAAATCCTCCGTCCACAGGGTCATCAGATTGGCCAGGGTATCCGACCCCACACTGGAGATCGTGCCGGACACGCCGCGCCCCTTGCTGTAATCCGGCAGGGTCGGGTCCACGCCCGCCGCGGTTTCCGCTGCCCAGGCCAAGCTCAGGCCTGCGATGGTCAGAATCAATCTACCCGTCATCTTTTCGCTTCCTCAGGTCCCAAAGCGGCCTCGCCGGATCCGTGGATCAGGCCAGCACCGAGTGCGAAGAAGTTTAGGCAGCCAATATGACAGCTTGATGACAGCCGGACAATGACCCGAATCCGCCCGCCTCAAGCCCTGGACGACGACTCGGAGAGCGGGCTTCGAACAGCGGGAAAGATGCAGATAAATGTGCTGCCGCGCCCCACGGTACTGTCAATCCGCAGTTCGGCCTGATGGCGTTCCAGCGCATGTTTGACGATGGCCAGGCCCAGACCCGTGCCCCCCGTCTCGCGCGAGCGGGCCACGTCGGAGCGATAGAAACGCTCGGTCAGGCGCGGAATATCCCGGGCAGGAATTCCGATCCCGGAATCACTCACCCGCAGCACGGCCTGCCCATCGCAGCGTTCCCACTGCAGTGTGATCGTGCCACCGGCCGGCGTATAGCGCACCGCATTGCCGAGCAGATTGGCCACCACGCTGCGAATTTCACCGGCGGTGCCATACAGGTTCATCTCCGGCTCGATCTCCTGGACGAAACGGTGCTCGCCATCTGACAGACGCTGGGCTTCCTGGAGGGCTTCAAGCAAAATCTGCGGCATGTCGAGCACTTCTTTGGCAGCCGGTCGGCGCACATCCTCCAGTGCCGCCAGCGTCAACAGATCATGCACAATCTGCTGCATCCGCGCCGCCTGCTTGCGCATCGCCCGGACCGGCTCGGCCCACTTGCCCGGCACCGGCGCGGCGTCGAGTTCATCGCCCATCATCTCCAGGTAGCCGCGCACGACCGTCAGCGGGGTACGCAATTCGTGCGAGGCATTGGCCACGAAATCCCGGCGCGTTTCTTCCAGGCGCTTGAACACCGTAATATCCCGGGCGATCAACAGGCGTTGCTGCCGGCCATACGGGATCAGCCGTACCAGCAGGGTGCCCCCTTCCATCACCGGCGACGGAATCTCCACACCCTCTCTGCGCTCGGCAAAGGAAGCACAATACGCCGTAAAATCAGGGTGTCGCAGAAGATTGTTGATCCTTTGCCCGAGGTCCTTGCCGGAACTCAGGCCCAGCAGCGCCGCAGCCGCGCCGTTGAACCAGCTGATCTGCCCTTGCGGGTCCAGTACCACGGCCGCGTCCGGCAAGGCCGCGGTTGAGGCGCGAAATTCGGCGAGCATGCCGGCCAGGCGTTTCTTGCGCTTGCGGGCCTGTCGATACCGATTCAGCGAAGCGGCATAGATACCCCGCCAGATGCCGCTGCCATCGGGCAGATCGCGCTTTTTCGGCTCCGCCGCCCAGTGCATCAATCTGCCCGCATAGTACAAATGCAGGCACAGCAAGCCGGTACTGGCCAGCGTCAGCCACAGCCACGGCGCATCCCAGAGCTGGCCCATTGCCAGGGCCAGAATATAGGTCAGCGCGGTACGTACACCCTCGGCGCGCAGCAGGCCCTTCATCTGGCAGGGTCTGGCGAAAAACGATAGCCGCTGCCACGCACCGTTTGCACCCAGCCATCCCGATCAAACGCGGCCAGTGCCTTGCGCACACGCCGGATGTGGACATCGACCGTACGCTCTTCGACGTAAACATTCTGGCCCCAGACCCGATCCAGCAGTTGTTCCCGGCTGTAAACCCGCTCGGGATGACCGGCCAGAAACAACAGCAGACGGTACTCGGTGGGCCCCAGGTGAACCGGCTGCTGGGCGACGCTCACGCGTTGGGCCGCGAGCTGGATGAGCAAATCGCCGATCCGGATGATTTCATCCGCACCGCCGGGCGTCACGCGCCGCAGGACCGCCTGGATTCGAGCCAGCAGCTCGGCCGTGGAGAAGGGCTTGGTGATGAAATCATCGCAGCCCAGATTGAGACCCTTGACCTTGTCTTCTTCGGCACCGCGCGCGGTCAGCATGATGATCGGCAGATCCGCAGTCGTCGGCGCGGCCTTGAGTTCGCGCGCCAGATCCACTCCGCTCACCTGCGGCAACATCCAGTCCAGCAGGATGAGATCCGGCCGGTGTTCCGCGATGGCCAGCCGGGCCTGGGCCACGGAACCGGCCTCGACCACGCCATAGTCCTGCTGCTCCAGCGCGAAACGCAACAGGTCACGGATGGGGGCCTCATCCTCAACCAGCAATATGGTTTTTCCCTGCATAAGACCCGTTAGTCACGAATTAGCCGTGGAGTATCGCCCGCCCATATGACACGCAGATGACAGCGCTCATGATCCGGCTGCGGCGACCGGTGCCAACATGCGTTCAACCTGCTCTTTCACGTCCGCCGATCGGGCCTGGGCCGCCAGATGGTGCAGGGCCCGGTCGATGCGTTCGCGGTGAGGCGCAACCAGCCGATCCCGCAGGGCAAAAGCCGTGACCAGGCGTGACGCCAGCTGCGGATTGTGCCGATCAAAGCGCAGACACTGCTCGGCCAGCAAGGCAATGCCCTCGCCCTCCCCGGCATAAAATGCGCCGAAATTGGTCAGGCCGAAGGTCGCCAGCAAGGCGCGAACCCGGTTGGGATTGTCAGGCTCAAAGCGGGGATGATCGAGCAGTTCCCGGACCTGAGTCACGGTATCGACGCTTTCCCGTGCGGCCTGCAGGGCGAACCAGCGATCCAGCACCAGGCGATCATCGCCATAACGTTCATAGAAGCGCTGCAACAAGTCCTGCTGCTGGGTGCAGGACACGCCGTTCAGGGCCTTGAGCGCGGCCAGCCGGTCGGTGAGATTGTCGGCCCCGGCATACAGCGCCACCGCGGCCTCACGCGCCTGCGGCGCGCCACCCTGAACCCACAGCTCCAGCAAGCGCGCCCGTAGCTGACGTTGCGCCGCCGCCTGCGGTTCGAATCGATACGGACCGGTGTCCGGGATTCGGGCGAAGGCGGCCTCCAGGGCCGGCGCCAGGGTCTGGGCCAGTGCCTGTTCAGTCGCACGTATCGCTGCGGCCAGTCGCACCGGATCGAGTTCGGCGTAGCGGTCGCTCAGTTCATCAGCGCGCGGCAGAGTCAGCAGGCTGGCAATGATCGAGGGGTCCGCCGGATCATCGAGCAAGGGCAGGAAGACCTCCAGGGACTCCGTTTCGGCCTGCCCGGTGTAACGCGCATCGATGGCGCGCAGCACAAGCCTTTGCGCCGCCTCCCAGCGGGAAAAGGGGTCCGCTGCATGCCGCAGAATGCAATCCAGCTGCTTCCGGGCATAGGGATAATTCCACTTGACCGGGGCCGAAAGGCCCTCGAACAGCACCGGAACGGGTCGCTCGGGCAATTCAAATTCCCAGGTTTTCTCGGCCTGATCGAATTCCAGCACCGTGCTGGCCTGCATGAGCTGGCCTGAATCCGAGAGCAGACTCAGGCGCAAGGGGATGAGGACCGGCTGCGCGGCCGGATTGGTCGGCACGCACTGCCGGCAATGCAGGTGATAACGGCCATTACCGTAGGCATCGCTGATTTCAACCAGAGGCGTGCCCGCCTGCCCGTACCAGCGCAAGATGCCGGCGGTGTCGAGCTCATTGGCGTCCCCATGCGCGGCCAGAAAATCCTCAATGGTCACGGCCTGCCCGTCATGCCGCTCGAAATACAGATCCATGCCACGCCGAAACCCGGCTTCACCCAGGCGCGCATGCAGCAGTCGGACCAGTTCGGCGCCCTTTTCATACACCGTCAAGGTGTAGAAATTATTCATTTCCAGATAGGACTCCGGGCGCACCGGATGGGCCAGCGGTCCAGCGTCTTCGGCAAATTGCCGCCCCCGCAGCAACTTGACCTGATCCATTCTTTGCGCCGGTCCGGCGCCGCAGTCGGCGGAAAACTGCTGATCCCGGAATACGGTCAGGCCTTCTTTCAGACTCAGCTGAAACCAGTCCCGGCAGGTCACCCGATTGCCGGTCCAGTTGTGGAAATACTCGTGTCCAATCACGGCTTCGACGGCGGCGTAATCGGCGTCCGTCGCGGTTTCGGGACTCGCCAGCACGTATTTGGGGTTGAAGATATTCAGCCCCTTGTTCTCCATGGCGCCCATATTGAAAGCGCCCGCGACAACGACCGAATAGGTGTTCAGGTCATAGGCCAGGCCGTAACGCTGTTCATCCCACTGCATGGACCGCACCAGGGACTCGATGGCGTGATCCAGGCGATCCTCGATTCCGTGATCGCAATAGAATGCGATATCCACCTCGCGGCCTTCGCTGGTGGTATAAGGCCGGGACTTGCAGGCCAGATCGCCCGCGACCGCGGCGAACAGATAACAGGGCTTGGGATGCGGATCGCGCCAGCGCACCGCATGGCGTCCCGCCTCCAGATCCCAGCGCGCCTGCAGCTCGCCATTGGACAGCAGCACCGGATAGCTCTGCTTGTCCGCCTGGATTTCCACTTCGTAGACCGACATCACGTCCGGTCGGTCCAGACAGTAGGTGATCCGGGAAAACCCGTGCGATTCACATTGACTGCACAGCATGCCGCCGGCCGCGTACAGTCCTTCCAGAGTCCCGTTGGTGTAGGGATCGATGCGCACCTGTGTCTCCAGCACAAACTGCTCCGGCAGCCCGCTCAGACTCAGGCCGGTGTCATCCCGCTGCACGGCGGCCAGATCCAGTTCAGCTCCGTCCAGGACGATGCGCTGCAAGTCCATATCCCGCCCGTCCAGGCGCAGCGGCTCCTCGGCCGCACCGCTGCGCACCAGTTCCATGCGGGCGTGCACCAGCACATGATCGGACTGGATATCCAGGCGCAGCGCGAGCTGTGGCAGCTGGTAAGGACTGGGTTGGTAATCCCGGAGATACTGACGTTGCTTCATGTGGCGCTTATCGGATTGCCGCTGGGCGCAATGAGCCCGGCGCGGGTAAAGGTTTGAGTCAGGGTCGTGGTCACCGCGGACTGCCCCAGAAAGGTGAGATGAGCGCCTTCATACCAGTTCAAAGCGGCCCCACCCCAGTGCTGTTGCAGTGCCAGAGGCTGGTCCGGCCAGACCAGCGCATCCAGTGAGCCGGCAAAAATGCCCAGATGCTCCGGTCGAATCCGGGGCTTGAAACTCAGCGGACTCACCGCCGCGTAGGCCTGGCGAATCCGCTCCTCGCTGACCCCGTTCTGCTCCAGCAAGCGCAATTCGGCGGCGGGGAAATGCCGCCACTGGGTAGCCGCCATGTCGGTGACCGGAATGCCCGCGACAGCGCAGGCCAGATCCTTGTCCAGCCCCGCCAGCAAAGCGGTGTTGTAGCCCCCCAGACTGACCCCATAGGCGCCGATTTTCGGGGCATGCTTGACCAGGCGCAACCAGCTCAACAGGCGCCGCAAGTCCCACTGGGCCTGCAGTTCGGCGTGGATGAAATCGAGAAAATCGCCTTCCAGATAACCCTCACCGGAAACCGTGCCGCGCTTTCGCGCGCCGTGCAAGGGCAGCACCATGCAAGCCAGATTCAGTCCCAGCTTGTGATGGAAAAATTCCGGACTGAAGACCCGCAGATCAATCAGGGGGGCGCCCATGCGGTAGCCATGGATGCACAACAACCAGGGCCGTGCGGCCCCGCTATGCTCCATGATCCAGGCATGCGCGGTCTGATTCGCCGTATAGCTCAGCCAGCGCTCGGCTCCGGGCATGTCCGCCGCGGGCTGATACTGACTGGGAAACCGAATATGGCGAAACCCGCGACCGAAGGACTGCCGATCCTGGCCCTCGACCTTGAGCAGGTCCGGCGGACTGACATGCAGGCGCTGCAACTTGCTGCGCAGACGCTTGCGACTCAGCCAGCCCTCCCATTCCTCGAGTTCGGCCGCGATCCGCTCCACGGCCGGTCCGCGCGGCGGTTTGGCCAGCAGCTTGAACCAGGCCATCAGAAACTCATCGGTGCCGATATGCGCAGCGGCCTTGAGCTGCGCGGGAACGGGGGGCGCTCCGGCGATACGCGGGAACTGATGCAGGCTGACCCGGCCGGCGCAGACAAAGGCGCCGACCAGGGCAAACAGATAAAACAGCGCGCTCAGACCCTCCCCGGACAGGGCCAGAATCGGCAGGACCAGGGCCGCCAGTGCGGCGCCCCAGCAGGCATACTGCGACAGCCGGCTGTCGCCCGGCCACAGCAGGAGTCCGAATCCGCTGGCGATCAGACTGAGGGCGCCGGGCAGCATCAGGACGGCAACGGCCCCATGCCACTGCAGGCTGTTCAGCAGCAAGCCCAGGCCGACGCCCCCGATCACGGCCCCTTCCCAAAAGGCTTTGCGCGGATCGAGCCAATCCATCTGCGCCGCGCTCATCGGAACACCGCAATCAGCACGGTAATCCCGCCCGCAGCGCAGCCCAGTGTTGTCAGTTCGAACCAGTGTCGGTAGGCATGCCGCCGGGCACGGGCCCAGACGCAACCCCAGGCCACGGCACCAATCAGTGCAAAGATGCCGGCGCTCAGCCACAGACCGGGTATATCACGGACCAGGCTGGGTTTCATATCCAGATAAAGGTAATGAATCAGCACCACAACCAGCACGACGACGGACATGGCGCTGCCCAGACTGGCGAGCAATAAATTGAAAATCTGCATCGGTTGACTCAACTTTTCTTGCGTTGCAATGTTTTTAAACCAGGCATCAACTTCGAGGCCAGACGAGGCTGCAACATGGCGGCTTTGAGCAGGCCGGTCACCATGAACTGGGCGATCTTGTCACGGTAACGAAAGATACTGCCCACCATCTGGATTTCCCGATCGTCGATCAAGACCACGCGATCCTCTTCTTCTTCGCCGAAGCGCACCGCCACGGTCAGTTTGACCGCCAGGGGCTCCTTGCTGCGGCGTTCGCTGCGCTTGCGGCGTTGTACCTGGTCAGTCATCTCAAGCCGCCACTTGAGCCGGAGGGGTCGGCGACTGCACCCAGGCGCTGAGCTGGCGGATGGCCAGACCCATGTCCTCATCCAGCTGCAAGCCGTCAATCGGCCCGGTCCACTGCTCGGCGCCGTCCAGGCCCAGACCCAGCTGACGAAAGCCGATCCGCTTGTTCTCCAGCACCCGCTCCAGCCAGGCGCGCGGATCCTTGCCGCCCGGCGCATAGACCACCCGCAAGTGGTGGCGGTAACGCCGTCGCGCGGCCTCGATCAATTGCGCGGACCCCAGTGCCACGACATTAAGACCGCCGTCCAGCCAGCGATCGACCTCGACGCCCAGTCCGAAACGCAGCTCTTTTTGCTGCCAGTCCAGCAGAAAACAGCCAAAATCATTGCGGGCGGCAAACTCTGCCTCGCTCAGAGCCACTTCATAGGCTTCGGCCGCGGCGCGGGTGCAATAGCGATGCGCTACCAGGGCCCGGCTTTCAGCCACCAGGGCGTGCTGACAACCTTGCAGCAGCCGGCGACCGCGTGTTTCGCTGCTGGCAATCAGCAAGAACAGATAACCATATTCCCTCAAACGGCTCCCCTTCGACAGACTGACCTAGGATGTGGTGCTCATTCCCGCACGCGGGTCGCTCAGTGTATCGCATCGTTCCAGGCGATGGCTGGCGGCGATCGCGCTGACGCTCAGAGCGGATTCCGCAACTGCTGGGCGGCCTGGATCGCCTCTTCAACGAGGGCGGGCCCGCGATACACAAAGCCGGTGTAAACCTGGATCAGCTCGGCACCGGCAGCAAAACGAGCCTGCGCCGAGGCCGCATCGTGAATCCCGCCCACGCCGATCATCGGTATGCGCCGTGGCAAGGCGGCCCGCAATTGTTCAAACCGCGCCTGTGCCAGGGCACACAGCGGCTTGCCGCTCAGGCCGCCGGCCTCCGTAGCCAGCGGATGCCCGGCCACCATATCGCGCCGGATCGTGGTGTTGGTCGCGATCACCGCTTCGATCCCGGATGCCGCAATCACCTCCGCGGTAACACTGATCTGTTCGGGCTCCAGATCAGGCGCCAATTTCACCGCCAGCGGCACTTTGCGGCCATGCGCAACCGCCAGCTGTTCACGGCGGCTGTGCAGCCTGTCCAGCAGGTCGGCCAGGGCGACCTCATCCTGCAGTTCCCTTAAATTCCGTGTGTTCGGCGAGGAAATATTGATCGTGATGTAGTCCGCCAGCGGATACACGCGTTCCAGGCAATACAGATAATCCTCGGCGGCCGATGCGTTCGGGGTGGTCGCATTCTTGCCGATATTGATGCCCAGTACGCAGTTTCGCCGCGCCCGCTCCACCTGCCGACACAGGTAGTCGACCCCTTTATTGTTGAATCCCAGGCGGTTGATCACGGCTTCGTGCTCGGTGAGACGAAACATCCGCGGTCGTGGATTACCCGGTTGTGGCCGGGGCGTCACCGTGCCGACTTCGATGAAGCCGAAACCCATTCCCGCCAGCGCCTGGATGCACTCGGCATTCTTGTCCAGTCCCGCCGCCACGCCGACCGGGTTGCGGAATTTAAGCCCCATGCACTCGGTCGGCCGCTCGCCGCGGGCCTGCATCATCCGGGCGCTCAGGCGCGGAAAACACCGCCAAAGCTTGATCGTGGCCGCGTGCGCGGTTTCCGCATCCAGGGCGAACAGGCCCTGGCGCGCGAGTTCGACGGCGTTCAGGGCAGATCCACGGTGAGCGCCCGCAGGCGCTCACGCCGCTCCAGCTGGCGCTCGGGTATCAGGGGAATGGCTTTGCGGATGCGTCCGCGCAAACGATCGGTCTCCACATCCAGCTTGTCCTTGGCCAATCGCCAGGGAAACCCCGTCAAACCCGACAACAGATCGCCCAGCATGGTGAGCTTGTGGCCATCCTCATACAGGCTGGCGAACGATCCTGCCGCGGCAAACAGGGATCGGGACAGATGCAGATACTCCCCGCGAATCACCAGACCCAGCTGCTGGGTATTGGAGCCCAGGTGCATCACCGTCTGCCCTCGCACATGCAATCCGGCCAGCCCGCCACGACCCAGCTCGCGCACGAAATTGTGTCGATCCAGGGGCACCACGCCCTTCTTGCTCAGGGTATCTTCCAGCGCATCTCGGATGTCCTGTCTGCGCGAGGCGTTCTCTCCCGGTTCGGTGCTCATCCCGATCAGCGCATCGGTCAACAGATCCAGATCCGCCAGCACCGCACCGACCACGTAATCCCAGACCGATCCCCATTTGCCATCCATGGTCACGCAGTTGCCCCAATCGATCAGGAACAGTTCACCGGAACTGCCGACCATCACGTTGCCCGGGTGCAGATCGCCGTGCACCTCCTGGTACATGAAGACGTGGTGCAGGATCGCGTACAGCAGGTTCTGGGTCAGGCGCTTCTGCATTCGCCGGGCCACCTTGGGTGGATGGTTCTCCAGCGCGTGCATCAGGCTGGTGGCATCCTGCAGATATTCCATTTCCAGAATGCGCCGCGTCGCACCGTAGATCGCCGGCACCTGCCAGCGACGAGTCCGGCTGGAGCGTTCGTAAAAGCGCATCTGATTGCGCGCTTCCTGGTAAAAATCCAGTTCTTTCTGGAATCCGGTGACGAACTCCTCCACCTGCTCGCTCAAGGCCCGCAGAAACGGGGTCAGCTTGCTGTGCGGGGCCCAGTACTGCGAACTCATGATCGCCAGGCCAATCACCAGCTTGCCGATCACGAACTCGCGATCGATATTGTGCCGGCCAACCTTGATCACCACCGGGACCAGCACTTCTTCCCCATCGATGACGAAGGGTTTCTTGGCCAGGTAGATGGAACCGATGGAGCCGGATTTGATCGGCCGGGCCGGA
>JBFJVB010000081.1:0-14734 GCA_041624435.1 Oceanococcus sp. | reverse complement strand
TCAAGCAGCGCTTCAAGATCGACGATTCCCTGGATGTATTCCCTGTCCACGGTGTCGGCGGGATTCTGGGCACCTTGCTGGCCGGCGTTTTCAGTTCCACCCAGCTGGGCATCTTTTCCGGATTCGGGCATGCCGATGGCATCGACAGCATCAGCGCACAGGTCGGGGTGCAGTTCACCGGGGTCGTGGCCACGGTGGCCTATACCGCGATCGCGACACTGGTGATTCTCAAGCTGATCGGCGTATTCAGTGCCTTGCGGGCTGACGAAGAGGTCGAAACCCGCGGTCTGGACATTTCGGAACACGAAGAGCGCGGTTACAACCTCTGAGTGCCAGCTTATGGCGTCATTCAAAAGCCGGCGAAAGCCGGCTTTTTTGTGTCGGTCGCCAGGGGGCGTGGCCTGGCGCAGCTGACGCTGCGGGCGCGAAGCAGGGGCAAAATCTGACAAAACTTGTCAGTCTGCTTGCGGGCAGCTGGAGCGGGGCGCGCTGCAGCGCTGATCCGTGGGCAAAATCCGGGGGTGTCAAAAAATTGGCATGTGGATTGCGTATGGCTGCCCCATGCTCGATCGCTGGGAATGCCCTTCGCCCGCAGGAGGGACGGGGCACGGTATGAGCACAGCATCTCACTTTTATCTTCGGAGTATTTAACGCAATGATTGCGAGATTAAATGTCGCGCTGGCGGTTTTGGGCGTGAGCAGTTCGCTACTTCTGGGTTGCAGCAGTCAGGACAGCGGTCCGGCTGCGACTCAGGCCAAACTTTTCGGCGTGCAAGCTGCGCTGTCCGCATCCCAGAGCTACATCGTGGTTTTGCGCAAGACCGACCTGGAGCTGGAGCAGCAAGTGGCGCTCCTGGTGGAGCAGTTTGATGCCCGCCTGACTCATCAGTATCAACAGGTTCTGCGCGGCTTCGCCGCCAGCATGGCGCCCGAGTCCGCCCGTTTGCTGGCCGAGCACCCGGCCGTGGCATACGTAGAGGCAGACCAGCTCATCAGCGTGCATGCCAGCCAGGCCAATGCCACCTGGGGACTCGACCGGGTTGATCAGCACGATCTGCCGCTGGATGGCCAGTACCAGTACGAGGCCGCCGGTCAGGGTACCCACGTGTACGTGATCGACAGCGGTATCAACGGGGAGCATGCCGATTTTGCCGGGCGTATGGGCAATGGGCGAAATTTCGTTCCCACCGCCGTGGTGTTCGGTAGCGCCGATCCGGATGACTGGAAAGACTGCGACGGTCACGGCACCCACGTGGCCGGTTCGGCGGCAGGCAGCACCTATGGCGTGGCCAAGCTGGCTACCGTGCATGCCGTTCGGGTGCTGGGCTGTACCGGTACCGGAAATAATTCGGATGTCATCGCCGGCGTGGACTGGGTGGCCCAGAATCACCAGAGCCCGGCCGTGGCGAACATGAGCCTGGGCGGCAGTGCTTCGCAATCCCTGGACACCGCCGTGCGCAATGCGGTGGCCGCCGGCGTCACCGTGGTGGTGGCGGCCGGAAACGACGACAAGGATGCCTGCGTGGGTTCACCCAATGCGGTGGCCGAAGCGATCACGGTCGGTTCGACCACCTCTGCCGATCAGCGTTCGGATTTCTCCAACTGGGGCAGCTGCGTCGATCTGATGGCTCCGGGTTCGGACATCACCTCGGCCTCGCACAACAGCAATTCCGGCACCGCCAGCATGAGCGGAACTTCGATGGCGGCGCCGCATGTCGCCGGCGCGGCCGCGGTGTATCTGTCGCGTCATCCTTCGGCCCAGCCCGGGGATGTGTTCTCCGGCCTGCTGGCGCAAGCCTCGGTGGACAAGCTGGCCGATCTGAAGGGTTCCCCCAACCTGCTGTTGTACGTGCCCAATGGCGGCGTTACCGAGCCGGTCGACCAGGCTCCGGTAGCGCGGTTTACTTTCAGCTGCACGGATCTGGACTGTGATTTTGATGCCAGCACGTCCAGTGACGATCAAGGCATGGCCAGCTATCAATGGAGTTTCGGCGCCACCACCGCGCTGGCCAGTCACAGCTTTGAGCAGGCGGGCACCTATACCGTGGGTCTGACCGTCTACGACGCGGCGGGTCAAAGCGATCTGCTGGAACAAAACGTCAGCGTAACCGCGCCGGCGGGCGATGATCCCGATGCACCGTGCAGTGAGTGTACCCGGACCGATGGCGATCTGGCGGCCAGCGGCGCGACGGATTACCACGCTTCAGCTGACGGCTTCAGCAGCGATGGCGGTACTTTCCAGGCCTGGCTGCAAGGCCCGGCCACAGCGGATTTTGACCTGCTGCTGGAGAAATACTCGAGCGGGCTGTTCGGGGCCAGCTGGTCAGCAGTTGCACGCTCTGAAAGTAATAGTTCAGCCGAGCAGATCAGTTATTCCGGCAATGCGGGTACCTACCGTTGGAAGGTGCTGAGCTATTCCGGCAGCGGCGCGTATACGCTGTACTACACCCAGCCCTGATCTTTTTGCTGGTTTGACTCAGGCCCCGCCGGTTGCCATGCCGACGGGGCCTTTTTATTGCGGTCCGCAACTCAGCAGCGGCAGCGCTCCACGGCCGAGCCTGATCTCAATGGCTCTGGCCCGCTGGTGTCCAGTGCAAGCCTTGCAGGGCATTGCGGACCCGCTCCGGCTGCTCCCAGAGCAGGAAATGCCCCGCTTGCGGGACGAGGTCCAGGCGAACCTGGCGCTCAGGCAGCCTGGAACTCAAGGCCTGAGGGCTGCGCGGGTCAACCAGACCATCGGCTTCGCCCTGGATCAGCCGAATGGGGGCTTTGATCGCCGCGACCGAGCCGAGCAGAAGTTCCAGTTCGGCAGGCAAGGCCAGTACTTCGGCATTGGCTTGCAACCAGTCGCGGGGCAGCAGGGTCCGCACGGGCCAGAAACGCGCCAGGTGGTTGAACCAGCGTGCCTGTTCGTATTCAGGAGCGAGCGACGCCGCTACCAGCAGCACGCCTTGGACACGCTCGGGATGATCGATCGCCAGCCATAAGCCGATGGGGCCGCCCAGGGAGTGGCCAACTACCAGAATTGGCGAATCCTGGGGCAGGGCGCGCCAGATCATGGCCGCCTGTTCGCGCAGCCGAGTCGTCATTGGCGTGACCGATTGACCGAAGCCCGGCCGGTCCACCGCGATGAGCTGGAATTGCTGCTGTAGTTGCGGGTCTGCGAGGTACCACAGAAAGCCGGTCGAATCACCCGGAGTGCCGTGAATGAACAACACAATGGGCGCGGGCTGGCTTAGCCCAGCGGACAGATAGCGGATGCCGTCGCGCTCACTTGACTGGGGCTTGAACCCCGCCGGGACCGGCGGCATCTGCGGGCCGAGACTGCAGCCGCTCAGGGCCAGGACAATAAAAAACCCCAGGGATGCGAACATCCCTGGGGTTCGAAATCCGAACTCCGGCCAGAACACCGGCGAGCAAGTCTCAGGATTGCGGGAACAAGGCCCCGATCTGCTGGGCGAACATCATGTCGCCATCGAGTTGCAGTTTGCCGGTCATGAAGGCACTCATGCCGTCCAGTTCACCGGTCAGCAGCGCGGCCAGGTCGTCATCTTCCATGGTCACGGCAACCGTGTATTCGTCGGCGCTGCCGGCGGCGACCGTGCAGACACCGTCTTTGATGCTGACTGTACGGGGGGTGGAGCAGTTGAATTGGATGGTCGCGTCAACACCGGCAGCCGCTTCGGCGTTCAGGGCGCTGGGCATCCGATCGAAAATTTCGTCCAAGGTCATTGATGTGGATTCCTAGAGTTGGCAAGAGGAGGATGGGGTGCGCCCCCGTGCGACCGTTGCGCTTGAGGTCATCGGCTCGGCCCGCGGGCAAATCCATCGGCTGAAAATCAGGGTCCGAGTCTAGCCCAGCGCAGATTAAATGAAAACTGGGTAATTTGATTTACACCAAGTTGTCCTCATGCGGCATAGGCGTTGAACCGCTGACTATGCTAATTTTCGCGGTCCAAGCCATTCAGTTCTCAATTGAAACGGTAATCAAGATTACCAACGGTTGAAAAAAACTGAATATGCAAGTCCGACTTGCACGATTCCCAGGTGCCGTGACCGCGGCGCTGCGGAATGCTTTTTATCAGTTAAAACTACCGCATAAACAGGCTGTTACCAATGCAATTTACTCCAGAGCATGAAGAGATCCGCCGCACTGTCCGGCGATTCGTCGAGGAAGTGATCAATCCCCATGTCGATGAATGGGAAGAGGCGCAGATTTTCCCGGCCCGGGAAGTCCTGAAGCAGGCTGCGGAACTGGGCATTCTCGGCATCAACAAGCCCGAGGAATACGGCGGCATGGGGCTGGATTACAGCTATCAGATGGTTTACGCGGAAGAACTGGGCAATGCGCACTGTGGCGGCATTCCGATGGCCATTGGGGTGGTCACGGACATGGCCACACCGGCCCTGGCCCGATTCGGTTCAGATGAACTCAAGCGCGAATTCCTGGCGCCGACCATCGCCGGTGACATGGTGTGCTCCATAGGCGTGTCCGAGCCTGGGGCCGGATCGGACGTGGCGAATATTCGCACCACGGCGGTCAAGGACGGTGATGACTACATCATCAACGGCAGCAAGATGTGGATCACCAACGGCATGCAGGCCGACTGGATCTGTCTGCTATGCAATACCTCGGACGGCAGTCGGCACAGCAATAAATCGCTGATCATCGTGCCGATGGACACCCCGGGCGTGGAGCGGGCGCAGAAACTGCACAAACTGGGGATGTGGTCGTCCGACACCGCGCAGCTGTTTTTTGACAATGTGCGGGTGCCTCAGCGTTACCTGATCGGCCAGGAAGGGGCGGGATTCATGTACCAGATGATGCAGTTCCAGGAGGAGCGGATTTTCGGCGCCGTCAGCATCCTGCGCGGGATGGAATACTGCATCGAAAAAACCATCGAATACACCCTGCAACGCGAAACCTTCGGTCAGCCGCTGATCAATAATCAGGTGGTGCATTTCCGGCTGGCGGAATTGCAGACCGAAATCGAGGCCTTGCGGGCCTTGTGTTATCAGACCTGTGAGGATTATCTGCACGGCAAGGACGTGGTCAAACAGGCCTCGATGGCCAAGCTCAAGGCCGGTCGACTGGCCCGGGAAGTCGCGGACAGCTGCCTGCAGTTCTGGGGTGGCATGGGCTATGTATGGGATTCCCAGGTTGCCCGGTTCTTCCGCGACGGCCGGCTGATTTCCATCGGCGGGGGCGCCGACGAAATCATGCTGGGGATCATCTGCAAGCTGATGGGCACCTTGCCAGGAAAACAGAAATGACCGGCCGCAAAGCGAGTCTGTCCGAGCACGCAGCCTAGGCGCAGACCATGTCCTATCAATCCGTCTTGCGGCCGGACTGTTTTGCCGGCCAGACCATCATCGTCACCGGTGGCGGCAGCGGCATCGGGCGCTGTGTCGCGCATGAACTGGCGGCGCTGGGTGCCCGCCCGGTACTGATCGGGCGATCCGTCGAAAAACTCGAGCAAGTCCAGGCGGAGATCGCCCAGGACGGCGGCATGGCTGATTTTCGCAGTCTGGATATTCGCATCGAAGCCGATGTGCAGGCCTGCATGGCCAGCCTGGTCGCCGAGCATGGGCGGATTCATGGCCTGGTCAATAACGCCGGGGGGCAATTCCCGGCGCCGTTGGCCCTGCTGAATCAGAAGGGGTGGGAAACCGTGATCCGGACCAATCTGACCGGTGGTTTCCTGATGTCGCGCGAGGTGTTTGCCCAGTCCATGCGGCAGCACGGCGGGGCGATCGTCAACATCGCCGCGGACATGTGGGGTGGCATGCCCTTGATGGCGCACTCCGGTGCGGCGCGTGCGGGGATGGTGAATTTCACCCAGAGCGCAGCCGTGGAATGGGCTTGCGCCGGGGTCCGGGTGAATGCGGTTGCGCCGGGGTGGGTTGCCTCCAGCGGTCTGGATTCCTACAAGGATCCGACGGTGACGGCGCGTTTGCCGCAGTTGCGTAAGCAGGTGCCGCTCAAACGTCTGGCCGAGGAAGCCGAAGTTTCCAGCGTGATCTGTTTTCTGCTGTCACCCGGCGCGGCTTATCTGACCGGGGTTTGCGTGCCGATTGATGGCGGCTCGACGCTCAATGTGCGCGCCTTCGATTTGCCGGAGCATCAGAATGCACCGCGCTTTTGTGGCTTTCATCGGGCGGTTCGGCCCAAAATACTGGATCAGGAATAGAGCAGCAGCATGGCCAGAATCACCTCGAAAATTGACCCGCATGCGGAATCCTTCGTCCAGAATCGGCAGAACATGCTGGCCTGCATCCAGGAATTCCGCGATGTGGAAGCCTCGGTGCGGGCCAGCGAAGAAAAACGTCGCCCCCGGTTTGAACAGCGCGGCCAGCTGATGCCGCGCGAGCGCGTCGCCCTGATGCTGGATCGCGGCTCGCCGTTTCTGGAGTTGTCGACCCTGTGCGGTTACAAGGAACACGATGACAAGGACGGTTCCCTGGCCGGTGGCAATCAGATTTGCGGCATCGGTTACGTGTCCGGAACCCGCTGCATCGTGGTGGCGTCCAATAGCGCGATCAAGGGCGGCACGATGTCGCCGTGGGGGGTGCAGAAAACCCTGCGAATACAGGAAATCGCTCTCGACAAGAAACTGCCGATCATCTCCATGATCGAATCCGGCGGGGCGAATCTGCCATACCAGGCCGAGATGTTCATCGAAGGTGGACGAACCTTCTGCAATCAGGCGCGCCTGTCGGCGGCCGGAATTCCGCAGATCACGGTGGTGCACGGCTCGTCTACCGCCGGCGGCGCCTACATGCCCGGACTGTCGGATTACGTGATCATGGTGCGGGGCAAGGCCAAGGTCTTCCTGGCCGGCCCACCCTTGCTCAAGGCCGCCACGGGTGAAATCGCCGACGACGAGGACCTGGGCGGAGCCGACATGCATGGCACCGTGGCCGGCACCTGTGAGTATCTGGCCGAGGATGACGCCGACGGCATTCGTATCGCTCGTGAGGTGGTCGGCAAGCTGGGCTGGAATGGCCGCGCGCCGGCCCCGGCCCGCCGCAGCTTCGCCCCGCCACGCTATCCCGTTGAAGAACTGGCCGGCGTGGTGCCGGTGGATTACAAGAAGCCCTACGATTGCCGGGAGCTGATTGCCCGGCTGGTGGACGATTCGGATTTCACCGAATTCAAGGCCGATCTGGAGCAGCAGACCATCTGTGGTCAGGCCAAAATCGAAGGCTGGCCCGTTGGTCTGATCGGCAATAACGGACCGATTACCACCAAGGGTGCGACCAAGGCGGGGCAGTTCATCCAGCTGTGCTGCCAGGCCGACATGCCGATCATCTATCTGCAAAACATCACCGGCTACATGGTCGGCAGCGAATCGGAGCAGGCCGGGATCGTCAAGCACGGCTCGAAGATGATCCAGGCCGTGGCCAACGCCTCGGTGCCGCAGATCACCCTGGTGGTGGGCGGTTCCTTCGGCGCCGGCAATTACGGCATGTGCGGGCGCGGATTCGGGCCGGATTTCATTTTTGCCTGGCCCAATAGCCGCACCGCGGTGATGGGCGGGGAGCAGGCGGCCGGGGTGATGGCGATCGTCAATGAAGCCAAGCTGCAAAACGCAGGCCTGCCGGTGGACCACGCGCAGCTCGAGGCGATGAAACAGAACATCATCAAGATGTTCGAGCAGCAGTCCCATCCCTTCAAGGTCAGCGGCCGGATGGTGGATGACGGGATCATCGATCCCCGGGATTCGCGTCGGGTCCTGGCCTATACATTGTCGATCTGTCGCGATGCGCGCCGTCGCACGCCGCAGCCCAACAGTTTCGGCATTGCCCGCCTGTAGCGCAGGCCCATAATCCCCCTGTCGCGCGCGCTGGTTTCGAAAGAGCGGCGTCCGCCCGGAGACCCGACAATGGAATGGACGCACGAACACGACGAGATCCGCCGCACCACGCGGCGCTTCGTTGAAGACGAGATCAACCCCAATGTGACGGCCTGGGAGCGCGATGGAATCTTTCCTGCGCACGAGGTGTTCCGGGGTCTGGGTGAGCTGGGACTGCTGGGCATTACCAAACCGGTCGAGGTCGGCGGACTGGGGCTGGATTATTCCTATCAGCTGGCTTTCGCCGAAGCGCTGGGCGCTTGCACCTGTGGCGGAATCCCCATGGCGGTCGGGGTGCAAACCGATATGGCGACCCCGGCTCTGGCCCGGTTCGGCTCGGATGAATTGCAACAGGAGTTCTTGGCCCCTGCGATCGCCGGCGAACAGGTTGCGGCGATTGCGGTCAGCGAGCCGGGGGCCGGATCCGACGTGGCCGCGATCAAGACCAGTGCGATCCGCGAAGGCGGCGACTACCGGATCAACGGGCAGAAGATGTGGATCACCAACGGCACCCAGGCGGATTGGGCCTGTATGCTCGTCAACACGGGCCAGGGCGGGCGGCACGGCAACAAATCCCTGATCGTGGTGCCCCTGGATGCGGCCGGCGTGTCGCGGGACACCAAGCTGGACAAGCTGGGTCAGCGCTCCTCCGATACCGCAATCATCTACCTGGACGATGTGCGGGTGCCGGTGAGTCATCTGATCGGCGAAGAGGGCAAGGGTTTCAGCTATCAGATGCAGCAGTTTCAGGAAGAGCGGCTGTTCCTTTCAGCCAGCATCCTGGAAGCCATGGAACGGGTGATCAACGACACGATCGAGTACACCCGGCAGCGCAAGATTTTTGGCCAGGGCGTGATTGACAACCAGTACGTCAGTTTCACCATCGCCGAACTGAAAACCGAACTCGAAGCGGCGCGCTCTCTGGTGTACCGTGCGACCCGCGATCTGGTCCGGGGGCGCGATGTCTCCCTGACGGCGTCGATGGCGAAACTCAAGACCGGGCGGCTGGCCCGGCAGATTACCGACACCTGCATGCAGTTCTGGGGCGGGCAGGGTTATATGTGGGAGAGTTCCCCGGCGCAGTTCTATCGGGATCTGCGCCTGCACTCCATCGGGGGCGGCGCCGACGAGGTGATGCTGAGCATCATCTGTAAACGGCTTGGTTTGAGAAGCGAGGAATAACACAAGGCTATGCGGTCAATTCACAAGGTACTGGTCGCCAACCGCGGAGAAATCGCGGTCCGGATCATTCAGGGGGCCAAGCAGCTCGGACTGCGCACCGTCGCGGTCTACAGCGATGCCGATCGGCATGCTCGGCATGTCACCGAGGCGGACCAGGCGGTGCATATCGGGCCGTCCAGCGTGGCCGAGTCCTACCTGCTGGCCGAGAAACTGCTCGCCGCAGCCCAGGCGGCGGGCGCCGAAGCGATCCATCCCGGCTATGGTTTCCTGGCGGAAAATGCGCAGTTCGCCCAGGCCTGCGCCGATGCGGGCATCTGTTTCATCGGGCCCAGCGCCGCGGCGATTGCGCTGATGGGCAACAAGCGTGCGGCCAAGCTCAAGATGATCGAGGCCGGGGTGCCCTGCGTGCCTGGCTATGAAGGCGCCGAGCAGGACGATGCCGCCCTGGTGCGGGAAGCCCATGCCATCGGCTATCCGGTGATGATCAAGGCGGCGGCCGGCGGCGGTGGTCGCGGCATGCGCCTGTGCACCGATGCAAAGCAGGTCGAGGCGCTGATCCGTTCCGCCCGCTCCGAGGCCGAGTCGGCCTTTGGCAATGGCGAACTGATCCTGGAAAAAGCCGTGATTGGCGCCCGCCATGTGGAGATTCAGGTGTTTGGCGATCAGCACGGCCAGGTCGTGCATCTGGGCGAGCGGGATTGTTCCATCCAGCGCCGCCATCAGAAAATTGTCGAGGAAAGCCCGTCGCCGGCGGTGGACGCCGATTTACGCGAACGCATGGGCGCGGCCGCAGTCCAGGCGGCGCAGAGCATTGGCTACCACGGCGCCGGTACGGTGGAGTTTCTGCTGGCTGCGACCGGCGAGTTCTATTTCCTGGAAATGAACACCCGCTTGCAGGTCGAGCATCCGGTGACCGAACTGGTGATGGGCGTCGATCTGGTTGAGTGGCAGTTCCGGGTCGCGGACGGCGAACCCCTGCCGCAGGAGCAAAGCCAGCTTCAGGGCCAGGGCCATGCGCTGGAAGTGCGGCTTTGCGCGGAAGACAGCCGGCATGGCGACGTGCCGCAGACCGGTACCGTGCTGCGCTGGCGGGCGCCGGCCGGGGCGGGGGTGCGGATGGACCATTGCCTGGTGGAAGGCGGCGAAGTCAGCCCCTACTACGACTCCATGCTCGGCAAGTTGATCGTCCACGGTCATGATCGTGAATCGGCCCGGATGCGGCTGCGGCGAGCCCTGGCCGATCTGTGTCTGCATGGCGTGATCAGCAATGTGGATTTCCTGCAGCAGATCGTTGGCGAGGCGGATTTCGCCGCGGGACGTTTCGATACCGGCTATATCCCGGCGCATTTTCCCGACGGCGCGCGCGCCGATCCGCAGCCGGCGCTTTCGCACTGGGCCGTAGCGGCGATGGTGCTGTACTGGGATGACACCTGGCGCCTGTACACCCAGGCGGATTTCGCCGGCGATATGAGCGCCTGGATGAACTCCAATGCCAGTGAGTCCCAGATCAAGCTGAGCTGGGAAGATCAGGTCCGCACCCTGTCCATCCGCAATGACGCGCAGCGGCGCTGCACGGTGAGCCTGGAGGGTCAGGAATTCCATTTCGAGGTGGATCGCTGTGACGGGTTCGAGCGGGATTTCTATTTTGAAGGGGTGCGCCGCAGCGCCCGCTATACCCGGCAGGACGAAGCGATCTGGCTCAGTTTTGACGCTCAGACCTGGGTCTATCGGGATCTGACCCTGGCGCCGCCAGCGGCCGCGGAGGCGGGCAGCGACGGGCGCATCTGCGCCGGCAGCGATGGCAAATTACTCGATGTTGCGGTTGAGGTCGGGCAGACGGTCGAGGCCGGGCAAACCGTGGTCGTGCTCGAAGCGATGAAAATGGAGTTTCAGCTCATCACTCCGGTTGCGGGCGTGGTGGCCGCGATTCATGTCAGTCCCGGCGAGCAGGTGGCGAATCGGCAGTTGCTGGTCGAGCTAAGTCTTGAAGCGGAGGGCGAGGGCTAAGCCTCCAAGCGCACGGCATGGCGGCTCCAGCCGTTCGGGTCCAGGCTCAGATACTCGCCCTGAGCTTCACTCCAGTCGGCCAGCACCAGCCGCTGCCGCCCTGAATCCAGAGGGTGGTCGGCGGGTCGATGGGTGTGACCGTGGATCATCAGGCTGGCCTGCGGGTATGCCGCCATACAGGCATCGACCGCGTGCAGATTCACGTCGAGAATGTCTTCGGGCTTCAGCCGTGTGCGCTGCTGCGTCTGGCCGCGGATGCGTCGGGCAATCGCTTGTTTGGACCGGGCCGGCAACCGGCGGTACAGGTACTGCAGCCAGGGCATCCGGACGATACGCCGAAAGCGCTGATACTCGACATCGTCGGTGCACAGGATATCGCCGTGCAGCAGCAGGGCCCGGTGCGGGCCGCTCTCGATCAGCCAGGGTTCACTGAGCAGGTGCAGGCCTGCGGCCCGGGCAAAGGCTTTGCCACAGAGGAAATCACGGTTGCCACAGATGAAATAAATGGCGACGCCGCTGGCGGCCAGGCTGGCCAGGGCGGCGATCTCCTGCGCGTACAGGGGCGTGGAGACCTCATCATCAGCCCAGACCTCGAACAGATCGCCCAGGATATAGAGGGCCTGCGCCTGGCGCGCCGGGCCCTGGAGATAGTTCAGAAACAGCCCCCTGATGCGGGGGCGCTCCGGATCGAGATGCAGGTCCGCGATGAAGTGTAGCGTCACCTTCTCAGGGCTTGCTGGAACCGGCTTTTTCCGCGCTGGCGACGCGCTGCATTTTTTCGATGATCACCGGTGTGGTGGGGACATCACTACGAAACGGGCCGGCTGCTCCGGTGGGCAGGGCAGCAATGGCATCCACCACCTCCATGCCGCTGACGACCCGGCCGAATACCGCGTAACCCCAGCCATGGGTGGTCGGGCTGCGATGATCCAGCGAGCCGTTGTCGGCGTGATTGATGAAGAACTGCGCGGTCGCGGAATGCGGGTCGCCGGTGCGCGCCATCGCGATCGTGCCGCGGGCATTCTTCAAACCGTTATCCGCTTCATTCTTGATCGGCGCAGCCGTATCCTTGCGCTGGAAGTTGGCGTCATAGCCGCCGCCCTGAATCATGAAGCCGGCGATGATGCGGTGGAAGATGGTGCCGTCGAAAAAGCCTTCATCCACATAGCGCAGAAAATTGCTCACGGTATTCGGCGCCTTGTCCTGATCCAGATCCAGCCGGATCACGCCGCGGTTGGTTTGTATATCGACGAGTTGTCCCGCCATGGTTTGTGCAGTCATTAAGCATCCCAGTAGTAACAGACCGGCGGTCCGAAGCATATGTAATTCCTTCATGATGTATTGAACGTTATTGAACGGCAATCAAAGCGTTGCGAATGTGCTCGGTGCCACAGGCGGCCGTTTGCGGGGTCGACAGCCGGCGGCGCCACACTTTGGCGCCCGGCCGGCCGTTGTACAGACCCAGCATGTGGCGGCTGAGATGCTTGACCGGCACACCGCGCTGCTGTTCGGCGGCAACAAACGGCAAAAGTTCCCTGACCACCTGATCGCGCGACTTCTCCGGCGCATGGCAGCCGAAAAAACGCCGGTCGACGCCAGCCAGCAGGTAGGGGTTCTTGTAGGCGGCCCGGCCCAGCATCACGCCATCCACCCGAGGCAGATGCGCTTCGGCGGCGTCCAGCGTGTCGATGCCGCCGTTGAGCACGATGGTGAGTTCGGGAAAACGTTGTTTCAGCTGGTAGACGCGCTCGTATTGCAGCGGCGGCACCTCGCGGTTCTCCTTCGGACTCAGGCCCTGCAACCAGGCTTTCCGGGCATGCAGGATGAAGACCTGAGCGCCGGCCTGCGCCACCGTGTCGACAAACCGGGCCAGATGCTCGTCGTTATCCAGATCATCGATGCCCAGGCGGGTCTTGACCGTCACCGGCAGCTGCACCGCCTGATTCATCGCCGCCACGCAATCGGCCACCAGCTCCGGTTCCGCCAGCAGGCAGGCGCCGAAGCGGCCATTCTGGACCCGGTCGCTGGGGCAGCCGCAATTCAGATTGATCTCATCGTAACCATAGTCCTGGCCAATCCGTGCGGCCTGGGCCAGCGCCAGTGGCTCGCTGCCACCCAGTTGCAGGGCGACCGGGTGCTCCAGGGGCTCGAAACCCAGCAGCCGGTCACGGTCGCCGTGAATGATGGCGTTGGCAGTGACCATTTCGGTGTACAGCCGGGCATGGCGGCTCAGCATGCGGTGGAAGACCCGGCATTCGCGGGTGGTCCAGTCCATCATCGGGGCAACCGAGAAGCGCCAAGGATCGAATTGTTTTTCTGTTGCTGTCACTTGTGGTGTTTTTGCGCACTGCGAATGCGCGATTGGGGAAAGAAGGGGATGCCAGGCATCGCAGCAGCACTGCCATCGAACCATTATCGCACGTAGGGGCTCAGCTCTTAAGGTGGAGATCTTTCAGCGCTGTTCCAGAACTTATCAAAACTACCAGCAACAAGATGGCGTGTTGTCCGTAATCGGACCCATGGACGACAGTCGTACGACGCGAGTCTCTGGGCCTGGCGACCCTGTCGGCGGACGTTCACGGTGCTTGAGCGAGCAGGCTCGGCATCTGCTTGTGCGCCGGTGAAGAATCAAGGCGAGATCCCGCCGAGCCGATTCCACCATGAGGCCTTCATAAGCCCTCCCGGCAAAGCGCCAAGTGCTTCTGGAGAGGGTCCGGAGACACCGAACGACGAATCCCCGAATATTCGGATCCTTGTTGCATGGAAGCGACACCGACGGTAGCGATTTCGATTTGTTGGTGGATGCTTTGCCCGGAACGACGCTTCTTGCACTGAGCAGCTTGCAGCCGGAACTTGAAGAGGTGCTCGGTGTTGAGGTCGACCTGGTCACCCCCGGAGATCTTTCAGCGAGGTTCAGGGATCGTGTGCTGAGGGAGGCTCGGCCGGTTTGACTGAGAATCGGCTGCCCGATTATCTGGAACACATCCTCGGTGCCATCAGCGACGCGCTGTCCTTCACGTCAGGCCTCTCCATGGACGAGTTCAAGGCGAATTGTCGTATCGATCCCCGAGACTGATCAAGATATCTACGCTCTCATCATCGATGCGCAGAGTTGTGCTGAGCACACCGGTAACTTCGAGGCTTTGCCTATCTGGACCAAGACTCCCATGACATCGACTCTCTGGTGATGGTGACGGTCAATGGAGAGCGCGTCATAGTCCTGCCACTGGAACGGCGCAGTGTTTCTGCATTCGAACCGTCCAGTTCGCCTTCTCTTTCTCTGACAAACCAACAGGGATAGGTCTCTGCGGCGATCGGGTCCCCGTCCGGTAGTTCGTCCTCGTGGCGGCTTCCGGTACTTTTCACGCCTGGAGTCCTGTCGATGCGATTCTTCTGGTTTTGTGTCTTTGCGATGAGCTCCCGGAATTGCTGTTAGGAAGCGGCTCTTCCGACTCCAGACTGCTGCGCTGGGAACAGGCGGATGTGCCCATCCCATAAGTAGAGATGGGCTGGAGTCCGGTATTGATTCCGAATCTGACGACTAGAATGCTCTGGACACGCAAAATGACTGGAAAATCGTCCCGAAGATCGTAAACTCAGCGAGGGAACCAAAGTTTGTAAAGCCGAAACAAAAGCACAATGAACGGGGGCGGCTGCATGAATGATTACACCGTGGCCTCCACGCCGGT
>JBFJVB010000080.1:0-14787 GCA_041624435.1 Oceanococcus sp. | reverse complement strand
GGCATCATCACGCGTTTGAACGACGCGGCCCTGGCTCGGGTAATTACCCTGTTGACTCGTGAACAGGCCTTTCCCGTGCCGGTGATCTGGCTGGCTTTCGGCAGCGAGGGCCGCGGTGAACAGACCCTGGCCACCGATCAGGACAACGGTCTGGTCCTGCTGTCCGAAACCGATGGGTCGGGCCGTCAGACCAGTCTGGCCGTGGCGCGAGCGATCAATGAGGCCCTGGACAGCATTGGCTTTCCGCTGTGCGCCGGAAACACCATGGCCAGCAATCCACAGCTGTGCCTGAGTGCGGCGCAATGGCAGCAGCGGCTGGATCAGATCATTCGCTCACCCACGCGAGAACATTTGCTGGAGGCCACGATCCTGTTTGATGCACGCGCCGCGTTCGGTCCGGTCGAGCCCTGGCGGGTGATTTTTTCCGCCGCCTGTCAGCAGGCCAAGGGCCACACAAGGTTCCTCCACGCCCTGGCCCAGCACGCCCTGGAATGGCGCCCGGCGCTGAATTTTCTGGGGGAACTGCGCACCAGCAAGCTCGCCCGAAGCAGCGTCATCGATCTGAAGAAAGGCGCTATCCAGCCCATCGTCTCGGCGGTTCGGGTTCTGGCATTGGCTCACGGCCTGACCGTGGTCAACACCGAGGCGCGCTTGCGCGCCCTGGCGCAATGCGGCGCCATCCTCCCCGACGATGCCCGCGCCTGGGTCGAAGCCCTGGGATTCGTGCAGTTGCAGCGCATGCGCTTGAACCGGGAGCAGGCGGAAAGTGGCCAAGCCCTCGACAATCAGCTGGTGCTGCAGCGACTCAATCCGCTGGATCGCCGCGTGTTGCGCGAGGCCTTGCGCCAGATCGAGCGGCTGCAACGCCGGCTCAAGCTGGATTACGCCAGCTGATGCGCTGGCCCGCCTGGGCGCAGCGCCTGCGGGTCGCAGCACCGCGGCATCGACTGGATGAGGCACGCTGGGTGGTCTTCGATGTCGAGACCACCGGACTCGATGTCCGGCGCGATGTGGTGATCGCCATCGGTGCCGTAGCGGTGCACGGTGGCGGCCTGATGCTGGCGGATGCATTCACCGAGCATCTGTTGCAGACGCAGAAGTCCGCACCCGCAGCGGCTCTGGCGCATCGCTTGACCGGCGCGCAGCTGGCGCAGGCTGATCCGCCGGACCAGGTTCTGGCTCGGTTTGTCGATTATCTGGCCGGGGCGCCGCATCTGGCCTATCACGCCCATTTTGATGACAGCGTGCTGCGTCGGGCACTGAAGACGGCGCGCCTGAGCACACGCTGGGCGCATTCGATCGACGTGGCCAAATGGTTGCTGTGGCTGCATCCGCAGCTGGGACCCAAGCCGCCGACCCTGGATCGCGCCCTGGCATTCGCCCGCATCCGACAGGCCGGGGCCCGCCGACATCAGGCCCTGACAGATGCGCAATTGACCGCGCAGCTGGCCCTGTGGTTACTGCCCGAAACCTTGCGCCGCGGGATTGACAGCATCGAGCGCCTGCGCAAGGTCGTGGCCCGTGCGGAGACCTTGCGCCAGATTCGTTTCGCGGCTGCTGCAGATTAGGTCGCCGCCGCGGCAATTCACAGCACAGGGAGAAGGGCGACCGGCGTTCGGTTCTAGCGAGGTTTCACCGGCGCCCCGGTGAGCGGGTCCATGCCGTGCGCCTGACGGTAGCGCTGCAAGCCTTCCGGAACGGATTCAATGCGCTGGGTGGCCTGGCCAGTGGGCAGGGTGACGAGTCGCACGATGCGTGCCTGACCGGCACAGTGCGGATCCGGTTCGGTTACCGTGATCACGTTCATCTGGTGGGTGAGCTGGAGCAGGAGTTCCGTTGCTGGCGCGCTGAGCTCGGCATTCAGCAACGGATCGGCATCAGCCCGAAAACTGACGGTAAAACCCAAGGCCTGAGCCAGCTTGTCGAGTACCGCCGAGGCGGGCATGGCGGCGACCCGCAGCTGAGTGGGGGTCTGACAGTTCCCGGTGACCAGCTCGAACACCGGATTGGCGAAACTGGGCGTGATCAGTCCGGCCCAGCCCAGGGCCAGCCCTGCAAAAATGATTCTGAAGTTCGAATTCATGCCGCTCGAAGCATAATGGATCGGTGGTCCTGGCTGTTTGTTTCCGACCATGGTCTAGGGTAGCGGCACGGCCGGGCTGGACCAGCAGAATCCCGACTGGATCCGAGGTGAGGGACCTTATGGCAATAAATTCAAGGCTTTAGTTTGATCTATACTGCCACCGCATGATGAACTCCGGTGTCCTTTTTCTGATCTCCGCGGCCTACCTGGCGCTGCTGTTCTTCGTCGCCAGCCGCGGCGACAAGGCTTCGGAACAACGCAGCATCAGTCGCAAGCCCTGGGTCTGGAGTCTGGGCCTGGCGGTGTATTGCACCTCCTGGACCTATTACGGGGCGGTCGGGAGGGCTGCGGTCGATCCGCTGTCCTATTTGCCGATCTATCTCGGCCCGATTCTGATGTTCACCCTGGGCTATCCCTTGTTGCGGCGCCTGATTGAAGTCTCCAAGCGCAACAGCCTGACTTCGGTGGCCGATTTCATTGCCGCGCGGTATGGCAACGATCCCCTGATTGCCGCGCTGGCCACGATGATTTCGGTGCTCGCGGTGTTGCCGTATATCGCCTTGCAGCTGAAGGCGGTTGCGCAAAGTTTCGCGGTTCTGGCACCGCAGCAGAATCTCGATGTCGCCCTGCTGACCGCGGTGTCCCTGGGCATTTTCTCCGTCTTGTACGGGACCCGGCACCTGTCCAGCAATGAGAGCCATCACGGCCTGCTGGTCGCGGTGGCGTTTGAATCGACGGTCAAGCTGTTTGCCTTTCTGACCGTAGCGCTGCTGGTGCTGAACGTCGACAGCGCGCAGGTCTGGAGCGCCTATGCCGGTGCGGTTAGCGCCCCGCCCAGCGCTTCCAGCGTGGCCTCGTTCATCTGTCAGACGTTGCTGGCCGCCCTGGCGGTGCTGTGCCTGCCCCGGCAGTTTCACATCACGGCGGTCGAAAATGCCGCCATCAAGGATCTGAATACCGCCCGCTGGGTGTTTCCGATCTATCTGATTCTGATCAGCCTGCCGGTGATTCCGCTGGCGAGCCTGGGGATGCAGACCCTGGCGCCGGGCGTCAATGCCGATACCTACATGCTGCGCTTGCCTTTGGAGCAGGGCAATCAGGCGCTGGCGGTCGTGGCGTTCATCGGCGGCTTCTCCGCCGGAACCGCCATGGTCATCGTGTCCAGCATCGCGCTGAGCGTCATGGTCAGCAACGAAGTGGTCATGCCCTGGTTACTGCGCAGCGGCCAGCTGCGCAACCGCAGCGACCTGGGTGAGGTGATGATGCGGGTCCGTCGCATCACCATCGTCGGGCTGATTGCGCTGGCTTACCTGTTCTATCAATTGCTCGCCGCCGACGCTTCGCTGGCGGCCACCGGCCTGCTGGCCTTCGTCGGCATCGCCCAGTTGGCGCCGTCCCTGATCGGGGCGATGTTCTGGTCGGGGGGGAATCGCAAGGGCGTGCTGGCCGGGATGATCGTGGGGGCGCTGACCTGGGCCTACACCTTGCTGCTGCCTGCCTTGTCGGCCAGTCAGTACTGGTTCGCCGGTGAATCCTCGGCCTGGTCCTGGCTGGCGCCGCGGGCCTTGTTTGGCTGGTCTCTGTATGAACCGGTCGTGCATGCCACCATCTGGAGTCTGGGACTCAACGTGCTGGCTTTCGTGGGGGTGTCGGTGCTCACCCGGGCCTCCCTGCGGGAGCAGCTGGACGTGGTTCGCTTTGTCGCCCCGAATGACGCCGCTGCGATCGAGGGTGTCAGTGTGGGCGATCTGCAGCTGGTGCTGGAGCGATTTTATGGTCGGGATCGCAGTCACGGGCTGCTCACTGAATTCAATCGCGGCCTGGGGCGTGAAAGTCTGGATCTCGACCGTCCCGCCGACCAGATGGTGCTGGACTTCGTCGAACGCCTGCTGGCCGCCGCAATGGGCGCCTCCACGGCGCGCGCGCTGCTGGCCGCCCTGCTCAATGCACCGCGTGACACCAGCAGCGATGTCGCGATGGTGCTGGATCAGACCTCGAGTCTGGTGCGGTTCAATCGCGAACTGCTGCATGCGACTCTGGATCACCTGGGTCAGGCGGTGAGCGTGATCGATGCCAATCAGCGCCTGGTCGCCTGGAATCGCCGCTACATCGAGATTTTCGATTTGCCGCCCGAGTTGTTGCGGGTCGGGGAACCGATCGAGAACATCGTGCGCTTCAATGCTTCGCGCGGGTTGCTGGGGGGCGGCGATCTGGAATGGCAGATCCACCGCCGGCTGCAGCATCTGCGGGAACGCAATCGGCATCGGCATGAACGCACCATGCCCGATGGCCGGATTCTGGAAATCGCCGGTGAACCCATGCCCGGTGGTGGCTTCATTTCGACCTTTGCCGATATCACCGAGTACAAGCGTACTCAGAAGGCGCTGGAACAAAGCAATATCGGACTGGAAAAACGGGTTCGTGAGCGCACCGAAGACCTGGAAAAACTCAACACCGATTTGCAGCAGGCCCGGGCTGAGGCCGATAAGGCCAATTTGAGCAAGACACGCTTCCTGGCGGCGGCCAGCCACGATCTGATGCAGCCGCTCAACGCCGCCCGTCTGTTCGCCTCGACCGCGCTCCAAGGCGATATCAACGCCGAGAAATCACGGGCATTGTTAAGCAATATCGAGCTGTCGCTGGACTCCATGGAGGAACTGCTGG
The DNA here is from genome assembly GCA_041624435.1 of Oceanococcus sp. Classification (GTDB taxonomy): domain Bacteria; phylum Pseudomonadota; class Gammaproteobacteria; order Nevskiales; family Oceanococcaceae; genus Oceanococcus. The sequence continues at coordinate 10,040 of JBFJVB010000080.1, read as the reverse complement.
ACAGTCTGCTGGATATTTCCAAACTGGATGCCGGGGTATTACCGGTGCATGCGGACGACATCGCTCTGGCGCCCATTTTTGCAGCCTTGAATCGCGAGTTCGCGCTGTCAGCGCAAAAGCGGGGTCTGAAACTGGTGATTCATCCCAGTTCCAGCTGGATCAGAACCGACCCGGCGCTGATCAAGCGAATTCTCCAGAATTTTCTGGCCAATGCCCTGCGCTACACCGAGCACGGTCGGGTCGTGGTGGGCGCAAGGCGACTGCCAGGTCATCTGCGTATCGAAGTCCTGGATACCGGTCCGGGCATCGAGAACGCGGACCTGGGCAAGATTTTTGAAGAGTTCCATCGCCTGGAGGTGCGTCGGGCCGGAGTGGAGCGGGGCGTGGGTCTGGGCCTGTCCATCTGTCAGCGGATCGCAGAACTTCTTGGACATGCGCTGACGGTCCGGTCGGTGGTGGGGCGGGGTAGCGCTTTTTGCGTGACCGTGCCCGTCGCCGAGCCAAATCCCCGCTCTCAGGCCGAAGACACGCCTCCAGCCGTCCCGGGAGACCGGCTCAAAGCGGCGAAGATTCTCTGTGTCGATAATGATCCGGAGGTGCTCAAGGGCATGGCGGTCTTGCTCGAATCCTGGGGCTGCGAGGTGTCCACCGCGGTGGATCAGGAAGACGCTCTGATCCAGTTGGTGGCTGCCCGTCCTGAAATCGTGGTTGTGGATTTTCACCTGGACCGCGATCGCACTGGCGTGCAGTTGCTGGCGGCTTTGAACGCGCAGGCCGGTCGGGTTCTGCCGGGCATAATTGTGACCGCGGATCCCACCAATGAGGCGCATGCTCAGGCGGAGGCCATGGGCTACCGGGTGCTGCGTAAGCCGATCCGTCCCGCCGCTTTCCGGGCGATCCTCAGCCGGCTGAGATAGACGGGTCTCTCAGTCGCCCGCATTGACGCTGACCGCAGTCAGCGCGTCAAGATGCTGGGCGATCAGGGCGGCCTGGGTGCGGCTGTAGATCCCCAGCTTGCGCATCAGGGCCGTCATATGTGCCTTGATGGTGGCTTCAGATACCTTGAGTTCGTAAGCGATCTGCTTGTTGAGCAAGCCATCAGCCAGCATGACCAGGACGCGAAATTGTTGCGGCGTCAGGGTTTCCAGCTTGCTTGCCAGCTCTGTATCCAGTGGATTGGTGGGCAAACGCGTCGCGGGAAAACAGGTGTTGCCGGCCAGGACGGTGCGAATGCCGGCACTGATCTGGGCCGTAGCAGCCGATTTGGAAATGAAGCCTGCTGCGCCAAAATCGATGGTGCGCTGAACAATGCCGGCTTCGTCGGCGGCAGAAACAACCACGACGGGAATGCTCGGATAGTGGGCGCGCATATACACCAGAGAAGAGAAACCGCGCGCACCGGGCATGTTCAGATCGAGCAACACCAGATCGGCATCGGCGTGGTCCGCAGCGGCTTGTTCCAGCTGGTTCATGCCATCGGCTTCGATGATGTAAGCCTCGCTCAGACACTGTTCCACGGCCTGTCGCAGGGCGGCACGGAACAGGGGGTGATCATCGGCAATGATGACCGTGGTCGTGTTCATGCTGTGCTCTTGCCCTGGTGCGGCCTGCCGGAGAGCTCCGTGGAATGTTTCAATGGCCAGGTGCCTGGCCGAAGACCGGCGCCAGACCGTGCCCTGTGCTGCTGGGAAGCTCCATTGCCAACCCAGGCCTGAGGCCGAGGGGCGGGGTCAGGTCGCTGGTAGAATAAGCCTGCTGGAGTCATCGTTCACCTGCGTCAATGGTATGGGCTGCGTACATCTGCTGAGCGATGATCGAACTAGACCATTGTCGAATGGTCAGCTGCGGTTCACTCGCGATAATCTAAACACGGATGGACAAGCGCTTTTGTTCCATCCTCGGGTGCTTGGGCCCAATATTTTTTCCGGACGCGGTAGTCTCGGCATCTCAGCACATCAGGCATTGGATTCTATGCATCGGTGGTTGTACCACGCCTCTAGGCCATGGCAGGCGATTCTACGCTTGCTCGGCGGCGTCTGCCTCGGGTTCGTGGCGCTGCCGGTCGGCGCGCACATTCCGCCCCAGCAAGCGCCGCCGCCATTGGGTGTGGTGCCGATACAAATGATTTCCAATCGGGCGGACCTGATCAGCGGCGGAGACGCGCTGCTGGAAGTGCAACTGGATCCCGGCACCGATCCCGCCTCGGTACGTATCGATGTTGACGGGCGTGATGTTTCCGCGGCGTTTCGCTGGCGGGCCAATGGTCGCTACGAAGGTCTGGTCACCGGCCTGAATATTGGTCGCAATCTGCTGAGCGTGCGGGTAGGGGAGGATCGCGGCGGCAGGATCGCGATCACCAATCACCCCGCCGGTGGGCCGGTGTTTTCCGGGCCACAGATTGAACCGTGGATCTGCGCGACCGAACAATATGGCCTGGGGCCGCCGGCCGATCCGCACACCTGCCACGCGCCGCCGGTCTACCGTTACCTGTACAAATCCTCGCTGAGCGGCGGGTTTGAGTCCTACGATCCGGACAACCCACCCGCCGATATGGCCACCACGACCACCGACGAGGGGGTCAGCCTGCCCTACATCGTGCGCATCGAGCGGGGCACGCTCAATCGTGGCATCTATGACGTGGCCGTGCTGTTTGATCCTGCCCAGGTCTGGGATCCCTTTGCCCCTCAGGCGGGCTGGAACGGCAAGCTGGTCTGGCTGTTTGGCGATGGCGCAGCGACCGGGCATGTGCAGGCACCTCCAGTCGATGTGCTCGATGATAGGGCGCTGTCACGCGGCTTCATGGTGGCTTCCAGCGGTCTGAATGTCGGTGCCGCCAATCTGAATGACGTGGTGTCCTCCGAAACCCTGATGATGCTCGGCGAACACATCTTCGAACGCTATGGCGAGATTCGCTACACCCTGGGGCGAGGCTGTGGCAGCGGGGCCGCCTTGCAGCTCCTGGCCGCATCCAATTACCCCAATCTGCTCAATGGCGTATTGCTTGAATGCAGCCTGCCCGATATCTGGACCGCCGTGACCGAGGTCGGTGACTGCGGGTTACTGGAACGGTATTTCAATCAGCAAGGCCTGGCGCTGTGGGCGCTGCCCACCCAGCGCGCCGCGGCGTCCGGATTCAGCAGCAGCCTGAACTGCCTGAATCTGGCGCGCGAGCATCTGCCGACTTTCTTCGATCCCGGCCAGGGCCCGGATTGTGCCGGTTACCCCTGGACCTATGATCAGCAGAACAATCCGCAGGGTGAGCGCTGTCTGCTGCAGGATTATCAGAAAGCGGTTTTCGGGCGTCAGAGCGACGGTGCCGCGCCCCGACCGTTTGCCAATCGCGGCGTCCAGTACGGTCTGGCCGCCCTGCTCGCCGGTGAGATTATCGCGGAGCAATTTCTCGATCTGAATGCCCAGATCGGCTGTTATGACCAGGATGGGAACTGGCAGGCGCAGCGCTGCATCGCCGAGCCGGCCGCCCTGCGCCACCTGTACCAGTCCGGTCGCCTGGCGCATGGTGCGGAACTGGGGAAGCTGCCGATCGTGGATCTTCGCGCCTTCGATTCCAGCGGTGAAAGCACGCCGTTTCATTCGCTGGCCCTGCGCGCACGCCTGGACCGGGATCTGGGTTATCACGAACATCAGGTGATCTGGTCGTACAGCGGCGCCGGACAGCCGCCACCGGCCGTGGCGACCCAGGCGTTCAGGATGCTGGATGACTGGATGGCGGCCGTCGAGGGCGACCTGAGTGGTCTGAGCCAGGAAGAAAAGGTGCTTAACGGCCGGCCGGCGGAGGCCATCGACGCCTGTTTCCCCACGCCCGAAACCCAGGTGACCGACCCGGCCACCTGTGCCTTGCTGGCCGGACAAAGCGGCAGCAATCCGCGGGTGGCGGCCGGGGCGCCGCTCAGCGCCGATGCGGTGCAATGCGTGCTGCGCCCACCGCAGCGCCAGGACTATGCAGGCCTGCCGGTGGCCTTAAGCGATCCGCAATGGGAGCGCTTGCAGGCGATATTCGCTGACGGGGTTTGCGATTACGCACAGCCAGGTGAACTGGCTTCAGCGCCCCTGGGGCCCTATCAACGCTACTCCGGAAACGGTGGAGGCACGGTTCTGGGCGTGGCGCCCGGCTCGACCGCTCTGGACGCCGCGATTCCGGCCGGACCCAGCAACCCTTCCGGGAACGGCGGCGGTCTGCTCGATGTCTGGCTGTTGTTTCAGTTGGCGATCGTCTGTGCCTTGCGTCGCCGCCAGAGCATCGCGCTCAGCCACAGCAGCACAACATCGCCGGCACCGGCGGCTTGACTGAGGCTGGCGGAACGGAACTCCTCGTCCTCGTCTTCGTCCAGGAAGGGATCTTCCAGAAACAGTTCAATCAGGCCGGTATAGCTCGAACCCACCGCGGTATAGGGCACGGCCAGAATCCGCACGCTTTCCAGGCCGGCGACCGGCAGATGGGTGAGGACTTCCGGCCGCTGGTTGGTGGAGGCATCGGTAACCCGGCGGCCGTCGGCGTCATACAGATAAAAGTCATAGTCCTCGGCGCCGGAGCCATTCGGATCATCCCAGTCCAGGGTGATCTGGATGATCGCCGTCGGGTAGAGCGCATTGAAATCCTCGGGCAGCTCGATATTCAGGGTGAATTCATCACAGGGTTGCAGGGGCTCCAGGCACTGCGGTTCACCGACCAGCGAATCGAGACTGGGCGTGGGGTTGAGCGCGGTGAAGGGGCCTGCGGAGTACTCCAGCGGGCCGCTTTCCAGGCTCAGCACGCCGCTGTCCGGGGTGGCGGCCGACAGCGCCGCGGTGAAGGCCAGACTGAGCAAGCCGAATGCTGACGCTATGAAAGTGTTCATGCAAAATCTCCAGGCAGGCAAGGGCGATTATCCGCCATGATGATGGTGGTGAGCATGTGGGTCGGGGTCTTCTTCGGCCGCCTCGGAGTGCGGCGTATCGACGCGCCAGGCCACCGTGCCGGCTGGATTGTCGTGCCAGCCCGGGTCGCTGAAATCACCGGCGGCCTGATCATCGCGAATCTTGACCACGGTAAACATCCCGCCCATTTCCAGATTGCCGAACGGGCCCTGACCCATCATCATCGGCAAGGTGTTTTCCGGCCCTTGATGGTGGCCCATGTCCACATGGGTCTGGTGCTCGGCCATGCCGGACTCGCCCATGGCCATGTAGTCGGGCAGATGCCGGCGAATCCGCCCGGCAACCCCGGACTGATCCACGCCCAGGGTATTGGGAACCCCGTGGCCCATGGCGTTCATCACATGATGGGCAAAATGGCAGTGGAAGGCCCAGTCGCCGGCAATCGCGTCGAACTCGATGTCGCGGGTCTGGCCCACGCCGACCAGAACGGTGGTTTCCGGCTGCCACAGCGTTTGTGGCCAGCGTCCCCCATCCGTGCCGGTGATGACAAACTGGTGTCCATGCAAATGAATCGGATGATTCCACATCGACAGATTGCCGATCCGAATCCGCACCCGTTCGCCGGTGCGCGCGACCAGGGGGTCAATCGCCGGAAACACCTTGCTGTTGAAGGTCCACAGGTCGAACTCCTGCATCACCGACGGATCGGGTCGATAGGTGCCCGGATGAATCGCCCAGTTGTGCAGCATCAGGCAATAGTCGCGATCGACCGGCACCGGATCGCCGTCGCGCGGGTGAATGATGAACATGCCCATCATGCCCACCGCCATCTGGGTCATTTCGTCCGCGTGGGGGTGATACATCTGCGTGCCGTGCTGGCGCAAGGTGAATTCATAGGCGTAGGTCTCGCCGGGGCCGATCTGCGGCTGCGACAAGCCACCGACCCCGTCCATGCCGCTGGGCAGCAGCAGGCCGTGCCAGTGAATGGTGGTGTGTTCCGGCAGCGTATTGGTGACCAGAATGCGGATTCGATCACCTTCGACCGCTTCGATCGTCGGCCCCGGGGTCGTGCCGTTGTAGCCCCAGCACTTCGCCGTCATGCCCGGGGCGAATTCGTGCTCAATCTCTTCGGCGACCAGGTGGAATTCTTTCACCCCGTCCTTCATCACCCAGGGCAGGCTGTGGCCGTTGAGCGTGCGTACGCCCTGGCTCGATGCGGGTCGGGACGACTCCCGAGGTGGCTGCGGCGCGGTCGGCGTCGCCGGGCTCTTGGCCCGGGCGACTGCCGTGTTGGCCAGTGCGCCCGCTGTGGCTGACAGGATGAGATTGCGTCGGGTGAGCATCGGCTGGGTCTCCGTGGAGATGCTGGAATGAGGGCGCGTTAAGGCGTGAGATGCGGGTTGCGTCGCTGGGCAGGCCGGACAAGGGCAGGGCGAGTGCCCGTTCGAGTTCACTGCGAGCGGTCCAGTAGTCGCGTCGGGCCTGCAGCAGCAGTTCCTGGATTGCGTATTCTTCCTGCTTGGCGGCCATCAGCTCGAACACGCTTTCCAGCATGTAGTTGACTTCACGCTGGGTCAGCTCGACGATTTCCTGCTGCAAGGGCAGCATCACCTGGCCGATGCGCCGCAGCGTGGCCTGGGCCAGTTCGGTGTGGGCGTAGGCGTCCAGCACTTCCGCCGCGATCTGGGCTTCGAGCATGCGCAGTTCGGCGCGGGCTTGTTCAAGCGTCGCCAGGCGATGACGGTATTCACCCTGACGCCGATTGAACACCGGAATTTCGATCGAGCCATGCACGCCATAGAAACGGGGATGAAAGGGTTCGCTTTCACGCTCCAGGCCAATTTCCGCCTCGCCCAGCAAACGGGTGCTGCGGGTCACGCCGGCGGCGTCTTCCAGCTGGGTGACGCGCTTGACCAAAGCGGCGCGGTCCAGCCGGGCCAGCTGCGCCAGTTCCAGCATGAAACTTCGGGCGGGCAGATCGGCGGCCTGGTCAGGCCAGTCGGGTGAGAGGGTCCAATCCGTTCGTCCCGGTGCGACTCCCAGCATCAGGGCCAGTTCGCGGCGCGCCGCATCCGCCTGGGCATCCGCCGAAATACGGTGTAATTGTGCCCGGGTGTCGTTGGCCCGGCTGGCCGCCAGCTCCAGGCGTTTGAGATTGCCCGCGGCGTGGAATCGGCTGGCCAGTTCCGCGCTGGCATTGGCCGCATCCGCCATGGTTGCGCGCAGGCTCGCCAGTTGTTGCGCGCTCAGATACCGATACCAGGCTGCGCGGGTGTCGGCGGCCAGGGCAAGAATCTGATCCGCGGCGTGGCGGCGCTGGCTTTCATAGGCCGCCTGCGCCAGCCGCGTGCGCGGTCCGCGCAGAATCAGGGCACTGATGCTCTGCGCGATGTCGTTGACCGTCAGAACCCCGCCAATCGGCCCGGTCGCCTTGAGATAGGCGAAGGAATAGACCGGATTGGCCAGCGTGCTGGCGGCGATGACATCGGCATCGGCCAGGTCCAGCTCGGCATAGATGCGTTGCACGCGCGGATTGAGCAACACCGCAACGGCGACGGCCTGCTCCACCCCCAGAGGCTGGGCGAGCAACTCGTGGGCCGCCGCCCGGCGGTCAAGCGTGGGGCCAGGAACCGGCAGGCCACGCTCCTGGGTCAGGCGATTGATTTGCTCGGCGGCGCTGCGCGGCTGGATCGCACAGCCGCTCATGACCAGCAGGGCGAGGCAGGGCAACACCAGGCGCAGCGGTAGCAGATTCACAAGCGTCCCCAATGGCAACTCAACATCGTGCAAAAATCCCCTTGATGACTCAGTCTGGCAGCAGGCCGGCGGTGGTGGTGAACTGGACGATCTGCAAGCCCGTGTTGGCGCTGACGAACCAGATCTGCTCCAGATCCTGGACATAACGTACCGCAGACATGGAAAGATCGTACGTCAGTCCGCCGCTGCTCAGGCCGTACGCGTCCAGATCGATGGGCCGATAATTGGTCGCCGGATTGACCCCCGGGTTGTAGTAGGCATATTCGCCGGGCTTGCTGGGGTCGGTGATCTCGAACACCCGCAAGCCGGAGGCATGCCAGGTCCAGAACACCCAGGTGCGGATTTCGTTGCCCACGCCCAGGCCGGTGGCGACTCCGCCCAGATGCGGGCTGTAGGGCGCCAGATCCGTGGCCACGGTGGTTTCATTCTCAGGCCAGTTGACCTCGAGCTGCAGCCGGGACACTTCCACGGGCCGAGCCGGATCGCCGATGTCGATGATGCGGCTGTAGCCGAACAGCTGGCCATCGCTGCCCTGGCTGTCGCCGGTAATGACATAGGAGCCCCCGGGCAATTCGGCCGGCAGCACGGAATGGGCGTAGCCCGTCCAGTCGAGTTGTCCCAGCAGCCTGGGCTCGGCGCCGCTGCGCTCCTGGATGGCCGATACATCAAGGATGCGCAGCCCGCCGTTGCTGCCACCGGCGAGATAAGCCTGGCGGGCATCATCGCTCAGGGCGATGCCGTGCGCTGGGGCGTCGCCCCAGGCGCCTAATAATTGCGGCGTGGCCGGCTGGCTCAGATCAATCATGGCCAGCGTGGGGTCGCCGGGCGTGATGGACGAGACATAGGCGGTCAAGCCGTCCAGGCTGATCGCCAGACTCTGAGCGGTAAGCGGCAAGTCCACACTGGCCAGTAATTTCGGCTCCAGGCAGTTCGCCGCATCGAACACATCCAGACTGCGACTGCGGCCGGTCACCAGCAGCAGGGCGCGGGCCGCGTTGGCCTTAAGACCCTCGCCAGCGTTGGCCGTGGCCGGGGTCGAGGGCAGCAGACCACGTAAAGCGGGGCGCCGCGACAGCCGGACATCCACGATGGCGACGCCAATCCCCTGCAGGCTGTCGGCCGCAATCGGCAACTCGACGGGGCCATCCCAGGCAGCCAGATGGGTACTCACATAGGCGCAATCGCCAAGCCAGCTCAGGCCCAGATTCGCACCGCGGTCCCCGATCGATGCCTGGCCGATCGCCCGCAGGCCTCGACGGCGGCCATCCTGCGTATTCAGGGAAAGCTGATCATCCAGCGGGACCCGGCCCTGCAAATCGGTTTCGGGCAGATCATCCGCCGGCAATTCATGGCGGGCGCCGACCATCAGGATCGAATCGCTGGGCGCGCCACCGCAGGCCGCCAGCACGGCTGGGAGCAGGAGGCAGGATGCGCGGCAAAGGACTCGATTCATGCAACTCATTCAGTAATCGTTCGAACTCATCCTGGCCATCACGCACAGGCCGCAAGGCGCGAAGCAACTGGAACCAGGACACTCAGCAACAACACGCAGTTTCGGCCCGAATTGTTCCCGATCCAAACGTCCGCGGCACGCACGGATCAGCCGCCAAACCGGAACGCCGAACGCAGCGACAATGCGCAGGGCCGACGGCTCCATACGGCCGACCTCGCGCTCAGTCTAACGCTACGGCCAGGCTGCGCAATCCGACTTTCGTCGTAATTTCGGGCGATGCGCCTTGCCGCCCTGATCAGAAATCGATTCAAGCCAGCGGCGATGAACCCAAACCCCAGAATCTGGCAGGCCCACGCTCCTCGAGTAAATCAATGCTTTGACAGCACCACCCCAAGCACTGCACCATGCAGACAGAACAAGTAATTCTCAAATCTGTTGATTGGCCGATAACACCCCGCCGGGGTTGATACATTCGACTCAATATCAGCGACTGACCAAAGGCCTGGCATGGATGCTCAAGCGCTTACTGGACACCAATCCCGACTGAAAAGACACCCTTCCGGTTTTACTGGACAGGTGTGGCGTGTGATTAGGCGTTAGCAGTCAGCGATGAGCAATCGGTACGACGACAAGTATCTCGAAGACACAATTGCCCGGGCACTAGGCGACCCGGAGAAATACCACGCGCCTATCGGGGTTAAACGATATGACCACGGCAATACTCACGGCTGGTGGGCAAGGATCACGCGTGATGGCGTCCCGTTTAATCAGTTTTTCTCTGACAGCCAGTCGGCCTCGATAGGTGAGGCACAGAAGAAGGCGATAATGCATCGCCACAGCGTTATTTCTTCATTTCCAGAAACGCTCAAGCGGATTCATTCAAAGGCGCTGCAGATTGAGCCGGAGAAACGAATTAGTCTTTGTAAACAAATGGGAAGGAACCAGCCCTATATTT
>JBFJVB010000079.1:0-14808 GCA_041624435.1 Oceanococcus sp. | reverse complement strand
TGCCCGTCAGTACGTCGAGTGAGAACCGCTACTGTAGCAAAGCGGGAGCATCAATCGGGCATTTCGAAGCGTTGAAAAACGCCTGGTGACGAGGGTTTCTGTTTCGCTACGTGGCATGACCATTCGGGACCCGGTGGGATTGGGCAAACGGCTTGCTCATGAACCCATTTGATGCTCACATGGTCTCAGCAGAACAGCCTTTCCCGTCAATGAGGAGCAACGCATGAGTCGTCGAATCGTCTTTGAACAGCCCGGGCCGCCAGAGGTCATGCGCCTCGTGCAGCAGGACTTGCCGGCTCCGGGAGCGGGCGAAGTGCGGATTCGCCATACCGCGATCGGGCTCAATTACATCGATGTCTACCATCGCTCCGGCTTGTATCCCTTGCCCTTGCCATCTGGCCTGGGGCTGGAAGCGGTAGGCGTCGTCGAGGCACGCGGCGCGGGAGTCACCGGGCTGAGTGTGGGGCAGAGCGTGGCCTATGCGGCCTTGCCGGTCGGCGCCTATTCGAGCGCACGGAATTACGTGGCCGAAAGGCTGGTGCACGTGCCGCCCAATCTGAGCCACGAGTCGGTCGCCTCGGGATTGGTTAAAGGCCTGACCGCCTGGTATCTGCTGTGCCGGACTTTTCCGGTGCAACGCAGTCAGAATGTCCTGATCTATGCGGCCGCCGGGGGTGTAGGGCAGGTGCTGGCACGCTGGGCGCGTCATCTGGGGGCCAATGTCTTCGGTGTGGTGGGTTCGGAAGCCAAACGTGAAATAGCCTTGTGGGCGGGGTGCGAGGAGGCGTTTCTGCTGGATGAGGATTACGTGTCTGCGATCCGCGAACGGGGTCAGATGGACGTGGTCTATGACTCCCTGGGTGAAATCAGCTTCGAGCGCTCGCTGGATTGCCTCAAGCCACGCGGCATGATGGTCAGCTATGGAAACGCCAGCGGGCCGATTCCACCCGTAGCACCGGCGTTGCTTGCCGAAAAAGGCTCCTTGTTCCTGACCCGCCCCTCCCTGGCCGACTACGTTTCCTCGCACCAGGACCTCACCACGGGTTGGCAAGCCCTGTCCAAGCTGATGATCGAGGGTGTAATCCGCGCCGAGCCGAGCCAGACCTATGCCCTGCAGGACGTTGTGGCCGCGCATCATGCCCTGGAGGCGCGTCAGACCACCGGCTCGACGATTCTATTGCCTTGACCAGGTCTATTGCCTTGACCAGGCGGCGCCATGCGGCGGGTTTATGAGGGCAGCGGACCGGCCCGGCAGGAGCCGCAGAGCTTTGAAACCGAACGGCAGTTGATTAGGACCCCTTGATTCGCGCACACTCCTCCCAGGTTCTGAGGACAAAGAACCGCCAACCAGGGAGAAGAGGATGCAACGAATCGCGGTTTTTTTACTTTGCCTAGTGCCAACGCTGGGGCTCGCTGCGGAGGACGCCGCCCAGGCCAGCTCTGTTGCCAGCAGCAAACCGTTTTCGCGTACCTTGCGCAGCGTCAGTGTCGATGACCTGGTCGAGCGAGGGCGGATTACCGGCCTGTACGAAGGCAGCGCCAAGGTGCAGAAAGACCGCGACTGGTATGAGCAGCACTTCTACGACACTCTGGCGGCAAAGAAGATCTGGCATGAGGGCACCAGCCCGGCCACCCACGAACGCAATGGGCCGATCACCTGGGATTTCGCCCCCATCCCGCAGGCGCCGCCACCGCCCTGTGACCAACCCCAGCCCACCGGTTATGACGCCGAAGGATGCCGGATCGCCAATTCCCTGTTTGGCGAGATGGCTGCCACCGATGCCGACAAGGCCGCCAGCATGCGCGAGATGGTGCGGCGCGGGCGGGATGTCTGGTTCAAGGGGACCTTTGGCAACCAGGATCTGAACGAAATTCATCTGGCGCGGACCATCGGTCAGGAGAACGTGCATTACGCCGAATGGATGCATACCAAACACCGCCCCTACCGCTTTTCCAAATGGGGTCTGATCAATGATCCCGATTGCGTCCAGGGAGACGAATCGACCTTCTGGCTGGACAAGTGCGAAGATCCAAGATCGACGGGGGTCCTGGGCTACCGGAAATATTTCAAGGATCCGGAACGTGATGAATCCGGCCAGGTGGTTTTTGATCCACGCTCGACGCCCTACCAGGAAGGCGAGATGCAGGCCCAGCGCCGGTTTGCGATCGGGCATCCCTGCGTGCAGTGCCACGTGGCCTTCGATCCGACGACCCCGCCGGAAAACCCCAATGAACCCGAATGGGAGAACCTGACCGGTCACATCGGCAATCAATATGTGAATCAGCCCCTGGCAGCCTTCCTGTCGGCGCTGCCCAGGACGGATTTTTCGGTACAGGCGGTCGGCGGCGCGCGGGTCGGCACGGTGGACACCTCGCTGAATCCGAATGATTTCATGCACAACCCAGGAACCCAGAACAACATCACCGACTTCATGAACAAGCGTCTGTTCACCCATCTCATGAAACACCCTCTGACGGGCGAGATGGCGGAAGCGCCGACCATGCACGTGCTCAAGGGCGGCGAAGACAGTGTCGGTGAGCGTTTGGCCCTGTTGCGGGTCTATATCAACATCGGCATGTGCACCGAGGAATGCTGGGTGCCGAATTTCCCCGTGCCAGGCACATTTTTCGGTGAAGACGCCAGCCAGAAACCGATGCGGGTGAAACAGTGTTCGGAAGAGTGTGAGCCCTGGAACTACGCGGATGCCAAGATGACCGATCTGGCCATCTATCTGCTCGCGGGTGGCCCCTATTATCTGCTGAACGCCACGGACACCGATGGCACAGCCGGCAGTGAGTTCATCGATCAGGCCCAGGTTCCGGCCGGACGCAAGGTGTTCGCCCGTGAATGCGCCCGCTGCCACTCCACCCGCGTGCCGCCGGATACGATTGTCGGTGACAAGGATGCCCTGGAGAAATACTACGAGGGCCATGTTTTCGGCGCCGAGCAGTTCTGGGAACTCGAGTTTGATCGTGAATTCCGTGACTCGGCGGGTTTTAAAGCCAAGTATCTCAGTGCCGATGCAAACGGCAAGATGCGTCCCACGCAATTCGTCAAGGACGGTGATTTCGGTCAGGATTGGCTGGGCAATGACAACCCCGAACCCTTCGGCGAAATTGGCACCAATTCCTGTCGTGCCCGGCATGACAATCACAACAAAGGGCAAATCTGGGAAGAGTTTGCTTCCGAGACCTATCAGGCACGGCCCGCGGCAGGCTCGGTGCCGCGCCGCTTCAACCGGATGTTCCCGCTGCTCGGCGGCCGGGCTTTCGGCACCCAACAGGTGGGGCCGGGCGGTCCGGGTTATTTCCGCAATATCTCCTTGCTGTCGGTCTGGGCCCACGCTCCGTTTTTGCACAACAACTCGGTGGGTGAGCTGACCTTCCTGCCGGATGGGGCGGTGGATTACACGGTGCGGGGCCGGATCGAACAGTTCCATCTGGCCATGAATGAACTGCTGACTTCAGACAACCCGGATGATGAGCCGCACCGGCCACAGAAGATCACCAAGACGACCGAAAAGATCTGGCTGGCGCCACGCGAAGATGGCCAGGGCTTGATCAAGCTGCCGGTCAAGAAGGGCACGCCGGTCGCGTATTTCGCGAGTTCCGATCCGCACAGCCCGCTGTATCAGAAATGTGACGATCTGGTTGAAAACAAGGGCCATCAGTTTGGCATCGACCTGAGCGCGCAGGACAAGGCGGCGCTGACAGAATTCCTCAAGATTCTGTAGTCCGGCCTCGGTGATGGGTGCGCGCAGGGAACCGCTCCGGATGACTGGCGCGGTGCCGCGGCACCCGTCGTTTTCGTCACCGGGGCTCAAGTCCGGAGTCGGCTTGAGTCCGCGGGGGCGTGGCCATTCCCCAAGACAGTCGATATGAACAAGCTGATGCTTTTGCCGGGCGGCATTTTTGCCGCGGCCTTGCTGGCGTTCCTGCTGCTGCCCAGAGGGCTGCAGGAAGAATCCGCCGGAGACGGCATAGAGGCGCTCGCTGCCCGGGTGGCGGCGCAGGCTGGCGCAGAGCTGCTGAGCCGCGAGCTCATTCCGGAATCCGATCTGCCCCCGCAGGGCACGCGATCCCTGTTCGATCACCTGATCAAGGAGCACGGCAGTCTGCCTTTTCCGTTTGAGCGTATGGTTGAGATGCTGGCGACCTACGACGCCGACGGGCGGACGCCGAATCAGCTGTTGATTCCCGACGGCCGATCACTGCTCAAGGGACACGCCAGCTTCGCGCGGCCGCGGATGGTCGTTGCCGCTGATGCACAGCCGCCGCAGGGCGTCGCGCTGGCACCGATCTTCAAGGGCCGTCTGTTTCTCGGTTTCGTGGACGATGCGCGTGAGATCGAAGTCATTTCCTACAACGAAGCCGCCGGCCGTTTCGAATTTCAGCTGGTCAAGAACTACTGCACGGGCTGCGTTCCGCAAATTGTCTACGCCAAACGGGCCATCTGCAAAACCTGTCATACCAATGCCGCGCCTATTTTTCCGGTGCGGCCCTGGGAAGAAACCAATGCGCAACCGGCCATTTCCAGCCGCATTGCCGAACGTGTTGATGGCCCCGATTATTTCGGGGCGCCACTGCAGCGGCGTCTGGATAACGCCGAGGCCTTCGATAACCTGACCGATGTGGCCAATGTATTGCCGACCACCCAGAGCATCTGGATAGACGGCTGTGGCGCACAGGGCATGGCGTGCCGACGGACCTTGTTGAAGCTGGCCCTGCGCGCGGCGCTCAATCCCACCGCCCTGGATCAACCCAGTGAAGCGCGTTCGCGTCTGCTCGAGTTGCAGGCGCAAAACTGGCCTGCCGCCGGGATCGCCTTGCCCAGCGGCGATCTGAATAACCGCAATCCGCTGAACCAGGATCTCTATGACGAGTCTTTTGGCGCCCAGTTCAAACGCCTGCTGTTCCCGCGCAAGGAACGGGTGCGCAGCGGGGACAAGCTGACCGACTTCGACAGCCTGCCCAGTCTGCCCCAGGAGTTCGACCCGCTGACCCCACGCGCGCCCAAGAAGATCATCAGCGCCGCGGACATGGACGGGGTCTATGGCGTCGCGCAGATGTTTGCGCCCAGCGATCTGGCCCGGCTAGAAGCGCTGGCGGACTACCGGATTGACTTGCTGGAGGTGGCTGTGGACGCCCTGTCCGATGAGTATTTCGCGGCCGCACCGTTGCAGCGAGTGGTTCTGTTCAATGCCCTGTCGGAACAGCTCGGCGCCGTGCCCGGGGACTATTGCTGTCTGGACGTCAGTGCGCTGTCAGCCCCTATCGAGGACGGGGAGCCGCCACTGGAACTCGCGGAAGGCTCCGTGCTGATCCCTTTTGAGCGCTATTGCTTTGCCTGTCATCGCGGTAATCCGGCGGCCCACCTGGATTTCATGTCCGGCCCGGATGAGGCCACTGTGCTGGCCAAGATCAAGGCCACGGAGGACATTCGCGAGGTGCTGGATTACGCCCGTTATCTGGGCAGCAGGAAAGCCAGCAAACTGATGCCGCCCGCCGACTCCTGGCAGCGGGAGGAATTGCAGCGGGCGCTGGAGCGGGGCGAGGAACCCCTGCAGGCGATGCGCGATCAGGTACCCTCCATGTTTGAGTTTTGAGGTGGCGAGCCAATGAGTTTGATTCCGCGAGACGGGTGGCGCCAAAACCGGCGCCTGGTACTGGGCGCGATTGTCGCGATGCTGGTCCTGCCAGCGGCCCACGCCGAGCCGCGTTATGCCCGCATGTTCAAGCAACATTCAGGTTACATGCCCAGCTGCAATGCTTGTCATCTGGACGGCGGTGGCACGGCACTCAATCTCTATGGCGAGGCCTTCAAGGCGGCCGGTCCGGGGGCGGGTGCCTTCGCGGCAATTGCGGATTCCGATTCGGACCTGGATGGCTTTGCCAATGCCCAGGAAATCGCCGCAAAAGCCAACCCCGGTTCAGCGAAATCAACCCCCAAGAAACCGGGTGACTGGTTGAGCACGGCCAATCTGATTCCGCGCGAAGTGCAGAAGCTGTTTCCGGGTGTGACCACCTACAAGCCACTGGATACGATTCTGACCGAGACGGAAATCCAGCGGGCCAAGGCTCATGGCGTGGCGCTGGGGCCGGATGACGAGACCACGATCTACATTCCCGTGGCCGACGGCAAACCCGCCGGTACCGCAATCATTGTTCCGGCTCAGTTTGGCGACCGGCAGTTTTTCCTGCTGCTCGCCACTGACCGCAAACTGACCGTCACCCATGCCTTGCCGATTCATGCCAGCAAGATCGACGGGGCCCAGGACGCCAGTCTGTATCAGTCAGCGATCGAACTTCCGGTTGAACAGCTGCCCCAGGGAGGGCAGGACGGCAGTCTGGAAAACGCGGTACGACGTGGCCTGAAAAAGGCCGGCACCCTGCTGTTGGTGCGGCTGAAGAAAGCCGGATGACTCTTATGCACACATCGACAGGGCGTATCGCCGCCATACTCTGGCTCGGCCTGATTCTGCTGAGTCCGGAATGGGCCTTGGCGCAGGACGATTTCAGCGTGCTGGACGACCTGGCCCTGGATGATCTGGTGGCCGTGGCGCCTCCGCCCAGTCCCTGGTTGGCCATCGGTGGCCCGATCGCCCTGGGAGTCTTCATGCTGGCCTTGATGTGGCTGGTCTGGTGGACGGTGCCGTTTCGGGTGTCCAAGGAGTCGCTGAACCTGCACTATTATCCGACCGGAGTAAAACGCGGTCTGGCGATGGCCATCACGATGTACGGCATCGCCTTCGTTTTTGGTGCCAGCGAGATTGCCTATCAGCTGCATCTGCACGGCAGCGCCGAGGAATATTTCGCCCAGATGTCGGATGGCAAACTGATTGCGTTTACCCACGCTCATCTGTTCGGCTTCACCACCTCGTTTCTGGTCATCGGCGTGCCGTTTTCGATGCAGTTCAACCATCTGTGGGTTTACCAGTGGATCTTCCCCCTGGGCCTCGCCGCAGCCCTGATTGATGTCATGTCCTGGTGGGGAATCAAATACATCAGCCCGAATTTTGAAGTGATTTCGATGCTGTGCGGAATCATTTTCAGCCTCACCTACCTGTACATGCTGCTGGGGCTGTTACGGGTTTTGCTGCTGCCTAGCGTGATCTTGCCCTCAGACAAGGACGCGCGGGAACGCCTGGCGGCCCAGCGTGCCCAGGCCGCGGCGCAAGCCGCCGAAAAACCGGAGAACTCCCTATAGCGCAGGGGGCCGGCGGCCGCCCGTTGCGACGGGCCTTGTTCGCAGCGGCGGCATCGGGGTTTGCCGCCCTGATGTTCGAAGTGCTGCTGTTTCGGCGTCTGGAGCTGCTGCTGGGCAGCAGCGTGGAGGCCTCCGCGCTGTGCTGGCCGGTTATATGGCGGGACTCGCCCTGGGAGGCCTGATCGCCCTGGGGCCGCTGGGCCGGAACCGGCCGCGGGCCTGGTATATCGGATTGGAGCTGTGGATTGCCCTGAGCGGGGCGGCCCTGGTGCTGGCGGCACCCGGCCTGGCCCCGTTGCTGGCGACACAGCCTGCACTGAGCGCTTCGCTCCTGGTGTTGTTGAGTCTGCTGCTGCCCACCACGGCCATGGGCTGGGTGCTGCCCTTGTTAAGTGCCTGTGCCTTGCCCGAACGGGAGCACTTTCGGCGTGAGTTTGGCTGGCTCTATGCGGCGAATGCGGCCGGCGCGGTCGCCGGCAGTCTGCTCGCCGTGGCCAGTATCCGCGGCCTGGGCATGCCCGCCGCAGTGCTGCTGGCGGTGGGCGGCAATCTTCTGGCCGTGCTGGCGGTGTGGCCGGTAAGATCCGGGGTGCCGGCGGATAGCCTTCCGGCCGGCGCCATCCTGCCCGCAGGCTCTTGGCGCCTGGTGTGGGCGACCACCTTGGCCGGGGCCTTGATGCTGGGTCTGGAGGTGCTGTGGTTCCGGGCCATCTTGCTGAATGTACGCGGCACCGACTGGCAGTTCGCCGTACTGGTCGCGGTGGTCATCGCGGGCATCAGCCTCGGTGCCCTGTGCTGGAGCCGGCTGACGCTGAGCCGGTGGGCCGTGCTGGCCGGACTGAGCAATCTTCTGGCCTATCTCCTGTTCGAGAGCTGGTCGCGCCTACCGGTGGTCGCGCACAGCGGGGCCCTGCAAGCCCTGCTGCTGGCTGGCCCCTGCGCCGTCGCCTCCGGAGCCTTGTTTGCCGGCATCGCAGCACAATTGCGGGGCGCGGGCATGTCCTCGGCGCGCACCACCGGGGTGCTGTATGCGAGCAATGCCCTGGGCGCCGCGGCCGGGGCCCTGCTGATGATCTATGTTCTGCTGCCGCAGTGGGGTCTGGCGTCGGCCTGGGTGGCTGCCCTGGGCACGTATGCCCTGGTAGCCGCCTTGTTGTTGCGCAGCCGTGGTGAGGCCTGGGCCGCCGCGGCTCTGGCGGGCGGCGCGCTGCTGCTGCCGGATTTGAGCCCGCGCTGGTTCGCTCCGGCCGTGGCGCAGTTCGAGGACTATGAGCTGGTGGCCCGGCGGGAAGCGCCCGATGCGAGCCTGCAACTGGCAGTGCGACGATGGGCTGGCGAGCCGGTCGCCTATCGGCTGATCACCGATGGGTTTTCGATGTCGGGCAGCGAACGAGATTCCCTGCGTTACATGCGCATGTTCGCCCACTTGCCCCAGGCCTTGCACCCGCAGCTGGAATCGGCCTTGCTGATCAGTTACGGCCTGGGAAATACCGCTGCGGCGATGCTGAGCGATCCCGGTTTGAACCAGTTGCTGGTGGTTGATACTTCCGTGGCCACGCTGGAGCTGGCCGGGCTGATGCACGCCCAGGCGGCCCGGCCCGATCCACTGCTGGACCCACGCGTGACGCTGCGTATCGACGATGGGCGCCATGTGCTGCTGCGCTCCGGGCAGGGATTTGATCTGATCAGCGCCGAGCCGCCGCCGCCGCGCCTGGCCGGCGTCGTCAATCTGTATACCCAGGAATACTTTGCCCTGGTTCGTCAGCGCCTGAACCCCGGCGGAATGACCACGCACTGGTTGCCGGTGGATCAATTGTCGATGCCGTCGGCGGCGGCGATCATCCGGGGGTTCTGCCGGGTGTTTCCCGATTGTTCGCTGTGGGCCGGTTCGCATTACAACTGGATTCTGCTCGGTTGGAAACAACCCTCAGCGGTCTTGTCGCCGGGCCAGACCCAGGGACTTTGGGCCCAGTCGGCGAGCGCACGATCGCTGATCGAGATCGGCCTGGAACGGCCGGGGCAGCTGCTCAGTACCTATCTTGCGGATGCGCGGCAACTCGCTCAGTGGCTTGGGCCCGGTGAGGCGCTGCGCGACGACTTTCCAGGCCGACTGGAGTCCCGGCCGGTGTCTGAAGCGGAACTGACGGCCTATTTCGAATTCATGGATGACCGGGCCAGCGAGCGACGCTTTGAGGAATCGGCCTGGGTCGCGGCGGTTTGGCCAGCCGCCCTGCAAAGCCAGGCCCGGGCGGACTGGTTCTGGCAACCGATCCTGAATGGTCAGGTGCGCCTGGCGCCGGACGCCATGGCGCAGGTCAGCGCGGCCGCGCTACGGCAGGGGCTGACAGCGCCGGTGCTGTTCCTGGCCGGCATCTCGGCGCGGGAATTGCAGGTTGGCGCGGCCCAGATCGGGCCGGACTGGGCCTGGGCGCGTGGCCTGGAGGCCCTGGTGGCGCGTGACTGGGCGCGCGCGGAACGGGAGCTGCGCCAGTCATCGGAAGCGGCCGCGCCCGGCTTGCGCCAGGTAGCCCGGTGCTTCGCCAGCGGAGAATGCGGGGACTAGGGCGGAGGCAGTTCCTGACGGAGGGCTTGCCAGGCCTGTTCCAGGCGTTTTTCCGAGACTTTCTGGCGGGTGCCCACCGATTGCGCGAACACCGACACGCGGTATTCCTCGATCAGCCAGCGATAGTCGCGCAGGGCCTGGGGCGCAGCCTGCCGGTGTTTCGCGCAGCGTGTCAGGGCGTCCACACACCGGTCCCAGTGCGGGCTTACACGATCCAGGCGTTCGCGATCCGTGGCGGGTTCGCGTGCCGCGCGCTCGGCGCGCAGGCTCAAGGCCTGAAGATAACGCACCAGATCGGCCAGGCGCGGCGTGCGCGCCAGCCAGCCCGGCGCGAGTAACCAGGTCAGTTGCTGGCTCATGTCCTGCTGGCCGGGGTGGTCTGCGGGTAGCGGCTTGAGCGCATGCCACGCCGCCCAGGCGTCTGCGATCTGGCTCAGGGTGAGCCACAATTCCCGCAGTCTGCTGCTCAACAGGCTGCGATTGCGCTCGATGGTCTGTTCGAAACTGGCCTGGCTGCGGATGCCAGGGCTCAGCATTGTTTCGCAAATGACTCGTGCACCCAGGGATTCAAACAAATCGGTGGTGCCGAACGGGTGTTCTTCGAGCAGGCCGAGCAGGTGGGCAAGTTCAGGTTCAAGTTTGGGTAGCCCGGCCAGGCGCAGCTGCACGGCCTGGCGCTTTGGCAGATTCTTGGTCAGTTCCTTCAAGCGACTTTTCTGCGTCAGCAACAGCAGTCGCAGCAGGCCCTGGGTGTGGGTGGTCTCGGCGGTACGTGGGTCGTCATGCAGGACCAGATCCACGCTCTGACCGTTGTCGCGCAGACAGGGAAAGGCCTGCAGCTGGCCCTTGAGCTTGATCATGACTGGCAGCTCTAGGGGCAGGTCCGGTTCCGTCCAGGCGCTGATGCCGGTTTTCTCCCAGCGCGAATCGTGCAGAGCGCGAAATTCCTGGCGCGCGGTCTGGGCGAACTGCGCCCGCAACTGATCCAGATCGCGGCCCGCGCCGAGGAGGCGACCCTGGGTATCACGCACGCGCAAATGCATCCGCAGGCGCGGTGGCAACGGGACGGCCCGCAGGATGGTGGCGTCGGGTTCGGGGCGTCCGCAACGCCGCTGCAACCAGTGGCTCAGCTGCGCGTAAAAATCCCCTTGCCCGAAACGCAGCTCCCCGCAGCAGGCCGCGACGCTGGCGTTGACCGGCACGAACTGCCGTCTCAAGGATTTGGGCAAGCCCTTGATCAGACACTCCACCTTCTCTGCCAGCATGCCCGGGACCAGCCATTCCAGGGTGCCAGCATCGAGCTGATTGAGACTGGCCAGGGGCACATCCAGATTGATGCCGTCCTCGGCGCCACCCGGATCGAAAACATAGCGCAGGGGTAAAACCAGCTCGCCCATGTGCAGCTGGCCTGGATAGGCCTCGGCCAGGTTCTGCTCAGGGAGCAGGCGCAGATCGCTTTCCTGCATCCGCAGATCAGGGGGAGCTCCGCCCTGGAGGGCAGCAAGCAAACCCTGCCGGTTGTGGATCGACGCGGGCAGGCGCTGCGCATACCAGGCCAGCTGAGCCTCGTCGCTGATCAGCAGTCCGCGTTTGCGCAGCTTGTTCTCTTCGATCTGCAGCTGGCGCAGCAAGCTGCGGTTGTGGGCGAGAAATTCAGGCAGCGGTTTGCGCCCCCACTGGCCGGCGCACAGCGCCTGCTCGATGAAGATCTGTCGCGCATGTGCCGGATCGAAGCGGGCGTAAGCCCGTTTACGCCCGGCGACCAGAATCATCCCAAACAGGCTGACCTGCTCATCGGCCATGACCTCACCCCGCGCCTTGTCCCAGAACGGTTCCAGAGCCTGTTTCTGAATCAGGTGGGCGGCGGCCTCCTCGATCCACTCCGGCTGGACCTGGGCCACGACCCGCGCCAGGACTCTGCGGGTGCTGATGATCTCGGCCGCCACCATCCACGCTGGCTGGCGCCGCGCCAGGGTGGACTCCGGATGGATTCGCCAGCTGGCACCGCGTGGACCGCGAAATACCCCGTCGGCATCATGCTGGGCGATATGGTCCAACAAGCCGTGCAGCAGCGCACGATGGATTGCTGCGCTATCCGGTTCCGCTGTGCTGGTATCGCCAGTGGGGGCAGGGCTGCTTCTGGGGGGTTTCTCCAGGGCGTGGCTGACGCTGCGAATCTGTCGCACCAGATCACGCCATTCCTGCATACGCCGCGGGTTGAGATAATGGGCCTGGCACCAGCGGCGATACTCGGAACTGCTGCCCGCGCGTTTCTGCAGCGCCGAGGCTCGCCAGAGCTTGAGCAGGCCGATGAAATCCGAACTCTTGTCCCGAAACGCTTGCTGGGCCTGATCGGACTTCTGACGATTTTCGAAATCACGCTCGCGCGGATCCTGCATCGACAGCGCGGCGATGATCGGAATCATCTCGTCCAGACAGCCCAGTGCCGCCGCCGCTATCGCCATGCGGCCAAATCGGGGGTCGACCGGCAAATGTGCCAGTTGCCGCCCGCAGCGGGACAGCTGACCGTTGGCTTTGAAGGCCTGCAACTGGTTGAGCAGACGACGGGCGTCGTTCAGATAGCGTTGATGGGGGGCGTCAATGAAGGGAAACTCCTCGGCCTCACCCAGCCCCAGATCCGCCATCTGCAGCAGCACCGCCGCCAGATTGGTGCGTTGAATTTCCGGCTCGGTGTAGCGGGGGCGTGCGGCGAAATCATCCTCTGCGTATAAACGCACGCAAATTCCCGGGGCGGTGCGGCCGCATCGACCTTTGCGCTGGTCGGCATTGGCCTGGGCGATATTTTCCACCTGCAGATTCTGGATCTTGCTGCGGGGGTTGTAGCGGGAGATCCGTGCAGTGCCGGTGTCAATGACATGCAAAATGCCCGGTACGGTCAGGGAGGTTTCGGCCACATTGGTCGCCAGCACGATGCGCCGTCTGCCACCGGGTTGGAAAATCTTTTGCTGCCGGGCGCTGCCCAGGCGGGCGAACAAGGGCAGGATGTCAATCGGCTTGAAACGTTTCAAGCGGGGGTTGTCAGTCAGGTACGCGGCCATTTCGCGAATTTCCCTTTCGCCGGGCAGGAAGACCAGGATGTCGCCAGCCTGCTGCTTCCAGATTTCGCATACCGCATTGACGGCGGCTTCGTTGCTATCCAGGTCCTCAGGATCGCGATAGCGCAGATCGATCGGATGGCTTTTTCCGGGGACATCGATGACCGGTGCAGAGCCAAAATGGCGGGAGAATTTTTCCGCATCCAGGGTGGCCGAGGTGATGATGATTTTCAATTCCGGCCGCTGCGGCGCCAATCGCTGAAGGTAGCCCAGCAGGAAGTCGATGTTCAGACTGCGCTCGTGCGCCTCATCGACAATAATGGTGTCGTATTTGCGCAACAGGCGATCATGGCGCAGTTCGTTCAGGAGCACACCGTCGGTGAGGAATTTCACCCGGGTCTGGTCCGACAGCACGGACTTGAAGCGCACCTGCCAGCCAATCAGTTCGCCGGCTTCACTATCCAGTTCCTGAGCCACCCGTTCGGCCAGCGCCCGTGCTGCCAGGCGCCGTGGCTGAGTGTGCGCGATCAGACCGCGGGTGCCCAGGCCGGCCTCCAGGCAGAATTTCGGCAACTGGGTGGACTTGCCCGAGCCGGTCGCGCCGCACAGGATTGTGACCTGGTGAGCTTTCAGGCAGGCAATCACCTCCTCACGGGCCAGGCTGACGGGCAGATCAGGCGGATAATTCCAGTTGGCGGCCTCCCGATCAGACTCTCCGGCGCCGGGAGCTGAGTTGGCGTGCATTGTCAGCGCCGCCGGTAACGCATAATCTCAAGGCTCATACTTCTTTCGGGGCTCAAGCTGCGCATGGTCAATAATCGAACATTCTGGATGGTGAACAATGGGGGCTTGTTGCTGTTCTATGCCTTCGCCGCCTATCTGTTGGTGAGCGGAGCGGCCTGGACGCATTATGCGGTGCTCCTGGCAGGCATTATTCTGCTGGCTCACGCCCTGGAGATCCCGTTTGCAGCCCGAATATTACGGGATAAGGATCCCGCCATGGGGCGGCTGGCGTTGATGACCTTGCTGTTCGGCTTCACCTGGTGGTTGCCGGTGAAGAAGGGCGTGTATTCCGCCCGTTGAATCCCGCAGGTGGGTACTGAATTTTTACGATGGACGCTCAAAACTCGGGTCCGTAGAGTGAATTGCACGTCGACGGCAGCCCCGTCGGCCTCTCACAGCTGATTGTTACTGCCCTTTGGCAGGCTGTTTTGCCCTCCGCATTGTTTTAGCGGCTGTGAGTTAGCGGGATGCTTCGGCATCCCGTTTTTTTTGCTCCGATGCGTAGCGCGTGGCTTCCGGTAACAGTCGCGAGCGCGGAAGTGGCGGTCAGCGCCCCAGGGCTGCATCAGCAGGGCTAAAGTTTTCTGATCACGCAGCGGGCTGAGGCGGCAAGGCCTGGAACGTCGAAGGCAAGGGGGCTATGGGCTCTGGCGGCGGCATGAGAATTGCCTGGATGCAGCGGATGGCGAGGTTTATTTTGCTGTCCCCCTTGACGGGGCGATTTAGGTCACTACAATACGCCCTCCTTGACGCACTGACTGCCTATTGAAGGGCGGGGAGCTGGGTCAAAAGTTCTTTAAAAATCAAGCAAGTAATTTGTGCGGGTGCTCCTTGAGAAGTGGCGAAGCCATTTGTTAAAAGAGCATTCAAGCGAACGTCAATTTAAGTACGATTGCGAGGATGACTCGTGTTTACCTTCGGGTGGGCACACCAATTGAGAAGTATTGAATTGGAGAGTTTGATCCTGGCTCAGATTGAACGCTGGCGGCAGGCTTAACACATGCAAGTCGAGCGGTAACAGGCCTTCGGGTGCTGACGAGCGGCGGACGGGTGAGTAATGCCTAAGAATCTACCTAGTAGTGGGGGATAGCCCGGGGAAACCCGGATTAATACCGCATACGTCCTACGGGAGAAAGCGGGGGCTCTTCGGACCTCGCGCTATTAGATGAGCTTAGGTCGGATTAGCTAGTTGGTGAGGT
>JBFJVB010000078.1:0-14860 GCA_041624435.1 Oceanococcus sp. | reverse complement strand
TCGGCCCAGCGGGCAAGCTCAGCCCCGGCGGCGCACCGGCGATCGTGAATATTCCTTTCGAGGTGCCCGCAGGTCTGGGTCCGATCGTGCTGAATGCCGTGGCCGTTCCCTCAGTGCCCACCTCGCTGTTCTTCCGGATCTACCAGCAAACCAGCGGGGGCGACTCACAAATCGTGCGCAGCCGCGGCGCTGCGCTGTCATTGGCCTCCAGCGTAGCCGCACGCTGGATGTATCTGAATGACCCAGGGGATGAATTGCTCGGCCCTGGGCAATACAGCATGGAATTGACCAACCAGGCAGGCCAGGGCACCTCGGTGCAGCTCACTATTCAGGCCTTTCGCGCCCCGGCCGGAAGCCATCCGCGTGGACTTGACGCCGATACGGACACGCACGCAGCGGCGTCGTCTCACGCCAGTGGTGGCGGTGGCGCCATGCCGGTGTGGCTGCTGCTATGCGCGATGCTGTTGCTGCGTATTCGGTATTGCATGCCAATACGCAAAGGCGTGGCGGTCGCGCTGACGAACTCCTGCCGCGTGCCGTTAATGCCCACGGTATTTCCTCAACACCGGTGCCTATCGGGGCATTTATTTGCTCAAGGCGAGATCACTCCTGGCCGGGTCTGCCATGAGGCTTTCACAAGCCCTCCAGACAATGCGCCAAGTGTCTGTGGAAACGATTCGGAGGCACCGTGATCTTGCCGCATAAAAACGGACACCTGATTAAGCGGCATTTGCCAGCTCAAACTGCTCTGGGCTGAGGAAGCCCAGAGTCGAGTGAAGCCGGTCTCGATTGTAGTAAACCTCGATGTATTCGAACGGTCTTCCGGCGAAGAGATTGATGTCGCGTTTACTGGAGAGCTACGAGCAGAACAGGCCAAGGCCGTGAAAACTCTGCTCGACCATGACACCGGAGTGTTGGTGGCGCCAACGGCGTTCGGCAAGTCAGTTGTGGGTTCCTACGTTATTGCACAGCGCAGGGTCAGCACCTTGGTGCTTGTTCATCGCAATGAATTGGTCAAGCAATGGCGGAAAAGACTCCAAAGCTTTCTGGATTTGCCCGAGGGCAGTGTCGGTATCATTGGTGGTGGCAAACGAAAGCCGTCCGGGAAGATTGATGTGGCCGTCATGCAATCGATCTACCGGAATGCCAAGGTCGACGACGTCGTTCGAGCGTACGGCCAAGTCATTGATTGACGAATGCCACCATGTGTCGGCACTGTCGTTCGAGAGCGTACTTCGTGAGTCGCCGGCGAAATATGTGCTTGGCCTGACGGCGACGCCGATACGTCGGGATGGCCAGCAAGCGGTCCTCTTTATGCAGTGTGGCCCCACTCGATATAGCGTTGCTTCCCATTCTATTCAGCCTGGAAATTGCGCTGTCGAGATTCGAGACGTGAATTGCGCTTCTCAGCTGCCTACCGACATTCCTGTTCAGGAATTGTTTCGCGAACTGACCACAAACCTGAAACGTAACAACTTGATCATGTCGGACGTTTCGCGTGCGTATGGAGATGATCGACATGTGTTGCTCTTATCCGAGCGCGCCGATCATGTGGTTGCTCTTGCGAAGGCGCTCAGTCCCGAAATCCCGAATCTGTTTTGCCTGCATGGCCGAATAGGCAAGCGCAAGCCAGTTGAACAGTTGGATGCGCTTGAGTCCTTGCCGCTCGATTCTCCTCGCGTGCTGGTCGCTACGGGCAAGTTGATTGGCGAAAGCTTCGATCGCCCTCCACTTGATACCCTGATTCTGGCACACCCGATCTCGTGGAAAGGCACATTGCAACAATACGCGGGACGCCTTCACCGAGATGCGGAATCAAAGGATCAGATTCGGGTCCTCGACTATGTGAATTCGCATCCGATTGCCCAGAAAATGTGGAATCGACGAGCAGCTGGGTATCGCGCAATGGGATACCAAATCATCAAGCCGGAATCCGTCCAGGAAGATATAGTCGTGACGGCGGATTGAAGCATTCTTCGGCGTAGACCACGCCCCTTGAGTGACGTGGACGTGAGCAGGCTGAGCGTCAGCTTTGGGGGCTCCCTCTGAATTGCAGGATGCAGTAGTTCGTAGGCAGCTTTTGGCACGACGCAGGTGTTGGTCAGAGCAGGCGAGTGACCGTTGTCTGGCAGGTCACTGCTGTTCATAGGCTGAACGGCAGCTTGCGCTCGGAGTGCCTATTCCTCGCTGATAGTCGGCAGGTCAGAAACTGGCCGATTGACGCCGTCAAACTGGCATACGACAACTATCTTTAATAGGCCTTAAAGCGCAATCCTGGTCCGCCGTCGTTGGTGCCGCGGAGATTACTGAACCCTCGTGAAATACACCATTGACTACACCACAAGAAAATCGGGTTGTGTTAAGTAATTGAAAAGTAGTAACAATTATTGAGTGGCCAACCAGTCCATCATCGGCGCGACGCAGAAGCGCCAGTCCTTGGGTTGTTGATCTAAAACAGTCACTTATATCTTGAGGGCAGGGCGCAGCACGCCGGTTGAAGGAGGCCAGGGCCGGGCTATTTTACGGGATATTGCGCTGTTTAGAGCGCGAACTTGTAGCGCGGGCACGCCGAAGCTCGCCGCGCCGCATCGATTCGGGGCGAACCGAGTCCAAACCAGGACCTGAACCGGAGCCACTTACCCGGGGAGCGGCCGCGAAGGATGGTCCGCAGGGAAAGACGGATTTCACCCGGCGTAAATCTGATTGCTCCGCCAGCCCTCTCCTGCTTGTCGCGCGAACTGTCGGAATTCGATCGCTAGCCGGCGGCTGCGTGGAGGTAGGACGACACCCAACAAGCTGGACCAAGATGTGCCATCGATTCGCAGGGTGATTTGGCGTTTGAAGCCTATGCGCGTCCATCCGCGCCTGTCGTTTTCGCTCGATTGCGTCCTGCGCGCGGCGTTCGAATATACTGCCTGGGACGCGGCGTTCCATGCGTATATGTCAGCACTGCTGATGCCGCCAGAATCGAGGTGGCTTTGCGGCTCTCGGACAATGCTAAAAGCATCAATTCCTTGGCGTTTATGGGTCGGCGACTGGCTAAGGCGATGCCGTGGAACTGGCGGCGGCACATGGGATGTGCTGCAGCGACGATCGACTTTGAGAAAATACATGAACAATCCAGGTTTCCAGTCGGTGCTCATCGGCCCCGTTTTCGCTTTGGCCCTGGCGGCCTGTGGTCAGGATGATGCCGCGGCACCCAGGCCGTTCGCGCAAACCGCCACCAGCGCACAAACGGCCAAGACCATCTATAGCGTCGCCAATGCGTGCTGGGTCTTGCACTCCAACGGGGTGTATGTCGGTCGCGTGGACAACGACTATGGCCGCGTGGAAACCCGCCAGGAGGCGACAAAATTCTTCTTCAAACCCAGCCGCCTGGGCCAGTATTTGTTGCTCAGCGATTATCAGCGCAGCGCAGGGGAGCTTGGCACGAAGCAGTTGCTGGGCATCAGCGACCCGCTTGGCGAATTCCTGGATGAACTGGGCAATCTGGCCGTTGAGACCGGCGTGGTGGTCCGTGGCATCGCCGATATGGCGGATTATTTCGCGGACCCGGTTCTGGCCAGCGAACGCATCGGCCAGGACATCGCCAATGAATTCATCAGTGCGGGCGGTCTGATTGGTGATAACGATGTTGCGCCCGGGCTGGCGACGGCAGAACGGGCCAATGATCTGGCCCTGTGGGATCTGATCGAGTCTGCGTCCAACTCGGAGCGCTTTTTCATTCGCTCCCATGTCACCGGAATGAATCTGCATCTGAGCCCTGAGCTGCTGGGTCTCAATAGCGAGGCCACGGACGCCCAGCTGTTCGAACTGATCGCCGCACAGGACTGCGCACGCTATCCCGAAGTGCCGCTCAATCTGAGCGTGGATGAGGCCGGGCCGGCGATCTACCTCAAAGACGTCCGGCGCTTTGCCGGCATGGGTTTCGACCAGGATGATGTGTTCGGTTATGTCGACGCCCATGCGCATATTTCGGCCTATGAGTTCATCGGCGGGCGGATCAACTATGGCGACCCCTTCCACAAGTTCGGTATCGACCACGCACTGGAAGACTGCGAAGTGAATCATGGGCCTTCCGGCAGCACGGGCTTCGTCGAAGCGGTGACCACCAATCCTCAGCCTCACGCGACCCGCGGCTGGCCTGATTTCCCCTACTGGCCGGTGAATAATTCACTGCAACATCATCAGTCCTATTACCGCTGGATCGAGCGCAGTTACTACGGCGGGCAGAAAATCCTGGTTAATCATCTCGTGCACAACGAAATCCTGTGCCAGTTGAATCCACAGAAGGAAAATGAATGCGACGCGATGCCGGCGATCGTGCTGCAGGCTCAGCGCATGCATGAAATGCAGGAGTACATCGACGCCCAGCACGGTGGCCCTGGTCAGGGCTGGTTTCAGATCGTCACCAGCCCGGCACAGGCGCGCGCGGTCATCGGTGCAGGGAAAATGGCGGTGATCCTGGGCGTTGAGATGTCCAAGGTACTCAATTGCGGAGAATTCCAGGGCATCCCCGAGTGCAGCTTCGAGGAAATCCAGCAGCGCCTGGATGTGCTCGCACAATGGGGAGTGCGCAGCCTGTATCCGGTGCACAAATTCGATAACGCCTTCGGCGGCCATCTGCTTGATCTGGGCAATCCGGTCGGCATCGCCGGGGTGCTGTATGCCGGCAATTTCGGTGAAACCGGTCATCCCATCGAATATGAAACCTGTCCGGACGATGAATATGGCGGCACCGAAGACGATCAGGAACCCTCGCTGGATCCCCTGGGTCTGATCGACCAACTGCTGTTCAACCTGGATTACCTTGGCCAGGCATTCCCGCAATCACCCGAGGAATTTTCTCAGTACGACCCGCGCCAGGGCACGGAACACCTGTGCAACACCCGCGGCCTGACTCCCCTGGGCGAGCGCCTGATTGCCGAGTTGATGCGCCGGGGCTGGATGATCGAAACCGACCACATCAGCCGGAAAGCCGCAGCACGGATACTGGAGATTACGGCGGCCTACGATTATCCCGTGGTCAACGCCCATGGCGGCTGGGGCGGTACCCAGGCCCTGCGTGACCGGATCGCTCGGCAAGGAGGCTCGACGAATAACTTTTCTTCGGTGCGCGATGGCCTGGTCCGTGGTTTGCTGGAAAACGGTCGACGCAGCCGCGCGCCGCAATACCTGGTGGGCCCGTATGGAGGCAGTGGATTTGGCACCGACGTCAACGGCATCGCCTCGCTGCCCGGGCATCCGGGCGACGCGCCCGCGGATTTCTATCCCTTCCAGTCCATCGATGGCCGGGTCCGCTTCGATACGCAGACCACCGGTGATCATGCGTTCAGCCTGTTTGAGGGCCGCGGCGTGGCCCATTATGGGCTGTATCCGGACGTGATCGCCGACATGGTCGCCAACAGCAGCTTCCCACGGGAAGAGGTTGATGAGGCCATTGGCCACCTGTTCACCTCGGCGGAAGCCTATTTGCGCATGTGGGAGCGGGCCGCCACGGGCCGGGACATTCCTGTGCAGTAGCCCGTCATGCCCTGATGAGCGACTGACGAGCGCCGGGCCCTGGCGCTCCCTGGAACCGAAAATCGGAAGCCGGATCGCCGCCAGGGAATTTGGATTTTTTTGCCATACAGGCTCTGGTGCGCAAGCCCGCCCGAGCGCGTGATCTCGACCCGCTGAATCTGGGGCCTTCAATACCCCGCCCGAGAGCCCCGGTCTTCGCGTGCTGAACTGCAGTCTTTAGGATTCAGGAGCTGCTGAACGGCCTTGCGTGTGGACTTTGGGCCGGACTGGTTCAGCTTCGCCAGCAACACTGCCTGCGCCCGTTATAGGGCGGTTTGGACGTGTCCGTGGTATCAATGACACTGTCGCCTGAAAACCTTCCCTGAGGCGTTCCGTCTGGTCAGTTCGTGCTGGCCAGATTGACCAACAGGGCACAACCCTTGGCTCGGAGGGTCATCAGCACGGCAGCGTCGAGCAGGCCGGTTTTCGCCGCGCCCGGCAGGTGGAGAAGATTCGTGCAATCCCGTGGCGAATCAATCCGCAAACGGCCATACTCCATTGGTGAACTTCAGCACCATGAAGCCGTTGTCCTGGCAGGTAGTCCACAGTTCCCCGCGCTCCCGCACGAAGCGTACTTTGGCGGTGCACCAGTCGGTGGTGAGATTGGAGGTGGCCGATACCGCGCTGTTCGCATGATCGGAGCCCACCAGCTGGCTGTTTTTCCCGACCTGCGCCGGGGGATTGTAGTAGGCGATTTCCTTCGGCTGGAAGGGATCGCGCACGTCAAATACGCGGATGCCAGACTGAAACTCGCCGCAGGCCACAGCCTGGGTATCCCGAGGGTCATCGGCCTGGCAGTAGTGCCCAAGGTAGCCGAAAAATCCGTTGTCGTATCCGGGCGGGTTATCCGCCGCCGCGGCATCGCTGTTTTCGGGCATATGAATCTCGAGCGACAGGTCGGCAGCCAGCCGCGGATTGCTTTCGTCACTGAGGTCCAGCAGCGAGGCGGGCGGAGTGCCCTCGTTGGCCATCAGGAGAAACGGTTTGCCGCCGATGGTCACTGCTTGGCTCATCTGGCTGTTGCCGGTAAAGCCCGAAGCGATGACCGGTGGATCGAACAAGGGTTCGGTGCTGCGTGACTCGACCTGGCTGACGTCGAGGATCTGGGAGGGCCCGACCAGTGAGGGGCCGTTGGTGTAGAGCCGGGTTCCATCCTCACTGGTGGAAAGACCGTGGGAGATCGAAGTCAGCCGGGTGATGACGACGGGATTGGCGGCGTCCTTCAAGTCAATGGCGGTGATGCCGCCGAAACCGCTGCCGTAGAAGATCGTTCCGTCGGTGTTGAACTCGCCTTCGTGGCCGTCTGCAAGATTCAAGGTCACGCTGGCCTTCTGCTGGGGCTGGGCACAGTCAGCGCTCAGGTCGTAGACATCGAAAAAGAGCGGGCCGTTGCCCGCCGGATCCGGGCCGGCGACGCCGGCCAGGAGTGCGCTCCTTTCGTTTACCTTGAGCGATTCGTGGGGATCAAGCATGGCCGGGGAGGTGAGACGGGCACTGGCGCGCGGCTGGCTCGGATCCGTCGCGTCGATCACGACGACGCCGGGTGTCAGATTGGGCCTGATCGACAGCGTCTGGTTGAAGTAAGCACAATCGTCAAACCACGCGTGGCTCCAGCCTGCGCCCGCCTCCTGGGCCTGCCCCACCCGTTCCAGGTTGCAGCTGTAGCCGAACTGCGAGCGGCCACTTTGCCGGTCCTCCAGCGGCACCTGGCCCTGTAATCCGGTTTCCGGCATCGATCCGGGACCACAGCTCGCCCGCGGCACGGGGCCCAGGAACGGAGCGTCCACCAGCTTGTCGGCGCGTGAGGAGGACTCCCCCATGGCGCCACAGCCGCTGAGCAGCGCGCCGGCCAGCGCGAGGTGGGCCAGCCTGTCAATGGCCATCGGAGTTCTCCCTGTCTGTCGAGCCGGGCCTGAACGGCCAGGCGTTATTGGTGAAGCGCAGCACCTGGAATCCACCACACTGGGAGGTGAACCACAGTTCGGCGCGCTGCGGAATGAAGCGGGTCATTGAGGTCGACCAGTCCGTCGGGCCGCAGGCACCCACATGGTTGTAATTGGATCCGGGCCGATGTCCCGGGCTCGCCGGCGGATTGTAGTAGGCGATCTCCGTCGGCCGGTACGGATCGCGGATGTCATAGACCCGCAGGCCGGAATTGAACTGCCCGCAGGCCAGTGCCGTGGGGTCTTGGTGCCGGTCAACCGCACAGTAATGCGTGTCGTAGCCGAACAGGCCCTGGGACACGTTGTCATTCATCGTCGCGGCACAGTTCGACGGATTGGCCACCTCGTTCATCAGTTTCGCGACCAGTTTCGGTTGGGCCTCATCGCTGATATCGAAAATTCTGGCAAATCCGAATGGCGGCAGGTTTTGCGCACAGGCGGCCTGCGGGCTGCCCAGCACCGAGCCGAGTTCATCGAAGAAGATCAGATAGGGCCGACTGCCATAGCGGACCGCGATGGAACTCTGCGCGCCGGAGCCGTCGGCAAAAAAGCTCGTGCTGATGGTCCGGTAATCCGGATCCTGGACCCGTTGCTGGATTTCGCTGATGTCCAGGATCACCAGGCCATTTTCATTCTCCATTCCCGGCAGCGTGCCGGTCCCGGAGCGCGCCAGATAGGCCCGGGTGCCGTCTTCACTGATGGACAGGCCGTGGGTCGACTCCGGCAGGATGGCGAGGAATTCCGGGTCGGCGGGGTCGGCAATGTCCACGGCGGCGATGGCGGGGTCGTCCAGCGAGGAGGCGCCGAAGTAGGTCTGCTCATCCGGTGCCAGCGCACCTTCATGGCCGATCGTGACATTCGCGGTGAGGGACGCCAGCATTTGTGGCTGTCTGCAGTCGGTTTTCAGGTCATAGATGGCAAAACCTTCTCCACCTTCCTGCACGCCCATCAGCAGGCCGCGCGCCTGCGCTGCCCGCAACGACTCCCAGGGATCAAGCATCGTGGGATCCGCCAGCCACGCCGTGGCCATCGGCGCAGTGGGATCGCGAACGTCCAGCACGACCGTGCCCGGGTGCTGCAGGGTCGGGCTGTAACCGTCCGAGATTTCGCGATCCGACTGGCCGTAGTACGCGCAGTCCTGGTACCAGGCGTGCTGCCAGCTCGCGCCTTCGCCGCGGTACTGTCCGATCCGCTCCAGATTGCAGCTGTAGCCTTCCTGCGACCGGCCGCTTAGGCGGTCCATGAGAGTGACCTGACCCTGCAGGCCGGTCTCGGGATTGGACCCGGGGCCGCAAACTGCCAGGGGCACCGTGTCGGCGGACTCGGTCGTCGCCGCGCCTGTGCCGAAGCCCGATCGACTAACCGCCAGTGTGTCAGCCGGTGTCAGACCGCGGCCTGGGGAACAGGCGATCAGCAGCAGGCTGCCAGCGCCGGCCAGGCACGAAAGAACATCCAGCTTGGACGAATGCATGCATTTTTCCCGTGATGGGTCTGGGGACACGGTCGCCGCGCTCCTTGTCCGGAGACAGCCTCAGAATAGGCCAAATTGCGGGCCAGGACCCTCATACTTTGGTCTAGTCCACCGGCACAAAAACCGGGCGAGGGCAAGGCTAGTCTTCGGCCAGGCGGTTTTTGGGCAGGATATCGATCCCCAGGGATCTGGCGGCCTTGATGGCGGCCGGGATGGTGATCGGCGAGCCCGGAAGCAGAAACAGCGTGCCCAGACCCAGCGATTTGAGGAAGTTGCGAAACTCCGCATTCGCCTGTTCCATCTGTGCCGGGGTGACTTCGTTTTTCAGAAACCGGTAGTAGGTGCCCATCATGCCGCGCACGGCGATGGCCTCCAGTGCCAGACCTCGCTGCAGGGTCTGAAGATCCCGTTCCACCCGCTCGCCGGTTACCTCGTAAGCCTCGCCGGCGCTT
Source organism: Oceanococcus sp. (assembly GCA_041624435.1). GTDB lineage: Bacteria > Pseudomonadota > Gammaproteobacteria > Nevskiales > Oceanococcaceae > Oceanococcus. Next base: position 5,432 of record JBFJVB010000078.1, on the reverse strand, counting down.
TTCAACAGGTCCTGAAGGCGCGCCAGGGAGGGACGGTCCAGTTTGGTCGCGAACTCCTGGGCAAGGCGTTGGCACTCGTGACCCAGGCGTATCGCGCGTCTGCTGAGCGTGTCGATGATGAGCCTGCCGGCCCTGCTGTCCTGCTGGATGAGTCGGTGCAAATGCGCCTGGTCGAAAACCTCGATTTCGGATCGCCCCACGGCCCGCACGGTGGCGCTGCGTGGCGTGCCTTCAAGCAAGCCGATCTCGCCAACGAATTCTCCTGGCTGGACAAGGCCTACGGCTCGCTCCATCGGGCCGTTTGCCTTGAGGACTTTCAGCTTGCCGCTCAGAAGCTTGCAGGCGACGAGGCTGCGGTCTCCTTCACGGAACAGCGTTTCGCCCGGCCGGATCCAGAGCGTTCCGGATTGCAGGGTCTCGACCCGGGATTCCTGAACCGACGAGTGGCGCCCGCGCAGGCGTTCCTTTAACCATCTGAAAAAGCCCAGCCACCAGCGTTCCACAAAGCTGAGCTTGACGGCCCCTTGGGCGTGGATTTTCTGATTCACCGCGTCGATCAGATCCAGCAGCGTGCGGGTCCGCAGGCTCAGGGAATGCATCAGCTTCAGACAATGATCGCGATCAGTCGAAATCAGCTGGATGAACTCGTCGCGCCGATAGCTCGTCAAGCGAGAGGGTTCGGTGGCCCGCACACTGGCACTTCGCGGCTGGCCTTGCAGGACGCCCAACTCGCCGACAAATTCACCGGGCCGGATGCGGCCGAACACCGTCACCCGCCCGCGGCTCACCGTGTAGGCCTCGAGTGCGCCGCTTTCGAGCAGGTACACGACGTCGCTGTCGCTGCCTGTTTCGAACAGCGTCTGGTTTTCGGTTAAATTCAGAGCTGCCCTCATGTCTGCTGTGTTTTGGACCCGTCATTTGCCGTCAGGGCGGCGTTGGCCATTTTACTCTGCCCGAGGCGAACGCTGCGCGCCTGGAGGGCAAATTCGCGCGGCGCCGGGAGCCTCGCTGCTCGGCCTTGGCAACCATGGGTGGATCCCGGGTCGGTTGCGATGACTGGACCTGGCAGGCGAATTTGGGCATGGTCGCCCTGGCGGTTCAGGCACGCCGGATTTGCGCGGCAGTCACGGACCTGTCAGCGCCGATATTTTCAGGGGGTATGGCTCTGAGCCTGCGCCCCCGGGCGCCAGGCAGGACGTGCGCTGCAAGTCGCTGATCCCGTGGCAGGCCGGTCCGAGACGGGCAGTGATGACAGCGTACTGCGAACACCAAGGCGGTGGGTTCGGGGCATAAGGCTGTGCACGATAATGGCAAGCGCCGGGTGAGTGGGCCTGGGTAGGAAAGGATGGGTAATGAATTGTTGAACTCGCTGTTGTCCGCTGAACTGGTGCAGCAGATCGGCCAGCTCCATGGCACACCGGTCTACGTGTATTCGGAAGAGGTGCTGTTGCGCCAAGCGCAGCGGGCTCAGGCCATGCCCAACGCCTATGGCTTGAAAGTGCGCTATGCGATGAAAGCCAATTCCACTGTTTCGTTGCTGCGCTGTCTGTATCAGGCGGGGATCAGCATTGATGCCAGCAGCGGCCATGAAGTGGAGCGAGCCCTGCGGGCGGGCATTGCGCCAGGCGACATACAGATCACGGCGCAGGAAATGCCGGACAATATCGGCGAGCTGTATCGCGCGGGCGTGCTGGTGAACGCCTGTTCTTTGGCGCAACTGGAAAAGATTGGCCGGGCGAGTCCAGGCGCCGAGGTGTCCGTCCGTATCAACCCGGGGCTGGGTTCGGGACACAGTAACCGCACCAATGTCGGCGGCGTCAGCTCTTCGTTTGGCATCTGGCATGAGTATCTTGATCGGATTCAGGCGCTGTGTCGCCGCCATGCTCTGACGATCAGACGGGCGCACACGCATATTGGCTCAGGCACAGATCCTCAGGTGTGGAAACAGGTTGCCCGGATGTCTCTGGACATGTGCCGCTTGCTGCCGGATGTCGAGATTCTGAGTCTCGGCGGCGGCTTCAAGATCGCCAGAAATGCCGCTGAAACCGACGCGGATTTACAGGCCATAGGCCTGTCGGTGCAAGCGGCCTTTGAGGAGTTTTATCACGCCAGCGGCAGAAAGCTGATCCAGGAAATAGAGCCGGGTGCGTTTCTGGTCGGCAATGCCGGTGCGATCATTGCCAGCGTCACGGATGTGGTGGATACCGGCGCGAAAGGCTATCGCTTCATCAAGCTCGATACCGGCATGAACGACATCATCAGGCCAGGCATGTATGGCGGCATCCATGAAATCCGGACTCTGGCGGAGGCGGACGCGCAAGGTGAAAAACTGGATTACCTGGTCGTGGGGCATTGCTGTGAAACCAGCGATATTCTGACCCCGAAACCGAATGACCCCGACGGCCTGCAAGCCATTCAGCTGCACCGGGTGAGTAAGGGCGATCTGCTGGTGATCGCAGGAACCGGGGCCTATTGCGCTTCCATGTCGGCAAAGAACTACAACGCTTTCCCGGAGTCTGCCGAATTGATGCTTCGGCGCGATGGCTCGGTGCAGACCATCCGGCGAAAACAGACCCTGGAGCAGCTCGTCGAAAATGAGATCAATGTCTTCGCTTAGGCGCTGAGCCATCAGTGCGGGCTTGGTCGTGTGTCCTCAGGCAACAGAGTGAACGGGGTTTGGCCGCAACGGCGGGTGATCATGGGCACAGCGGGGTTCGGCCGATCAAGCGGGCGGCGCGGCGCCTCAGGCCGGCTTGCTCAGGGCGTTTCGCCCGCCAGTACGGCGCAGACCGGATCATCCTCGCCGAACTGGTTGCGGCAGCGTTCGGCATACGCGGCCTGAATGTAGGGCAATTGCGCGGCCAGGGTATCGAGCACACAAGGTCCGGCCACGCTGTCGTCAATGCAGGCGGCCAGGGCTGGCGGCACATAATCTTCGGGCGGGGCATCAAACAGCGGATTGTAGGCTTGCAGGCGTAACAGGGGCGCGGTCAATGGTCCGAGCGAGACGTATTCTTCATAGCTGGTAAACGGCAGGACGAAACCATCGTCGCCGGTTGGGTCGATGTAGCTGAATTCATCCTCGGGCAGGATGTAGCCCATGGAGTCCTGGGTCAGGCCCAGCAGCAGCATCGGCCGATCGGCGGCCAGGGACTGTATGTATTCACCGAAGGTATTGGTGGCTTCGCCAGGAATGGTGACGATTTCGAGCTGTTCACCAAAAGACACCCGGCTGACATTGACCCGGGCGACCGGCATGGCCTGAGGCAGGTACTGTGCCTGATCCGCCAGGAACGGAATTTCGCCGGCCGGCAGCAGCGCATAGTCGATGTACCGATTGAAGCCGCCGATGGCGGCAGCGGCCAGAAACAGGGGATTGGTCACCGGCAGGATGGCCTGCACATGGCGGATGCGCAGCGGACCTGAGATCAGCGTCGGCGCAGTTGAGGCCGCCAGCATCGCAGCTCCCAGGGCCTCGCCGCGACAGCGCACCCGCACATAGTCGTCACCTTCACAGCTGCCGCCGGAAGCCGAGGCATCGGCAATCGGGCCGTTGAAATACAGGGCGGTGCCACCGTCTCGTTCCAGATAGTCGGTCAGGCCCAGCACGTAATCGGGATGCGGAATGCGCGGGTCGTTGCTACTGCCTACGGAAGTGGGATGGGCGCTGTACTGCATCAGGGAGGCGATGAGCTCGTTCGTGCTGCGGTGGTAGGCCCGCAGCAAGCTCGCGGTGTTGTCAGCATCGGCGTCGGGAAACACCCGTGGACGCCGGTAATTGTTGAACTCGCCGGTTTCCAGCTGACTGAAGCGCAACTCGACCGGATGCATGGCGGCGGCGGCCTGGGCCGCAACTTCGCCGGCGTGCAGGTAAAGTGCGCTGATCCAGCTTGCCGGTACGCCGCCCCACAAACCCTGCAAGTCGGGACCGGCGTGGGAGTGAGTCTGGCCGAACAGGATATGGTCCGGGTCGATTTCGGCCGCTTGCGCGACGGCTGCGCGCAGCCCGTTCTGGATCAGATTGCCCGCCCCGATGGCGTCCAGGGTGACAAAGGCGATGCGGGTGCCGACATCGCGATCCTCCAGCAACAACACCCGCACGGAGATGTGTTCTGGCGCGCCGGTTGCATTCACGTATACGGTTTGACCCGCCGGGACCGTCAGATCCGCATTCAACGGATCCGGAAAATTCTGCAGCGGCCCGATGCCGAAGCCGCCCAGGTGAAAGTGCTGCACCGTGGTGCCGACCAGCCGGGCTTCCACCTCACCATCGATCTGCGATTGATCGGGGCTGACCGAGGCCCTGGCCACCCCGACCCACAGACCAGCGGTTTCGGCTCGGGCCTCAGCAGGAGCGGCATCGCGCGGGCCATTGCAGGCGCTCAGGATCAGGCTGAAGCTGAAGCCCAGGCTCAGCATGAGCAGGGCACGGGGATGAGTCTTGAATACGCGGTAGAACATCAAGGAATCCATTTTTGGGAGCGGCATACACAGCAAGCGATCAACGTTAAACCCAAGCTGGCAATTTTGCATCTGCCCTGAACACGTTCAGGCTGGCTTTGTGGGTCTCTGGCGGCGAACGCCGAGTAGCGCTTGCGCGATGGTATGCGCCTTGCAATCTTCGCTTCCAGACGGGCACGGCAGGCGCAACAAAGCTTATGATGTGCGCCCTGGATGGCGTGGCATCGGACCCGGATGGCCGCGTGTTCCAGACCGCCTCATCTCTTCGGGAGTCCTCAGATGCGCAAGCGTAGTCACATGATGTTCACGGTCGTTCTAACCGGCCTCCTCGCCGGGTGCTTTGGCAGCAGCGCAACCATTGTCGGTCAGGGCGCCGGCCCGACCGTCCAGCAAGCTCAGGCCGAGAGTTATCACGGGCCGAAACAGCGCGTCGCGGTGTCCGCCTTTGATTACCGCGCCGGTCAGGGTTCGCGGGACATCGGAGAGGGCATGTCGGACATGCTGGTCAATGCCCTGTTCAACAGCAACCGCTTCATTGTGCTGGAGCGCGAGCGCCTGGACACGGTCATCGGGGAGCAGGATCTGGCGGGCAGTGAGCGGTTTCGTCAGGATACAGCCGCGCCCAAGGGGCAGCTCGAGGGGGCCCAGTTGCTCATTCGGGGTTCGGTCACCGAATTCGAACCGGACTGTCGCGGTGGCTCGGCTCTGCTGGTGTCGGGTAAGCAGGCCTGCATCACGATTAACTTGCGGATCATCGATGCCGCCACCGGCCGCATCGTCAATGCGACGACGGTGGCGGGGACTTCCGGTAACGCCGGGGTGGGTCTGATCTTCGCCAAGGGCACACTGCCCATCGGCCTGGGCGCCTGGAGCAAGACCCCGATGGAGACCGCGATCCGCAACTGCATCGAAACCGCGGTAGCGCACATCGTGTCGTCCAAGCTCTGAGTCAGGAACTCAAGATGGATTCG
>JBFJVB010000077.1:0-14941 GCA_041624435.1 Oceanococcus sp. | reverse complement strand
GTACTCATTCCTGGCGACTCGTGTGCGGGCAGTCTTTCATTATACGGTTGTGGCGGCACACCTCATCTTGGATCACGAGATCCACGACGGCCCTGGCACCGCTGCGCTCCGGCAAGCCGCTTTCCCGCATCATGGCAAGAGGCGCATGGAAACCTGACGGAGCGGCTGCGGTCTGCCAGCATCATCCGCAACAGTGGCCCGCAACCCAGGGAAAAAACCCGGAATCGCCGAATGCTTTGCTCACACCGCAGCAAGATGCTCGAACGCCTGCCCAGTTGTTCGGAGCCCGGTGCAATACACACCGGATCCAGAAACAAAAAAGCCTCTGATTACAGAGGCTTAGATGCATACATTGGCGGAGAGACAGGGATTCGAACCCTGGAGGGGCGTTCACCCCAACACGCTTTCCAGGCGTGCGCCTTAAACCGCTCGGCCATCTCTCCGGATTACTCTGCGACCATGGGTCACATGCGGCCGCGCATTCTATATGAAGCGCCCGGCCGATGCCAGATTTCAGCATACCCCTGACGCAGTCAGGGCATGATTCTGCAGGACTAGGACTTGCTGCCAGCGCTCAGACGCGGCGGCCGATCAATGCATTCGCTCTTTTCCTGACCATCCGCGCCGACATAGCGTCGTTCTGCGCTGAGGCTCGAATCCGGTATTGGTGGAATCTCATACGCGGGATCACGAGGTGGCAATTCGCCGTTCACGGGATTAACCAGATCACCCCACTCGCGCGCTTCCAGATAGGAGCCTTCCAGTTTGCAGGGACGGGCACTGCAGGCCATCAGCATCACGGACATCACAACCAAACCCATTACCCGAATCAAAATGTTACTCCTGCCTGTTTCATGGCTTGCTCCACTGCGCCGGCATGCGCCGGGTCCATCGGTGTCATTGGCAGGCGGATGCCTGAAGGAATTTTTTGCATGCGCTGCAAGGCCCACTTCACCGGGATCGGATTGGGTTCAATGAAAAGGTCCTGGTGCAGACCCGCCAGTTCCGCATCCAGTTCCAGCGCGCGTTCACGTTCCCCGGCCAGGGCGGCGGCGCACATGGCCTGCATCTTCTGCGGCGCAACATTGGCGGTCACGGAGATGTCCCCGCGGCAGCCGGCCAGAATGGAGGCACACGCGGTGGCATCGTCTCCGGAAATCACCACGAAGCCAGGGTCCAGTTCGAGCAGCGTATTGATTCGCTGCAAACTGCCGGTGGCTTCCTTGATCCCGACGATATTGCGGAAGGCCAGCAGGCGTCTAACCGTCTCTGGCAACAGGTCGCAACCCGTTCGACCCGGGACGTTGTACAGGATCAAGGGGCCATCGACGGCCTCGGCAACGCTGCCGAAATGCCGGTATAGCCCTTCCTGAGTCGGCTTGTTGTAATACGGCGTGACCAACAGGGCCGCATCGGCGCCCAGATCAAATGCTTCACGGGTCTGAAACCGGGCTTCGGCGGTCGCGTTCGCGCCGGTTCCGGCGATTACGGGCACCCGGCCATTGACGGTCTGAACGGTCTGCCGGATCACGCGCAGATGTTCGTCGACTTCCAAGGTGGCCGACTCGCCGGTGGTCCCGACCGAGACGATGGCGTCGGTACCGCTGGCGATATGCCATTCCAGCAAACGGTCCAGGCAGGCGTAATCCACCGAGCCATCCTCGTGCATCGGGGTGACCAGGGCGACGATGCTGCCGCTGATTGAAGTTCGAAAATTCATGCGGCGGCGATTATACATTCCACAGCACCAAGTAGGCGGGTACACTGGGCTTCAACGATGCCAAAATCAACAAGCTACAACATGCAGGACATCAGCAATCACCTTGTGCTTTGCGCTCTGGGCGCTTGGCGGGACAACCTGTCAGTCGGTTTGCTGCGCGAAATCCGTGAACGTGGATGCGAGATTCTGGATTGCAGAATTACGGCCCTGGGCGATGCGTTCAGCGCGAAAATGCTGATTTCCGGCAACTGGAGCAGCGTCGGCAAGCTGGAAACCGCCCTGCCGGCCATCGGCTCCAAGCTGGACATCCTGGTCCAGGGTCTGCGCACCAAGGACAAGGCAGAACGACCCGACACCCGCCCGTACGCCATCGAGATCAACGCGCCGCAGCAACCGGACCTGCTGATTCACATTCTGGATTTCTTCGCCGGCCAGGACACACCGGTTGCGGAACTGGTTTGCCAGGACTACCGCTCCGGACACACCGGCGCACAGATGGTCAATATTCAGATGGTGGTGTTTGTTCCAATCACCGCGCAGCCTCCAGCACTGCGCGAATCCTTCATGGATTTATGTGACGACCTCAATGCCGACGGCATCCTCGACCCGATCAAGTCTTAAGCTGCCTGACCTGACTTAGGAGAATATATGAGCCACGCCCTGGGCGATCCGCTGCCCTCTCTCAGCCTGCCTGCAACCGGAGCGCAGACCATCGCACTCGATTCGCTGGCGGCGCGTATCGTGGTGCTGTATTTCTATCCCAAGGACAGCACCCCCGGCTGCACCCAGGAAGGGCGTGATTTCGCTGCGCTTTACCCCCAGTTCAAGCAGGAAGGGGCGCAGATTTTCGGTGTCTCCAAGGACAGCTTGCGCCGGCATGAGAACTTCAAGAGCAAGCAGGAATTTCCGTTCGATCTGCTGGCAGATGAAGACGAAGCCCTGTGCCAGGCACTGGATGTAATCCAGGAGAAGAAACTCTACGGCAAGACTTATCTGGGCATCGTCCGCAGCACCTTCGTCTACCTCGAGGGGCGGCTGAACAAGGTCTGGTCGCCGGTCAAGGTCAAGGGCCACGCCCAGGAGGTCTTGGATTACGTCAGCACGCTGTAGAACTGTTTTCAGGGCTGCGGCTCATTGAGTCGTACCTGCTTCGCCCCATCGGACCCTGCCGCGCGGTTTCGCGGCACTGCAAAAGGTAAACCCATGTCGAAACGCCTGTTCGTGCTGGATACCAACGTTCTGATGCACGACCCCTCCGCCCTGTTTCGCTTTGAAGAACATGATCTGTTCCTGCCCATGGTGGTTCTGGAGGAACTGGATAATGGCAAGAAAGGCATGTCCGAGGTGTCCCGCAATGTGCGCCAGGCCAGTCGCTTCATGGACCAGTTGCTCAGCGGCAAGGGCGAGGCCGATATCGCGGCCGGCCTGCCTCTGGCAGAACTTCATGCCCTGGATCAGGACGAAGTCGCAAGCGGACGCCTGTATTTCCAGACTGATCTGAAGGATGCGGATCTGCCGCGGATGCTGCCAGGCAACAAACCGGACAACAGCATTCTGAACACCACGCTGGCCCTGCAGGCCGAAATGCCGGATCGGCACATCACCCTGGTGTCCAAGGACATCAATCTGCGCATCAAGGCAGCGGTAATCGGCGTCGATGCCGAGGACTACAGCAATGACCAGGTACTGGATGATCTGGATCTGCTGTATTCGGGCTATTCCTGCCTGCCGGCGCAGTTCTGGGAGAGTCAGCAACAGGGTCTGAAGTCCTGGAGCAACGACGTTGGCCGGACCTACTATCAGGTCAGCGGCGAGGCCATCAAACAGTGGCATCCCAACCAGTTTCACTTTGTCGGAGACCAGGACACCGGCATGGAATTGCTGGTGCGCTCGATCGAGCATGAAACCGCCACGCTGGAACTGATTGACGACTACCGCGAGGGCAAGAGCAGTGCCTGGGGCGTGCATGCCCGCAACCGCGAACAGAATTACGCTCTGAATCTGCTGATGGACCCGGAAATCGAATTCGTTTCGCTGCTGGGCGCCGCGGGCACCGGCAAGACCTTGCTGACCCTGGCGGCCGGTCTGGCCCAGGTCCTGGACGAACCCCGTTACCGGGAAATCGTGATGACCCGGATCACCGTACCGGTCGGCGAGGACATCGGCTTTCTGCCGGGCACCGAAGAAGAGAAAATGACACCCTGGATGGGCGCGCTGATGGACAATCTGGAAGTCCTCACCGGCACCCTGGACGGTGGCGACTGGGAGCGGGCAGCCACCAATGAATTGCTCAGCAAACGGATCAAGATCCGGTCTTTGAACTTCATGCGGGGCCGCACCTTCCTGAATCGCTTCCTGATCCTGGATGAAGCCCAGAACCTGACCTCCAAACAGCTCAAGACCCTGATTACCCGCGCGGGTCCCGGCACGAAAATTGTCTGCCTGGGCAACCTGTCGCAGATCGACACGCCCTATCTGACCGAAACCACCTCCGGCCTGACCTATGTTGTCGATCGCTTCCGTGACTGGCCGCACGGCGGCCATGTCACCCTGGCCCGCGGCGAACGCTCACGGCTGGCCGATTTCGCCTCGAACAACTTGTAACGCGACCGCAGGCGTCCGCGCTACCGCGGCGACCATGCGGGTCTGCACGTCAGCCTCAGCCTCCAGCGCAAGTTCATTCGATCGGATACAGCACTTCCAGACTGGGGTCTTCGTCCAGGGGCTTTTGCTCCGAGGGCCAGGCCACCAGGATGGCATTGACCACGGTCGCCAGCGGGATCGCGAAAAAGACCCCCCAAAAACCCCAGATTCCGCCGAAAAATAACACGGCTCCGATAATCGCCACCGGATGCAGATCCACGGCCTCAGAGAATAGCAAGGGCACCAGGACGTTGCCGTCCAGGCCCTGAATCACGCCATAGAGAAACAGGATCCAGCCGAACTCGCTGCCAAAACCCCATTGCGCATAAGCCACCATCGCAATGGGCGCAGTCACGACCAGAGCCCCCAGGTACGGGATCAGAACCGAAAACCCGACCAGCACCGCCAGCAAGGCCGCGTAATTCAGGCCGCGCCAGTAAAAAATCGCAAAACTGATGATGCCCACAATCACGATTTCGACGAACTTGCCGCGCACGTAATTCGCCAACTGACGATCCACATCACTCCAGATACGCCGGATCAAGCCGATTTCCGTGGGCATGAACTTGCGAATCCAGTTGGCGATCCGGGTCTTGTCCTTCAGAAAGAAGAACACCAGCAAGGGCACCAGAACGAGATAGATGCCCACATACAGGATCCCCACGCCGACGACCCAGGAGCGCACGAACAGGGTGTTGCGAAATTCGGCGACCGAGCGGGTCAGCGCCATCACCACGTCATCCACCTGGGTCGCGGTAAACACCTGCGGATAGCGCTCCGGCAGGGTTTGCAGGTATTCGCGGGTCGAGGCGATCAGGAAGGGGATTTCCTGGACCACCTGACCGGCCTGGCGGGTCACCAGCGGCACGAAGGCGAATACGATCACCAGCACCACGGCGACAAAGCTCAGCCAGATCAGCAAGGTCGCAATCAACCGGGAGCAGTGCAGCCGCTGCAGCAGACTCACCGGCCCCTCCAGCAGATAGGCCAGCACAATCGCCGCGAACACCGGCCCCAGCGAGGCGCCAAGATAGGTCACGCTGAACAGGGCCAGGGCCACCAGGATCGTCAGGCTGACGATTTGCGGGTTGGCCAAATGGCGCCTGAACCACTCCAGGACTACATCCATGAACTTTAAGACCGTAAGACTGTTCTAAACTGTTCGAATTTTCCAGAAAACAAATGGGCACGGCATGCTTTTTCTGCGCACCCTTTTTCCTTCCAGCGCCAATGCTACGCCATTTGCTGCGCTGCGGTGGCCGCTGCTCACAGCCTGTTGGTTTCTCAGCCTTGGACTGCACGCCGCTTCCCCGCTGGACGTACCGTACATTGGCGAGCCGGCAGACCGGTCGCTGTCGCCGCTGGAGGAAACCGAGTTAGGCAACGAGGTGATGCGCCAATTGCGCAAGGGCGGATTTATTCTGGAAGATCCGGAACTCCACGACTATATCCAGGCCCTGGGGAATCGGCTGCTGCGCCATACCAATGAGCAGGCCATCCGGTTTCAGTTTTTCATGGTGCGCGATCCCGGAATCAACGCGTTCGCCCTGCCCGGGGGTTTCATCGGCATCAATGCCGGGCTGTTGATCGCCAGCGAAACCGAAAGCGAACTGGCCGGCGTGCTCGCCCACGAAATCGCGCACGTTACCCAGCGCCATATCGCCCGCAGCATGGACAAATCCAGTGGCTGGGACATCGCCACTGCAGCCCTGGTTCTCGCCGCAGTGATCGCCGGTGTCAATGATCCTGATATTGCCCAGGCTGCCCTGGGCATTGGCCTGTCTGCCGCCGTTCAGCAGCAGATCAATTTCACCCGCGCCAATGAACTGGAAGCCGACCGTCTCGGCATCAAGACGCTGTCCGATGCCCAGTTCGACCCACAGGGCATGGCCACGTTCTTTCATCGCCTGTCACAGAAAGGCCAGCTGTATGGCGAGGGTCTGCCCGAACTGCTCCAGACGCACCCGGTCAACAGCACCCGTATCGCCGAGGCACAGGCGCGCGCCGCATCACTACCGGTGCGCGCGACAGCCTCGAGCAGGACTTATTTTCTGATGAAGACCCGTGCCCGGGTGCTCAGCACGGAACTGGCCAGCGAGTCGTTGAAGTATTTTCGCTCGCTGAACAAATATGCCCAGCAACCGGCGGATCAGTACGGACTGGCTCTGGCCCTGGAGCGCAATCGCGCCTTTGCCGACGCACAGACCATTTTCCAGCAGCTGATCGACGCGCAGCCGGATGAGCGTCATTTCAAACTGGCCATGGGGCGTCTGCATGCCGCCGCAGGCAATTACCAACAAGCCGTTGCGGAACTGCGCGAGTTGCGCAAGAAACATCCTGAATACCGCCCGATCACCCTGTCGCTCGCCGAGGCGCTGCTGCGGGATGCGCAGCCGGCCGTGACCCGGCAACTTCTGCTGGAAAGTGGATTGCTGCTGCGCAATGATTCGGAAACCTATCGCTTGCTGGCCATGGCGGCCCGCGATATGAATCAACCGGCCGAAGCCCACTTTCAGTTCGCCGGCTACGAGCACAGCCGAGGCGATTACGTGGAGGCGATTCGGCAGTTGCATACCGGTCTGCGTCTGACGAATCTGGCGACCCATGACAAGCAACGTTTACAGGGCCGGCTCGACCAGTATTTCGCGCAAGCTCCAAAATCCGAGCGGCGCCGTGCACAGAAGCAGCCGCAGCCGCTGCGCTGAACACCCCGGCAGCGGCGCGGGCTGAGTTAGTTTGCTTCTTTTTCGTCCTCGACGGCTTCGGTCACCTGAAAGCTGTCCAGCGGCGCTGGCGACTCGACCGCTTCCTGCAACTGTTCTTCGGAGGTCTGAATGCCCAGGCGGAAAGCTGCAAAGCCTGGCATCACGAACTGATTCAAGGCCCTGCCCAGAACCCGGCCATTGTGTGGCGCGACAACATCGGTACGCACATTGCTCAAGGGATCCGTCACCGTGCCGAGCAGATCGCCAACTTTGACCACATCGCCGAGCTGCGCGTTGCCGAAGAGAATGCCGCCCCGATCAACTCGCACCCAGCGCGACTGATAAAAGACCGGCTGCGGCACGCGCCAGACGAATTCCTTGGGCGTCATGCCCATGCGGCTCATCAAGGATTCGATGCCCTTTAGCCCTTCGGCCACTTCTTTGGGTTGCAAGCGCTCCGGCTCGCCTACTTCCAAGGTAACCGTCAGAACACCGGCATCATTCGCCGCCCTTCGTAAGGTTCCGGCCACTCCACCGGAATGCAATACCGCGATCGCGCCGAAGCCTTTGGTCATTTTCACGATCTCCGGTTTGCGCAGGTCAGCACGCAGCTGCGGCAGGTTGGCCCGCGCAAAGGAGCCGGTGTGGATGTCTACCAGAAAGCCACAGTGGCGCACGATCCTGGCGAAGAAATCCGCGGCAATCCGGGAAGCCAGACTGCCTTGCGGGTCACCGGGAAAATGCCGATTCAAATCGCGCCGGTCGGGCAGATAGCGCGAACTGCGCTGAAATCCGGGCAGATTGACGATGGGCACACCAATCACCGATCCGCTCAGGGTCTGGGTGTCCAGGCCCTGCATCAGCCGGCGAACGATCTCAATCCCATTCAGCTCATCGCCATGCACGGCTGCGGTCACACACAGCACCGGACCAGGCTTGACTCCGTGCGCGACCAGCACGGGGGAAGACGCGTCCAGTTCCCCAAACCCATAGCTTGCTTTCCAGGCCAGGCGTCGAACCTGGCCCGGGGCCAGCTCCGTACCCAGCAATTGCAGCATGGGATTCGGCGCCGGCGTCACTGCCGGGGTCACCGCCGGCGTAGGCATCGCGACGTCCTCGGACGCGCCTGGCTGTGAATACGCCTGCATGCTGGCCAGCAGCAGCCCTGCGCACCACGGGGCACAGCTGCCTCTCAAACCGGTCAAAGACCCGAATACGTTTCGAGCAATCAAGGATTTCTCCGATAAATTAAACACTTAAGCAGGCTCATAATACCGTCAGGGTCTGGCTTCTTGGTTACAATATGCAAAATGAGGATGAAATACATGCGGCGGCTTGGACTTGTTCTGGGACATTTTCTGGTGTGGGGAGGGAGTCTCTACTTTCCCCTGGCCTGGAGTGCGGCCCCCCCTGAGTCTCAGTCGTCACCTCGCCCCAAAATCACCAGCGGCTGGGTGGAAAAAATTCGCCTCCTGCCCAGCCAGGATATATTGAAGGCCAAGCTCGATACCGGCGCCAAGACGTCCTCGATCAACGCCCGCGATATCCGCCGGTTCAAGCGAGACGGGGACAAGTGGGCGAGCTTTGAACTGCATTACAAGACCGCCGACGGTGAACTTAAATCGTTTCGGCTGGAACGTCCCATTGCCCGGAATATCCGGGTCAAGGAGCATGACCGGGAAAATGCTCGCCGGCCGGTGGTGGAATTGGATTTCTGCTTCAACGGGCGGGCTCACCGTACGCAATTCAGCCTCGTGGACCGCAGCAAGTTCGTCTACCCGGTATTGCTCGGCCGGCGTTTTCTGTCGGGTGTCGCGGTCATCGACCCGGCCCGGACTTTCCTTACCGCAGCGCACTGCGATACCCCCTCCGTTTCGGGACCGCCCCCTTCATGAATTCACGCCACGTATTCTGGCTGGCCGCCGTGCTCAGCTGTGTTGGACTGGGAATCTGCCTGTACAAATGGCAGGTGCTACAGATCCCTCTGAGCCCCGGTGAACACACCGCGGTCTGGACCGTGGAGGCGCGCACCAGTTTCATCGCCAACGGCAAGGTCAAAGCCCGCCTGACCCTGCCGATGGACACCCCCGGATTCGAGATCATCGATGAAAACTTCGTCTCGCGCGATTTCGGCCTGGCCATCGAGTCGCTGAATGGGCGCCGCCAGGCGCTGTGGTCCATCCGGCGTGCCAAAGGGCCCCAGACCCTGTATTACCAGCTATCCGTCAATCCAAAGGCCGTCGCGGTGCAGCGTCAGGGGAACTTTCCCGGCTACCCCCCCGTTCCCGACTATCCGGAACTCTATCGCTCCGCGATCGAAGGGCTGTTGTCCGACGTGCGCGCCCAATCGGCAGACATCGCATCATTCACCCGGCAGTTGATCGGCAAGCTCAACACCGACCGCGATGACCCGACGGCGAACCTGCTCCGCCAGGAAGCCGACAGCGAAGCGGAATGGGCCAGGCAGCTGGTTTATGTACTGGCGGGCGCGCGGATTCCCGCGCGGGTGGTCTACGGCCTGTCACTCAAGCACGGCACCCTGGATGCCCGCTTGCAGCCCTGGCTGGAAGTGCATAACGAAACCGCCTGGCTGCCGTTCAATCCACGCACCGGCGAGCAGGCTTACCCGGAGAACTTCCTGATCTGGAAAAGTGGCCCGGACAGAGCCCTGGTCACCGAAGGCGGCGAACTGCCCGAGCTGCGTTTCTCTGTGCGCCGGGCCCTGAAGGAGACCTTGCAATTAGCCCGCAAATCGGACTCCGCCATCATCAATTTCTCGCTGCTCGGCCTGCCGCTGTATGTGCAGAATGTCTACACCACGCTGCTCACGGTCCCGCTGGGCGCTTTTCTGGTGGTGATCCTGCGCAACCTGGTCGGTTTCAAGACTTTCGGCACCTTCATGCCGATTCTGATCGCATTGGCATTTCGCGAAACCGAATTGCTGTGGGGGGTCATCCTGTTCAGCCTGCTTGTCGCCCTCGGCCTGACCTTGCGCTTCGTGCTGGAGCATCTCAAATTGCTCCTGGTGCCGCGACTGACGGCGGTCCTGATTATCGTGATTCTGCTGATGCTGGGGATCAGCATCGCCAGCTACCGACTCGGCTTTGATCATGGCCTGTCGGTTGCGCTGTTTCCGATGGTGATCCTGGCCATGACCATCGAACGCATGTCCATCGTGTGGGAGGAACACGGCCCCAAGGAGGCCATCCTGCGAGGCCTGGGCAGTCTGGCTGTCGCAACGGTGGCGTTTCTGGTCATGAATGCCGCTGCCTTGCAGTATCTGCTCGGCCTGTTCCCGGAGTTGCTGCTGATCGTCCTGGCCGCGACCTTGCTGATGGGGCGCTACACCGGCTACCGCCTGACCGAACTGTGGCGCTTTCGCAGCGTCTGGATGAAGCCCTGATGCGGATGCCGTGGACCCGTCTGCGCGAGGCCGGCATCATGGGCATGAACGAGCGTAACGGGCGGTATATTTCGCATTACAACCCCCGCCGTCTGTATCCCCTGGTCGACGACAAGCTCACCACCAAGAGCCTTGCCATCGCGGCCGGCATCGCGGTGCCGCAGTTGTACGAAACGGTGACCTGCGAACATGAGATTCGCGACTTGAGCGCAAAACTTGCCCAGCACGACAGTTTTGTCGTCAAGCCGGCCCAGGGCGCCGGGGGTGACGGCATCATCGTGATTACCGGACGCCAGGGCGGAAATTATGTTCGAGCCAGCGGTGTACCGATCTCCGAGGACGCGCTGGCCCACCACATCTCCAACATCCTGTCGGGCATGTTCAGCCTGGGCGGTATTCCGGACCGGGCCATGGTCGAATACTGCGTCCAGTTTGACCCCGCTTTTGCCCCGATCAGCTTCCAGGGGGTACCGGATATTCGCACCCTGGTCTTCCGCGGCGTCCCGGTCGCTGCGATGCTGCGCCTGCCCACCCGTGAATCCGATGGCAAGGCCAATCTGCATCAGGGCGCGGTCGGGGCCGGAATCGAGCTGGCCACCGGACTGACCAAGCACGGCGTGATGAACAGCAAACCGGTTACCCACCATCCGGATTCGGGCAATGCGCTGACGAATTTCACCGTGCCCAACTGGCCACAGGTTCTGCTGCTGGCCGCGCGCTGCTATGAATTGGCCGAACTGGGCTATCTTGGCGTCGATATCGTTCTGGATCGCCACCTCGGCCCCCTGGTACTGGAGCTTAACGCCCGCCCGGGCCTGGCCATCCAACTGGCCAATCAGCGCGGCCTCAGCCCCATACTACGGACGATCTCAGCGCTGCAACATATCCCGGCAGATCCGGACGAACGCGTGGCCTTGGGTCTGAAACTGCTGGCCGAAGCGCACTAACCGACCGCGCTGGCGCTGTGTGCGACGCTGTCCAGGGCCGCGTAACTCATGTCGGCCAGGGGCTGGGTGCTGTTCCACTCCTGACAACTGGGACATTGCCAGTTGAGCATGCGCGCACTGTAACCGCACTGGCTGCAGCGATAGCGTGGTGACTGTTCCAGCGGCACTGCCAGACTGTCCGCCAGGCCGCGCATCACTGCGCTCATGGAGGCATCCAGCTGCGGCCAGCTCTGATTCAGCAAGGCGTGCAAACCGACCCAGCTGGGATGCAGGCGGAGATCGGCCAGCAGTTCCTCCCGGGCCGCAGGATCCAGCGCCGCCAAGGGCGTGCTGGCCTGAATCAAGGCCAGCTGCAGTTGCGGGTCGGGATGGCTGCGGTAGCACTTATGCACCTCCTCCATCCAGGCATCGGCGCCGCGCAAGCGCACGACGCATCGCTTCCAGGACTCGATGATCTCGGGGATGAACTCGGCATGGTGATCGACAATGTCCCGGTAGCGCTTCAGCGCTTCGGCATGCTGGTCTCCCTGCTCGGCGATGCGGGCCTTGATCATCTGCGCGCGCACACAGTGGCGATCCGCCGCCAGCGCCTTCTTCAAACAGCCCTGCTCCGCTTTGGGGTCGTCGCGGCGAGCCGCCGCCTCGGCCTTCTCGCAGTAATACTGGGCGATCACCGCACCCAGGTCACGACCCTGTGCACTGCCCAACCAGGCGGCCACGTCGATCGCCCGATCCCATTCGCGCTCGCTTTCATAGATGCGCATCAGTCGGTTCAGGCAATCGACCAGGAACATGCCCTGATGGGCCAGTTCCAGAAAGATCTCCTCGGCACGATCCAGGACCCCGGCGGCCAGGTAATCCTTGGCCAGCTCATACCGAGCCTGGTTGCGATGAACCGGTTTGAGTTGCGGTCGCTTGACCAGATTCTGGTGAATGCGCAGGGCGCGATCCACCTCGCCCCGGCGTCGAAACAGGCTGCCCAGGGCCAGATGCAGATCGATCGTGGCTTCATCCGCATCCATCAAGCCGATGAACACTTCGATCGCCTGATCGGTGTCATTGTTCACCAGGTGGCTGATGCCCCGCACATAATCGGGATTGAGCAGCTTGCCCTCTTCCTCCTCCCGGGGCCGGCTCTGGCGGGCCACAAACCAACCGGTCGCTGCCGCCATGGGGAGCAGCAAAAGGATCAGGCCAGAAAGATCACCCATCCTTCAGCGGTAAATTGCGCAGGCTCGCAAGCTCGCTTTCAGCCTTTTGCAGGCGGCGCCGCAAGCGCAGCAGCTCGGCCCGGCGCGGCAGCGTCAGCGCCCAGTAAATCAGCACCATCAGGGCGACGGCACCGGCCACGGCGCCCATCAGCAGGGCACCCAGCGGAAACTGGGCCTGACCAAAAAGAAAATTCAGATCAACCGCTTGCGGATTGTGATAGCTGAAAGCGCCGCCCATAAGAAACATCACAATCAGCAGCAATAAAACCACAATCCTTCGCATCACCGGATCCTCGCCTTGATTATCGGAAAAACCATACCACCAGTCCCATGCTCAAGTGCCGAAATTCCCAGCACCGCTGTGTCGGGGCGGGCGGTTTGTCTACCTGGTTGCCGGATTGACCCGCTCACGCAGTTCCTTGCCCGGCTTGAAATGCGGGACGCGCTTTTCCGGAATCATCACCGCTTCGCCGGTCTTGGGATTGCGCCCGGTACGGGCCGGCCGGTGGTGCAGCGAAAAACTGCCAAAGCCGCGAATCTCAATACGCTCGTTACTGGCCAGAGCATCAGCCACGGTGTCGAGCAGCAACTTGACTCCCAGTTCTACATCCTTATGTGACAAGTGCCGTTGACTCATCGCCAAACGGTCAATCAATTCTGATTTCGTCATGCTCATCCCTAATGCTCGGTCACCGGAACATATCGCGCTATCCATTCTGCTCGATCATCGCTTGAATACAAGAAAGGCCCGATTGCGAACAATCGAGCCTACCTAAAAATCCCTAGAAATTCCAGTGACATAGCCGCGACCTTACGGTCGCGGCCAGGCTGTGCAATGTCAGTACAACAAGAAAGCTAGGTGTTCTGATTTTCGATTTGCTGTTTCAGCAAATCGCCCATCGTCGTCGCCGTACTCTCTTCTGCGGTATCACCGCCGTATTCCTTCATCACCTGATCTTCGTCGTACTGTTCCTTGGCTTTGATCGAAACGCCCAAGGTCCGGTTCTTGCGATCGATGGTGACGATCCGGGCTTCCACTTCATCGCCGACGTTCAAGGCCGTACGCGCATCTTCAACCCGCTCACGCGCGATATCCGAAGCCCGCAGGAAGCCTTCCACGCCCTCGGCCAGCTGCAGCTTGGCCACGCGCTGATCAACCTCGATCACCTTGCCCGAAACGATGGAGCCCTTCGGATGCTCTGCCATGTACGTGGTCAGCGGATCCTGCTGCAACTGCTTGATGCCCAGGGAAATCCGCTCACGGCCGGATTCGATCGCCAGGACCACGGCGTCCACTTCCTCGCCTTTCTGGAACTGACGCAGGGCGTCCTCGCCGTCGACATCCCAGGCCACATCGGAGGCATGGACCAGACCATCAATACCACCATCCAGACCAATGAAGACGCCGAAATCAGTGATGGACTTGATCGTGCCATGGACGCGATCGCCTTTCTGATGATTCTGCGCGAATTCTTCCCATGGGTTGGGCACACACTGCTTCATGCCCAGGGAAATCCGCCGACGCTCCTCGTCGATGTCCAGGATCATCACTTCGACTTCCTGACCCACATGGACGGTCTTGTTCGGGTTGCAGTTCTTGTTGGTCCAGTCCATCTCGGAAACGTGGACCAGGCCTTCAACACCGTCTTCGATTTCAACGAAGGAACCGTAGTCGGTGATGTTGGTGACCTTACCGAACAGACGGGTGTTTTCCGGATAACGACGGGCGATATCGATCCACGGATCGTCGCCCAATTGCTTCAGGCCCAGGCTGACGCGCATCCGCTCGCGGTCAAACTTGAGAACCTTGACTTCCACTTCCTGGCCAACTTCGATCACTTCGGCCGGATCCTTGACCCGCTTCCAGGACATGTCGGTGATGTGCAACAGACCATCAATCCCACCGAGGTCGACAAACGCCCCGTAATCCACCAGATTCTTGACCACACCGGTCAGCACAACGCCTTCCTGCAGGCGTTCCAGGAGCATTTCGCGTTCCTGGCTGTACTCGGCTTCAAGCACTTCGCGACGTGAAACCACGACGTTGTTGCGCAGACGATCCAGTTTGATGACCTTGAATTCGAGCGGCTTGCCTTCCAGATAACTGGTGTCGCGAACCGGCCGGATGTCGACCAGTGAGCCTGGCAGGAACGCCCGCACCCGGTCCACGTCGACGGTGTAACCACCCTTGACCTTGCCGGAGATCGTGCCAATGACGATTTCCTTGCCCTCGTGGGCCTTGTTCAGACGGTCCCAGGTGCGGATACGTTCCGCTTTTTCCTTGGACAGTTTGGTTTCGCCAAAACCGTCTT
>JBFJVB010000076.1:0-15077 GCA_041624435.1 Oceanococcus sp. | reverse complement strand
GTCTGGCGATACGGGTCCGACTCCTCATAGCAACTGATTCCGGATCGCCACGTTGAATTCCATGACGCGGCGCAACCGGCCGTCAGCGTAGGGTCCGAAGCTCTGACCCAGTACCGTATACACGCGAGGATCTGCATCGCCGACGGCGTCGATGCTGCGCGCCAGCAGTCCGATCTGAACGATCTTGATATTCAGCCAGTCCACGACTTTATCCGCGGTGCGAAATTGATCCGGCACGCCGTCACCATCGGTATCTTCACCATAGCGCAGCTGCAGGGTCTCGATGCCGTCAACCAGTTCTTCGGCGGGTTCGTCGGCGAGCCGGCGCCACAGAGAAGGGCCATGGCCCGAAGGGCTTTGGCGGATAAAATAATTGACCGTGGAAATCTTCATCAGCTTGGTGCCTGGGCCGAATTGTTTGCCGAGTGACTTGGTGCTATTTCCCGGTTTCTTGGATACTCCCGCATTGTGCACAACGGTGCCTGAATCATGATTGTAGTTGGTGACCTGGAACACGGTGGCGGCGCCACAGTCTGCGAGCAGGGCGAGGTCACCACCGCCCTCCTTGAACGGCTTTTTCTTCAGTTTTTCCTTGATCTTGAGGGCAGCCGAGGTGTTGGGCATACCGGAAATCAGCACGACATCGTCGCCCAGCACGGTGCGCACGGTAAGCACATCGCTGCCTGGCTCGATGGTCTGATCTTGCAGGCTGGCGTGCAGCGCCGGCAACCAGGCGGTGCCCTGGGCGTCAAAGCCGTCGATGTGGCGGCTGAAGTCATAGAGGAAATGGCCGGGATCGTTAAGCACGTTCACGATCAACTTGGGATCGCTCAGGCAATCGCGATAGCCGGCCATGCGGATATCGCGTGACAGCAGCAGATTGGCAAAACGCAGGCTTTCCTGGCGCGAGGCCAGGGCGTCCTGCACCCGTTGTGACTGGCTGGCGCTGAGGTAGGCCTGGAACAGTGCGGCCGTGATCAGCAGGCCGAGCACCAGGGCGATCATCATTTCGATCAGACTCAGGCCCTGCTGATGAAGGCGCTGTGGTGGCCTCATGGCTGGGACCTCAGGCTGACGGTCGCCACGCCGGAACCCAGGTCGGCATCCCAGGATTCCGTCCATTGCGCGGTGATGGTGATCTGGACGCCGTCACTGCTAATTGAACCGTTGCCATTGGGCAGGTTGGTCGCCAGTGCGGTTTTCCAGCCTTCCAGCTCAGTTTGCTTCAGCCGTCCTGTCGCCGAAGTGTCGTCCAGGCCGATATTGTATTCCCCTTGCAGGGCGAGGCTTCGATTGGCGCGCATCCGTTCCAGCATGTCCTGACTGAGGTTGACGGCCACCAGGCGCATGGCCGAACTGTTGGCGTGGCGCAGACTCGTGGACTGGAGTTTCAACAGACCCATCATGCCCAGGGAAAGAACCAGCAGGGCAATCAGCACTTCAACCAGGCCAAATCCTTGCGCGCGTTGAGCAGTGCTCGGGTTCATCGCTTCAGCATCCTACCTTGGCAACGTTGGGGCGACCTACCGCCGACAGGGTGAAATCGCGGTCACTCATATTGACACAGGCGGGGTCGCGCAGCGACCAGCTAAGAGGGCTTGTGGCGAGCAGGCCTGAGGGTGCGTAGCTGATGAACGCACCGTCGGCGTTCAGGCTCATGTCGGCACCCAAGCGAGGGAAAAATCGCAGGGCTTTGTCGCCGGCATCGACGTGCCCACGATCGCCGGTGTTATCGACGAACACCAGCCAGCCGGTTTGCCAGCTGATCTTGGTGTCCGGGTCGGTGCACTGAGCGGGGTTCTCCGGCAGCACGGCGCACACCGTCACGATCTGACCGCGTTTGGCCGCCTCGCCTCGGGAAAGCTGGATGGCGGCGATGAGCTCACCGGTGACGGCGCGGGCGCGCGCGTTGGCGGTGAATGCATTGATACTGGGCAGACTCAGCGTGGTGAGTATCGCCACGATGGTCACCACGATGATCAATTCGATCAGGCTGAAGCCCGTTTGTTCACTCGCGCGGTGTGCCATGGTCGTGATCCCAATTCCCGTTCAGTTTTTTCACCATGGGTTCACTATCGGCGTGTGGCCGTGAAGAAAGGGCTAATAGCGTTTTCTTCACAACAATCACTTTCTCGGAATCAGACTACAACTTGCCGGACGGGCCGGAGTGTCTCGCTATACCAACCTGCTGCCGGGATCGTCGCCGGAAACAGGTCTGCCGCAGTCGGGGGACGCGGGTGGAGGCGGGCATGCAAGATGTGGTCCCGGCGCTCATGCCGCGGGGCCCCGGCCAGGGTTCAGGCGCCGGCGATGCGCCTCAAGGCAACCAGGGTCCGGTCGATGTCCTCCTCGGTGTTGTAAACGTGTGGGCACAGACGCAGCGCCAGATCGGTGGCGTTCGGATCGACCTGTTCGGGACCGCACAGGACGCGGTTGCCATGGACGAAAGCGGCGTAAATGCCGTGGTGTTCGTAGAGCTGCCGAAATGCGGCCACAGCCCGCCGTGGGGCGCCCAGATCGGCGACGACCACGCCGTGGGAATACCGTGCGGTCTGGGGGCTGAGCAAGCGAAAGCCCGCCCGATCCAGTCCGAGGCTCAGCCGCAAGGCGAGTTCGGCGATGCGCTGTTCGATTCGCTGCGCGCCCAGGGCCCCCTGAAAGGACAGCGCCACAGCCAGAGCCGGGAGGGCTGCATCATCGCGCTGGCCGAGATTCTGCAGACGGCCGGCGTGAGGCGCCAGGCCATCTACGGGGTAGTTGAAATCTAAGTCATAGCCAATGGTCATCGGCGCCAATTCCCCGGCACGGCTGCGGCGCAGATAGAGAATGCCCAATTCCCGGGGGCCGAGCAGCCACTTGTGGGCGCTGGAGGAGAAACTGTCACAGTCCAGGCTGGGCAGATCCAGCGCGGTCGCTCCCCAGGCCTGGGCGCCATCCACGTGGACGAAGATCCGCTCATCCTGGGCATGAATCGCCCGGCACAAGGCCTCCACCGGCAGGCGCAGTCCGCTGACATTGGATATTGCCGAGAAACTCACTACTCGGGTGCGCGGCTGCAAGGCGGCCAAAAACGGTTCAATCAGCTCTTCGTCGCGGACTGGATCCGCAGGCAGGTGTACGCTGCGACAGTGAAATCCGGTGCGCTCTGCCCGGTATGCCCAGCTGCGCAGGTTGCTGTGGTGATTCTCGTTCCACAGCACCACCTCATCCTCGGCTTGCAGGTGCAAGCCCTGAATGATGCAGGCATTGGCCTCGCTGGTGTTGCGGACCAGGGCGACATCATCGGGATCTTTCAAGCCCAACTGGGCGGATAACTGCACGCGCAGTCGGGGCAACTCCGCGTGCAGGAACAGCCGACGATGGTGAAACGAGGCATCTGCATCCAGGCGCAGGGTCGCGGCGTGGCGCGCGGTGCTCACGGCACTGAGTGAGGGGGTCAGGTTGGCGGCATTGAGCGGGATGCGCGGCTGATCCTGATGTGCGAATGCAAATTCGGCACGGACGGCGTCCCAGGGATGGGCCCCGCTCAAGGCGGCGAAATCCGGTGCTGGACGTAACCAGGACGCGGTGCCCAGCGCGCCCACCCCGAGGGCACCAAGCCCCAGTATCTCCCGGCGTGTGGTCATGATCGTATCTCCATGAGAGGCACAGTCTAGCGGCAATACCGGCTGATCGGATCGCCGACACGAGGGCGGCCGGGGCACAATACGTCTGGTAGCTGGCGGGGCCTTCGCCAGCAGGCGTTCTGGTGGAGGAGATCAGGTGGTCGATTTGCAATCCGGGCTGGGCAGCCTGCACTGGGTGGCCGTCTTTGCGGTGAATCTCCTGTTCGCCACGCCACCCGTGCTGGCGCTGCTTGTGGGGGCGGGGCTGGCCCTGGTCTGGGTGTGGCTCGGCGGCTGCCTGCGCGCGGCTGCGGACCGCGGCCGGCGCCCAAGTCCCGGGGCGCGGTTGGGCCGCATGGCGTTGATGATCGCGGCATTGCTGCTGCTGGGCGTGCTGCTGGCCGGGGGACCGGGCAGCGGCGTCATCGGTGATCCCGTCCTGGTCCAGCAGCAGTCGGCAGTTGCTCTGGAGTTCCTGTTGTATCTGCTTGCCGGAGCGGTCCTGGGAGCCCTGGTCGCTGCGGTACGGCCACGCTGCATTCGGCGCCTGCGCGGCTAAGGCTCATCCGGGTCGAGTTTGCGCCGGCCTCAGAATTCTTCGGGGGTGGCGGCCAGGCTGGTGTCATCCAGGCTTTGCAGGAGCTGAGTCTGGGCCTGGGTCTTGGGCAGTTCGACGCGGAAGAAATACTGGCAGGCGCGCAGCTTGCCCTGATAAAAGGCTCGGTCGATCGGAGCCGCATCGGCCAATGCCTGCTCGGCGACGAGTGCGGTGCGCAGCCAGGTCCAGGCGACCACGATGTGGCCACACAGGTCCAGATAGGCCGCGCTGTTGGCCAGATAGCGCTCGGTGCGACCGGCCTGGGCTTCCGCCATCAGGGTGGTGGTGGTGGCGGCCAGACTGGCAATCGCGGCTTGCAGCGCCTGGGCGTGCTCCGCCAGGCTGGCATGCCCGGCGGCGGCGCCGGCGGTCTCGGTCATGGTCCGCAGCAGTAGCTTCAAGGGCGCGCCGTCTTCCATCGGCACCTTGCGCGCGAGCAGATCCAGGCTCTGGATGCCGGTCGTGCCTTCGTGGATTTCATTCAGGCGGTTGTCGCGGTACAGGCGCTCGACCGGGTATTCGCGGGTATAGCCATAGCCGCCGAGCACCTGGATGGCCAGGTAATTGGCCCGCAGGCCGTGCACGGAGGGCCAGGTTTTCACGATCGGAGTCAGGATGGCCAGCAGACGCTCGATATCCTGACGTTCGGCCGGGTCTTCGCAAATGCGCTTGCGGTCGATCAGTTCGGCGGCATAGAAACACAGCGCCATCGCGCCCTCACTCAGGGCCTTTTGTTCCAGCAGCATGCGCCTCACATCGCTGTGCCGAATTATCGGAATCTGCGGTTTGGCCGGATCGGGATCATCCAGGGGCCGACCCTGGGGGCGATCCAGGGCATAGCCCAGCGCATAGCGATAGCCGAAATAGGCGGATTGGGCGGCGCTCATGCCGACCCCGATCCGGGCTTCGTTCATCATGTGGAACATGCCGGCCAGACCCTTGCCCGGTTCCCCAATCAGCTCGCCGATACAGGGGGTGTCGTCGCCCAGGACCGGCACGGTATTGACGATGCCGCGATTGCCCATCTTGTGGTTGATCCCTGCCAGCCTGATCCCGTTGCGAGGCCCCAGGCTGCCATCGGCATGGACCTGGAATTTCGGCACCAGGAACAGGGAAATGCCGCGACTGCCCGGCTGCACGGAGCCGTCGGGCTGCTCGATCTTGGCCAGCACCATGTGCACGATGTTGTCGGAAATTTCCTGGTCGCCGCCGGAAATCCACATCTTGCTGCCACGCAAGTGATAGCGGCCATCGGCCTGGGGCACGGCCCGGGTGCGAATGTCGCCCACCGAAGAACCCGCCTGCGGCTCGGAGAGCATCATCGTGCCGTACCACTCACCCGACACCAGCTTCGGCAGATAGCGTTGCTTCTGCTCCGGGCTGCCGACCACGCTGAGCATATTGGCCGCCGCCGCAGTCAGGAACAGGTAGCCGACGCCGGCACCCGCCGTGGCATTGACCGGAATGCCCAGGGCCTGAGCGATCACATAGGGCAGACCCAGGCCACCCCACTGCGGCTCGAAAGCCGAGGAAAAAAACCCGCTGGCCGTGTAGGCCTGAAGGGCGGGTTTGAGCCGCTCGTGATTCCACACCGTGTGGCCGTCAAATTGCGGTTCATGCTCGTCGAGGAGTTCGGCCAGCCCGTCCATCTCGGCATCGGCCAGCTGGGTGACCGCATCGAGCATCGCTTCCACGTCGCCGCGACCGAAGTCGGCGTACCGCGGGTGCTGGCACAGGGCGTCAACCTGGCCCAGTTCATATAACCAGAACATCAGATCACGCGAATTGACGAATTGGGCAGTGCTCAACGGATGAACCTCGGCTCAGTGGCAGGGCTGGATCGCCGCCAGACCATAGCAAATCAGTGTGGTTCTGCGCTCCCAGCCGCCAGGCTCAGGGCCCGGGTTCCAGCGGAGAACGCAGGTGGGCGGTGTGGGCGATGGCCCGTTGAAAGGCCGGGCGCGCGGTGATTCTTTGCAGATAATCCCGGGTCTCGCTGGTAAACCGCTCATCGATACCCAGTTTGTCCGCCAGAAACAGGGCGAAACCCACACAGATATCGGCCACGGTGAAGCGGTCGGCGCACAGATAGCGTCGGCCGGGTAGATGCTGATTCAGCAATTTCAAACGCGCCCCGAACCATTTGCGATAATCCTCGCCGGCGTCTTGCTTACCGGGATGAGCGGTTTCAAACCGGGCATAGCGCAGATACACGGTCTGCGGAAAGGTCAGGGTCGCATCGCTGTGAAACAGCCAGTTGAGATAAGACCCGTACTCGGGATGGTCTGCTTCCACGCTCAGGGTTTGCTCGCCGTAGCGCTGCGCCAGATACAGACAGATGGCCGAGGATTCGGTCATCTGAGTGGGCCCATCGGTAAAATACGGCAGCGTGCCCAGGGGATTGAGCTGGGTGAAGCCGGGTTGTGCGGTGCGCGGCGGAAACGCCACCAATTCCAGTTCGAACGGCAGTTGCAGTTCTTCCAGGGTCCAGAGCGGGCGCAGCGAACGGGCATCTCTGCAGTGCCAGAGCTTCATGCGGAAAAACCGGTTTTCAAGCGAAGATCCTCGAGTCGGTGGGCGGTGGCTATCTTAGTGAAATTTCAGCTGCCTGATGCCTGAATCTTGTGCACCGCGCCTGCGTAGCAGCCTGCAGGTACAATACGCAGCGGTTCCGACGCTCTGGCCGATCCGCAACTGCAACCCGTGCTTAGATCCACCCGATGTTGAGGCGGACTTGAGAAATGTCGCCCAACGCATTGAATTAACGGCGGGTACAGTCTTATCATTGACCGCTTAAACTGATTTTTGCGCTCTTAGCTCAGTTGGATAGAGCAACGGCCTTCTAAGCCGTAGGTCGCAGGTTCGAATCCTGCAGGGCGCGCCATTTTGATAGGGACGGGTGCGGGGATTCTCACCTGCGCCGCAGGCGCAGGTTATTCGGCCCTGAGCTCAGGGCCTCCCCCTTCGGGCTCGCTGCGCTCGTGCCGATTCGTTCCGAATCGGTCGAATCCTGCAGGGCGCGCCATTTTGATAGGGACGGGTGCGGGGATTCTCACCTGCGCCGCAGGCGCTCACCCTCCGATCTAGGTTTAGAACCTCGCGCTGAACCCTATTGATACGCCCGCACTGCGCGGCAGCGAATCGCCTTCGTAGCGCACCCTGTCGCTGGCTTGAAAGGCTTCCAGGCTGAGGAAGTTGAACAGGTTGAGCCCAACGGCCAGTACATCGACTTTAGCGCCGGCTAGATTGCTTCGATAGCCCAGGCGGAGGCCCGGAACCCATCGGGGCCCCTGGTAGGAAAAACCCAGATGCAGCCACTGATAGTCGTCGCCCGCGGCATTTTCAATGGCATTGAGATCAAGGCTGGCCAGGGCTGTGAAGCCAGTGTCAGCGATGCTGTACGCGGCTTCGAACATGGCTTGCGTGTCCATGCTGAATTTTTCCCTGGCGCCGATTTCAGCCGACGTGACAAAGACGCTCGCCGCATCGCAATCGATACGTTCCGTCACCGTCGGCTTGCTGGCGCAGTCCATTCCCAGCTCCCCAAAATCGAATGTCGGCGGAATCAGATTACGGACCGTCAGTCCCAGGCTGAGTTGCCTGGAGACAAAGCCCAGGCCGACATCGACGCCCACGCCAATCGAGGTTTCCTCGTTCAGATCGTAATTGTCGCCCGCCCGGTCGAACGCGGAGTCGTCACTGCCGTTGGCGTCATTGTCGAGCTTCGCAACCTGACGGCTAAGCTTTCCCTGGATGACATTCAAACGGCCACCGCCGGTCCATTCACCCGTGGTCTCGCCCAGGGTCCAGGGGGCGAGCGTGCGGCTATAGGCGACCCCGAGCTGGGTGAAGGTGCCGGATTTCAGATACACCGCACTATCGGTGTCGAGTGTGTCGGCGACTGCGTCGTAGTTCAGCGGGGCGTCGAGCACCCGGGCGTTGATTGTTGCAGACAGGTCGAGATTCACCGCCATAAGGCCGCCGCCGGCGCGAAAAATCACGGGCATGGCCGGTACCGGCATGCTGAGGTCCAGCGTAATGTTTGCCTGATCGCCGATATCGACCAGGAGCTGGGCAAACTGGTTGTTGATGTCATCGGCCTCGGCCTGGCTGACATCATTGTCGGCTTCCGCCTCGTCCAGGGCGGCCTCCAGGCGCTCGAGACTGTCTACAAAGTCATCGATGGGGCCGATTTCGACGGCGATGGCGGGGAGACGGAAACCACTCATGCCCAGCTTCGCATCGCCCAGGGCGCGGCTAAGCAGCGCGGGGTTGTGCGCCGCCGAAATGGCGGCGTTCGGCAAGGAGACGGAGCCGGTGCTGATTTGGGTGCCGCCGGCCAGATTGCCGGGCACGGCTGCGGCCTGTTCGCAGAGCATGAGCAGCCCCACGCCCAGCGTTGTTTTCAGATTCATGTTCTGCCCCCTCATGGTTATTCTGTCGAGCTGCTCGCCAGCCGAGTATAGCGGCGCTGAGCATCGCAGCACGCCGCGCCCCTGTCAGCGGCCGCGCAGTCGTCCGAACAGCAGGATGAGGCGGTTGATCAGGTTCAGTATCCGGTCCGGGATATGGATGGGTTTGGCCAGCATCTGGGCGACCATCTTCTTGTATTGATCGGAGTAGGGCGGAAAGATCAGTTTGGGGTCGCCCAGAATCGGCCCTTCGACAACGACGGAGCGGGTGTTGGAGCACTCCAGGAAGGTCGCCTTGCCGTTGACCCGGCCATTGCCGCTGGCATTGATGCCGCCAAACGGCAGATGGGGATTGGTGCCCGACTGAATCAGATTGTGGTTGACCACGGAGTTCCCGGCCGTGGTGCGGTTCATGAACCAGTCTATGGCCTGCTGATCCCTGGCGAACACATAGGAACTCAGTGGTTTGGGATGGGAGCGAATCTCGCGGATGGCGTCTTCGCGGCGGGTGAACGGCACGATGCACAGGATGGGGCCGAAGATCTCCTCCTGCATGATCGTCATCGAGGCATCGACCTGCGACAGGACGGTCGGTTCGATGAACCGGGTGGCGGCGTCGCTGCCGCCGCCGAACTCCAGTTTGGCACCTTTGGCAAGGGCGTCATCGCGCAGCGCGCAAATCCGCTGGAAATGCCGGTCGTTGACGATCCGCGGCAGGTGGTCGGACGCCGCAAAGCCCTGACCATCGGGGTTGTACATGGCAGTGAAGGCGCGGCCCAGGGCAGCGATGAACGGCCCTTCCAGGTCGCTGTGAACCAGGGCATAGTCGGGCGCCACACAAACCTGGCCGGCGTTGGCCGCCCGGCCCCAGGCGATCTTGTAGGCCGCATCTTCGACGTCGGCGCTGGCATCGATGATGGCCGGGTTCTTGCCGCCCATTTCCAGAGTGACCGAGGCCAGATGATCCGCAGCTGCCTTCATCACGATGCGGCCGACATTCTGGCTGCCGATGTAGAAGATGTGATTGAACGGGCAGGCGAGCAGGGCCTGGGCGACGTCGGCACCGCCCTGCACCACGGCAAATTCATCCTGAGCCATGCAGCTGGCGACAATATCCGCCAGCACCTGGGAGGATTCCGGAGCCAGCTCGGAGGGCTTGAGCACGAAGGCATTGCCGGCGACAATGGCCCCGGCAGCCATGATGAAGGCTTCGGCGATCGGGGCATTCCAGGTGGACAGGTGCAGGATCACGCCTTTGGGTTCGTACTTGAGGTAGCACTTTTTGCCCAGGGTCATGATCGCGGCCGGTACCGGTTCATCGCGCATCCAGGATTGGAGGTGCTTGACGATGAATTCGATGTTGCTCTTGATCATCAGGAGCTGGCCGTCGATGTCGGTTTCATGCACCTTCAGTTCGTTCTGGCCGGCCCGGATGATGGCCGGACGGGCCGCCAGCGTGGCCTGGAGCAGGGCCTGCAGTTTGGCGCTGCGTTGTTCGGCCGTGCTCAGGGCCAGTTCCGGCGCCTTGTCCGCGAGGCGATCGAATATCGCCCGTATCGGTGCAGGGCTTGATGTGTCCTTCATTACGGCGCTCATGGCTTGCCTCTCTTGATCTGGCGCATGGATTTACTGTTTCTTTTCCGCGGCCTGCTCCAGCAGGCCCGCAATGCCGGATTTGGCCGCTTTGGGTTCACCGGGCGCCGGACGCGGCGGCATCCGCGGCATGCCGGCAAAACCGATGGCGAACTGCTCTTCCATGGTGTTGATTTCGCTGTCCGTATAACCCATGCCGGTCAAAATCTCCCGGGTATGCTCGCCCACGATCAGCGGCCGGCTCTGGATGACTCCGGGCGTGGCGGACAGATCGACCCCCAGACCCACCTGATCGAGTCGGCCGATCTGGGGCTGGTCGAAGGACACCACCCACTGGCGGGCCTGGAATTCGGGGTCTTCATGCATCTTGAGCGAGAAGTCCTCGGAACAGATTTCCACCGGAACGCCGGCCGCGTCGAGCCGTTCGAACCAGGCGCTGGCGGTGTCCTCTCTGAATTTCTCGGTCAGCACCGCAATCAGCGCCGCGTCATTGGCCTGGCGTGCTTGCGCATTGGAAAAGCGCTCGTCCAGTGCGAGTTCAGGGGCGTTGAGCACGCTGAACAGTTCGTCCCAGTGTTCGGGGAGTGCCAGCAGGATGCACAACCAGCCCTGGGCGGTTTCATACAGCCGGTGTCCGGCGCTATAGCCGAATTGCTGGCTGTCGATTCGCGGCCGCTCGAAGCCCGTGCCGTCAGGGCGAGCCACGGCATAGGAGGTGTTGAGCAGGCTGGCATTGACGATCGAGGTGTCGACGAACTGGCCTTCCCCGGTGCGGTCACGGTGACGCAAGGCCTGCATGACCGCGATGGCGGACAGATAGCCGTTGCCGGTGTCGCCCATGGAGGTCAGGCTCCACATCGGTTTGCCGCCATTGGCCATGCCGCCGTCTTCGTACTGGATGCCGCTCAGGCAACCGCCGGTCTGATCGTTGCCTGGCAGTGCTTTACGCGGGCCGTCTTCAAAACCGCGGGTGTGACAATAGATGAGTCCCGGGTTCAGCTGCTTCAGGCTGGCGTAGTCGATCTTGAGCCGCTCCGCGGCATCGTAGCGCATGTTGTGATGGACCACGTCGCAGTCCTTGACCAGGTCCAGGAGGATTTTCATCGCCCGTGGGTCCTTGAGGTTCAGGGTCAGGCTCTTCTTGCTGCGGTTGGACATATAGGCGATGTGTACGCGGTGCCAGAACACGTCGTACAAGCCGTTGATCTTGATGACTTCGGCGCCGAGGTCCGCGAGCAACTGGGTGCCGAAGGGACCGGCAATCGCCAGACCCAGATCAAGCACCTTGATGCCTTGCAGAGGTGCTTTCAGGGTCTTGTCACCGAGGGGCGGCGTTGCGACAGGGGTGGATTTCGCCGCCTCGGCTTCCGCCTTGACCTGGGCGGTGTGCTCACCCAGAGCTGGGGCCGGGCTTTTGATCGTGCCCGGGCTCTTTTCCAGGCGGTAGGTGATGCCCACCTGGCGTATCCGCCCCAGCTCGGGATCATCGATCTCGGCAACGCAGCCCTCTTCAAGGAAATTCGGATCGTTAAGCGCCTCTTCCGGGCTCACCACCGGCTGCAGTGTGATGCTGCCGCTGGCCGCGGCCTGCATCCATTCGCTTGAGGTGAATTTGGCCACGGCCTCGGCCAGCAGAGGGTGGTAATGACTCATGACCAGGAGTTCTTCCGGCCCGGTGCCGAAGCGGTCCGGGTCATTCTGCACGGACAGATCCGGACTGGCGTCCAGGGTGCTGCCTGCAGAGGCCTGCAAGACGAAGCGTGGATTGGGCACCCAGTTATGTACCCAGCGCCCGTCCTTGCATTTGAAGTGGCCCTTGGGTGAACGGCTGGTCAGAATCCAGCTGTCGAAGCCTTCGACGTCAATGTTTTCGGCGCGTTGCCAGACCCAGCCGCCAGCGCCCATGGCGCCCTGCAGCAACGAGGTTTCCACCCATTGGCCCCGGCCGGTGATCTCGCGCGCGCGCAGGGCCGCATTGATGCCGACCGAGGCATTGAAGAACGCACCCAGACTCGGCCAGTGGGAGGCCGGAAACAGCGGGCCAGGGCGCGCGGCGCCTTGCAGCCAGTCTTCCGGGATGTCCACGTCGGCATACGGATCGGGCCGGCCGGCCAGACGGTTCAGGGCGCCCTCGGGCCAGCCGCGCTGTTCCCAGTGCAAGCCGGTACGCGCGGCCACCAGGGCGTCGTAGGCCGGACGATCCGAATGCGCATTGTCGCGGCCATAACCGGTGATCGAGCAATAGACCAGACGGGGGTTGATGGCGCTGAGGGTGGCGAAATCGATGCCCAGCCGGTCGGTGGTGCCCGGGCTGAAGCTTTCAACCAGGACGTCGGCGGTCTTGATCAGGGCCAGAAAGCTGTCCTTGTCGGCGGGATTCTTGAGATCGAGCACGGCGCTGCGCTTGCCGCGCTGCCAGACCTTGTAACCGAGCTGGCCGCGGAAGGGGTCCCCCCCCGGTGGTTCGATCTTGGTGACCTGCGCGCCATGATCGGCCATCAGCATCGTGGTCATCGGGCCGGTGATGCCCCAGGACAGATCCAGCACTTTGATATCTTCGAGTATCCCTGACATGTCTTCCTCCAACAGATTGACGCATGGTCGCCCTGGGAGAGCTCTGAACCTTCCCGGGCAGGGTGTATGCAAGCGGCCGCCACTTCGCGCTGGATTGGCCGATTTCGAGTATAGGACCGCCCTGCGCGAGGCGGACAGCTCCGTTTGGCTTAGGTGAAAATCTGACTTTCCCACCGGCCAGGGCGGCTTGGGTAGCCGCCCCGCCACACCGCTTGGCGGACGTGGAACGAGGCGCTGGCGCGGATGCCGGTCGCCTCAGCCGGGTCGGGCGCCGCGGCTTTTAGTATCATGGGGCCACAAGCTCTCCCATCGCTACGGGACTGCCCGAACCGCCTCCGCCGTGTCCGAAAATTGCTCAGGAGCTCTATCGTGAAAAACCCGTATGCCGCAGTCGTGCTGAGCCTGGTGGTCGCCTTGTTCAGTCCGCTGGGGCTGGCGCAGCCGGGCTTCACCCCCCAGGTCGAGTCCTTCCTGACCGCCAGCACCGGTGCGGCGCCTCGGATGGCCGACGAACTGGGTCGAACGGTGATATTCCGTGGCATCAATGTGGTGCAGATCGGGGATTATTTTCAAAACGATCCTGCGCTGCCGCCGCGCTTTGATCTGAGCGAACAGGATTTTGCCGATATCGCGGCGCTGGGGTTCAACCACGTGCGCCTGATTGTCCACTGGTCCTTGCTTGAACCCGAGGCGGGGTTGCGTGATCCGGCCTACCTCGAAGAGATCAGGCAGGCCTTGAACTGGGCGCGTGTGCATGACCTCTACATCGTCCTGGACATGCACCAGGATGCCTGGGGCAAGTACATCGCCACGCCTGAGAGCGAGACCTGCCTGCCGCCAACGGATTCTGCCGTCGGTTGGGACGGCGCGCCGCAGTGGGCCACGCTGACCGACGGGCTGCCCACCTGCAAAACCAATCTGCGTGAGCTCTCGCCGGCGGTGGGTCAGGCCTGGCAGTCCTTCTGGGATAACCGCGCGGGGCCGGACGGGCAGGGTATTCAGACCCATCTGGTCGAAACCTGGGCCTGGCTGGTCGATGAGCTGGGGGCGGACCCGGTCATCGCCGGCTACGACCCCTTGAATGAACCGAACCCCGGATTCCTGGTGGGTGAGGGGCAGACCATCGCACTGGGTCAGTATTACGCCCAGGTGATCAATGCCTTGCGGCCAATCGAAATGGCGCACGGCCGCCCGGTGCCCGGCGCAATGTTCTTCGAACCGGGCGTGGAGTGGTCAGCGGCTGGGGTTACTGCCGTGCCTCCGCCCACTTTCAGCAGCGATTCCGCCCTCGTGTTTTCTCCGCATATCTATGCCGAGTCGATCGCGCCCAATTCGATTGAGGATGGCTGGCAGAACGCCGAGGATGTCGCGGCCCTGTACGGCGCCACCGTGTGGTCGGGTGAGTGGGGGTATTTCAACGCCCCACAGGACAATGACGATCAACTGCGCCGCTTCGCCGCCGAAGAAGATCGGCGCCTGCTGCATTCGGCCTTCTGGGACTGGCGTCAGGCCTGTGGCGATCCGCATAATGCCTACCCGGATCGCAGCAGCCGCAATGCCCTGAGTCCCAGTCTGGTGCGCTACGCCTGTCCCGGTGACGTGGAACTGGGCATTCCGCTGGAGTTCTCCCGGATGCTGTCGCGTCCCTACCCACGCGCGGTGCCCGGACGCCTGCTTGCGATCGAAGCGGACCTGGATTCCGGGGCGCTGAGGGTGCAGGGCCAGACCGAGGAACCCGGCCTGGCCGATCTGTGGTTTCCGGATCGCGGCAGCGGAGCGCCGCTGGTCAGCGGAGGCATCCCGGTCGCCGTCAAGCACATTCCAGCCACCGGGCGTGCGGCTGGCGGCTGGCGGGTTCAGCTGTGGGTCGACGGCGACTACACCCTCGACGGCAGCCTGGGGGGCAAACCGCCTGGAAAGGGCGGGGGCGGTGGGTTGGCCTGGTGTTTACTTGGCGCGATGGCGGCCTGGCGGGTGTGCAGACGCAGGTCGTATTCCCGGCCGGGTCGGGCCGAGGCCCCGGCTTGAACGTCCGCGGCCTGCCAAGCCGGTCAGGCGGATATGTTTTCCGGCTGTTTCTGCGGACGCGGGAAGCCGGCTCGGTCCCTGGTCTGATGCTGGCTGTCCTGATCAACTGGGCCGTCAGCGGAATGCTCTGGGCCCAGCCTTTACCCAGCCTGGCTACGGCGCGCGACGCGCAAACCGGCGCGCTGCTGTATACCGAGCAGCGTACCGTGGTGTATGAAGATCAGATCCCCAGCTACATGGAAGTCACTTATCGGAATGCGGATGGCG
>JBFJVB010000075.1:0-15196 GCA_041624435.1 Oceanococcus sp. | reverse complement strand
GGGAAACTGCTCACGTGCGTTGTTGTAGGCGGTGACGGCGTCATTGAAGAACTGGCGAGCGAAGGCAATCTTGTTCTCGGTCGAGCTCAGCTCTTCCATCAGCTGCTGCATGGTCTGATTGCCTTTGAGATCCGGATAGGCCTCGGCCAGAGCGAAAAAGCGCCCCAGAGCACCGCCCAGGACACCCTCCGCGGCGCCGAGCTTGACCACGGCGGCGCCGTCTTCGGGATGGGCAGAGGCCTGCTTGGCCGCCGACTGGGCCGAATTGCGCGCCTGGATCACCGCCGCCAGGGTCTCACGTTCGTGGGCCAGATAGCCCTTGGCCGTCTCCACCAGGTTCGGAATCAGGTCATAGCGTCGCTCCAGCTGAACATCAATCTGGGCAAAGGCATTCTTGAACTGATTCCGGGAGGTGACCAGACGGTTATAGATACTGATCGCATACCCGATCACCCCGATCACCACCAGCCAGAACACGATTGATCCAGTTTCCACGGCACCCTCCCCTCGTTGACCGACTCCAGACGTGACCCAGCTTAACGCGGGGAGCCGCAGCACGCAGCACTGCGGTTGACCGCAGCATGGCGGCGCAACCCGCCCGGTATTTTCGTGCCTCGGCAGGACCGTCAGCAATCAAAACGCTGGCCGGCACACCCGGGGTTCATTATCATGGCGCCCTCAGGCCACCGGATCAGTGGCACAGGGGAGGTTTGGCTGCTGTTGACAGCCGCAGGCGCAGTTGATCGCCAGTCCCGGGTTACTCGGTGTGCGTGAGAGCAGGCTCCAGGGCTGCGATCATCCACAGGAGGGCGGCTCCGGATGGTTTGGCGATGCCAGGCTGCGCAAAGGGAATTCATCAGTTTTGCATCTTTTCGCCAGGTGGCGACCAAGAGGCACAGGAAGGGGATCAGCTTGAAACAGAATAATCGCGCCGTGGCGAACACGGCTGGCCGCGGGTATATCTCACTGGCTCTGCTGGCATGTTTGCTCGGCTATGCCGCCACCAGCTGGGCGCAGGATGAGGATTCGGCCGATACCTATGCGGATACGATCCCGGTGGGCGAGACCGAGGCGCCGGCGGCACGCTCCCGCAGCCGCGACTCGGTCCAGCTGGACAAGCTCGAAGTCACCGGCTCGCGTCTGCGCCGCACGGATATGGAAACCGCCCAGCCCGTCGTGGTCATCAGTCGCGAGGACATCCTGCGCAGCGGCCTGACCGATATCTCCGAGCTGCTGCGCAATCTGACCGCCGCGGGCAACAACAGCCTCAGCGCACAACAAGGGCGTTTTGCCCTGACCATGGGTGAGACCAACCTGGATCTGCGCAACCTGGGAGCCACCCACACCCTGCTTCTGGTGAACGGGCGGCGCTGGGTCACCGGCCTGATCCAGACCCAGACCTCGGTTTCGGATTACAACACCATCCCCACCGCGATCATCGAACGCGTCGAGATTCTCAAGGACGGCGCCTCGGCCATTTACGGTTCCGACGCCATTGGCGGCGTGGTCAACGTGATCACCCGCAAGGACTTCGACGGCGGCGAGTTCAGCTACCACTTCGGCCAGTACCTGAAGGAAGGCGACGGTCTGAACCAGCAGGCCTCGCTGTCCTGGGGCACGAATACCGCACGCACCAATGTGTACATGAACCTGAACTACACCGACCAGGACCGGGCCCCCAACGAGAACCGCCCCCTGACCGCCGCCCCGCTGGCCGGTTCCACCCGCAACAGCATCGTGTCCGAAAACGGCGCCTTCCTGTTCGTCGACCTGGATTCGGTCAACGCGGCGCGCTACGGCTGCCCGAACCTGCAGGCCGGCATCCTGGCCGGCGCCCTGGGCGAACCCACCACCGGCGGCCCGATCCGTCAGACCCAGATGGTTCCGGCCGGGCTGGTGCTGTGCAGCCTGACCCTGAACGACGGCGCCCAGGGCGGCCCCACCAACCCCTTCGATTACCACCAGATCGACAACACCAATCCCGACGACACCTACAATCGCTTCGCCGACGGCACCCTCAAGGAGCCGAACGAGCGCCTGGGCTATTTCATGCAGCTCGAGCATCAGTGGCTGGACAATGTCAGCCTCAACTTCGAGACCCTGTACAACCGCCGCTCATCCATCAGTGTCGGCCAGAACGCCTACCTGTCCGGCGGCAATCTGGACGGCGGCCTGCAAGGGCACCTGGCGAACATCTCGGCCAGCAATCCGACCAATCCCTTCGCCCAGGACATCGGCTTCGACTCCAGCTGCGGCGGGCCGTCGGACAGCGGCGCCGACCCGAACAGCCCGTCCTGCACCGGCATCGGCGATGGCACCGGGGTATGGGCGATCCGGCGGGCGCCGGGCCTGAACAATGACAACTACTTCCACACCGTCGACACCATTCGGCTGGGCGGCGGATTGAGCGGCGAGTTCGAGCTGCTGGACCTGCCCTTGCTGTGGGACGGCGGCTACATTTACTCCCGCAGCAAGATCGAGCAGATCTTCCCCGCCGTGCATTACGAACGGGCCGCCGAGGCGCTGGGCAATTCCGGCCCCTGCGAGGCCCCCTGTGTGCCGCTGAACGTGTTTCAGGGTGCCGCCAACCTGGACCCCGCGGCAGTGGACTACATCCGGATCAACGCCTGGCAGCGCAACCGTACCCAACAGGACATGGCCTATCTGAACCTCACCGGCGAGCTGCCGCTGGCCTCCGAATGGCTGCCCGGTCCGCTGGCCGTCGCCCTGGGCTGGGAATACCGTAAGGATTTCTATGCCAGCGATGTCGACGAAGCCATTCAGCAGGGTCTGATTCGCACGAACCAGAGTAATCCTTTGTCCGGCGCCACCTATGCCCGCGAGGCTTACATGGAACTCGGCCTGCCGCTGGCCCGGGATCTGCCCGGCGCCTACGCCCTGGACCTGGATCTGGCCGGGCGCTACTCGCGCTACCCCCGGATCGGCGGCATCACCACCGGCAAGGCCGGCCTGCGCTGGCAGCCGTTCGAGCAGTTGCTGGTGCGCGGCACCTATTCCACCGGTTTCCGCGCGCCCAACGTGGGCGAGCTGTTCCTGGGTGCATCGCAGAGCTTCGATCCGCTGCTTGATCCCTGTGCCGACCCGGGAACCAATGACACCGCCGACCAGAACTGCCTGGCCGACGGCACCCCTGGCGGTGGCGACGGTGGCAATCTGGCCACCCCCTACGATCTGTGGCGAGGCAACCCCGACCTGCAACCCGAGAAGTCCAAGAACCTGACATACGGCTTCATCTATTCGCCGGGCTGGCTGCCGGATCTCAACATCGGGGTGGATTTTTACAAGATCACGATCGACGACTATGTGGTGATCGGTCAGGGCCAGTTTTTCCTCGACTCCTGTTACAAGACCGAAGAACGCAACTACTGCGACTCGATTCACCGCAATGGGCTGGGCAGCCTGACCTATGTCGATACGCCCTATTTCAACCTGTCCAAGGTGGACACCTCCGGCATCGATCTGGGCCTGGATTACGTGTTGCCGTTCCCGGAGGGTTTCGGCCAGGTCAAGCTGACCCTGGACGGCTCCTACCTGACCGAATTCAAGACCACGGCGCCGCGTCCGGGTCAGGCTGACGAGGTGGTCTCGGAAGTCGGCACCGTGGACGGTCAGTTCTTCGGCTATCCGCGCTGGAAAGCCGGGGGCCATCTGAACTGGAAATGGAATAATTTCAAGGCCACCTGGTCGACCCGCATGGCCTACCACATGACCGAACCTTGCGGCGACCTGTTTCCAGCCCCCTCGCTCAAGGACCTCGGCCTGTGCAGCCACCCGGACGTGGTCGACGAGGACGGCAATTCAGCGCCGGAAAACCGCCTGCACACGCTGTTCTATCACAATCTCCAACTGGCTTATGAATTCCGCGAGTACGATGCCGACATCTCGCTGGGGATCAATAATGTGCTGAACCAGGACCCCCGCGTATCCCGCGGCCTGGCCTCCCTGTACTGGTATAACTTCGACCCGAACCACTACGAGGCGCCAGGTCGCTTCAGCCATGTGCGGGTCAGCTTCCGGTTCTAAGCCGGCGACACGAACCGGCCTGGACCGCTGGCACATGGCCCGCCAGCGATCCAAGCTTTAAGGCATGGGCCAAGCGCAACCGGGCGGCAGGACGTTTAGCGATGGCAACGATTTTTCAAGGCATAGACGATGACTTGCGCGCCTGGATCAAGGCTCAGGCGGTATTCTTCGTTGCCACCGCCCCGCTCAGTGCAGAGGGTCACGTCAATGCCTCGCCCAAGGGCGGGGATGCATTCCGGGTTCTGGGCGACACCGAGGTCGCCTATCAGGATTACACCGGTAGCGGCGCCGAAACCATCGCCCATCTGCGGGAAAATGGCCGCATCGTGATCATGTTCTGCGCCTTCGAGGGTCCGCCCAAGATCTTGCGCCTGCACGGTCACGGCAGCGTGATCACCCCGGCCGATCCGCGCTTTGAGGCGCTGGCCGAACACTTCCCCGGCAACCCCGGAACCCGCGCCATCATCCATGTTGCGGTGAGCCGCATTGCCGACTCCTGCGGTTATGCGGTGCCGATTTGCCAATTCAAAAAACCCCGCGACACGCTGGATCGCTGGGCGCTCAGCAAAGGCAATGACAAGCTGCGCGCCTATCAGCAGGACAACAATGCGCGCAGCATCGACGGCCTGCCCGGACTGGATGAATAATCCTGCGCGGCCAAGCCGGGCTCACACCCCGGGACGAAGGGTCCGAGCAGTGTGCGCCCAGGCAAGGCATAATGAGCCCTAACTCAAACTCCCAAGTCGGCGAGCTGATCTTGCGTCGGTAATCGCCCGGAAGGAGGCTGTCGTGCGCAAGCGCCTCGCCCGATATGGCCTATCAGTAGCGGTGCTGGCGGCATTGCTGTATTGGCTGCCGCAGTTCGAGCCCCGGCTCTTCGCGCTGCTGAGCAACGATGGTGTGCGCCTCATCGCGCTCACCTTGCTGGTCGGCGTGCTCGGCCTTTACCTGACTCGGCTCTTACGCTGGCTGGCTGCCATGCTCACGACCCGACGCGCCCAGGCCGCGGCCTACACGC
Organism: Oceanococcus sp.; assembly: GCA_041624435.1. GTDB lineage: Bacteria > Pseudomonadota > Gammaproteobacteria > Nevskiales > Oceanococcaceae > Oceanococcus. Next base: position 10,134 of record JBFJVB010000075.1, on the reverse strand, counting down.
TCCAGGTTCAGCAACTGCGCGCAGGTCTCGCCAGCCCCAAACTGAATGTGCGCGCCATCGAGGACATCGCCAACTCCGGTCGACGCCAAGGCTTGACGCTGTTGCGCAGCCTGCAGCAAAGCCCGGCCCTGTCGAATCTGGAACAGGACGCCGCCGCCGCCGCACTGCAGTGCGTCGCCGCTCGGCGCCCGGCCAGTGGTCTGTACGAGCGGTTGTATCAGTTCAATTCCGATCGCTGGCGCCGCGACGCGATGGCCGATGGGCATCTCGACCTGGGCTGGATGCTGATCTGGAAACTGAAGCTGTGGCGCTACGTCAATCGACGCGATCACGGTCAATACCTGGCCGTCGAGGACAACCTGAAAAAGCTGCTGTCCAATGAGATGCTGGATGCGGACGCGATGAAACTGTTCAATACCTTGCAAATCAAGGGCGGCTCGTTTGGCTCCGAAGTGCCCGCCAATCTGGACACCACGGCGCCATTGGCGCAACAGCAGCGGCACTGAGTTGCGCCGGGCAGGAAACGGGAACGAAGTCTGGTGTTTGCCGGTCGGATACAGACCCGCCCGCGGCCGGTCTGGCTGGTTTCGCCGCCTGCTTCCGGTTATGTTGAGTGCCGCTGAAGGCAGCAAGCCTTAGCTCACATTCCGCCCCTGCGGGAGCCGTGTGACATTTCCAGACTCGAAAAGGACCCAGACATGCGCGAAAAAGAGCTGTACCAGCAAAAGATGCAGGCCCAACTGAATGAATGGAAAGCCGAAATCGCCAAATTGAAAGCCAAGGCTTCCGGCGCCAGTGCTGACGCTCAATTGGACATGCACAAGAAAGTCAAACAGCTGGAACGTGAGGCGGATGAACTCAAGAATAAACTCAGCGAGCTGGCCCGATCCGGTGAAGAAGCCTGGGCCTCGTTGCGCAAGGGCGTCGAGTCCGCCTGGGACCACCTGAAAAACGAGGTCCAGGACGCGGCTTCAAAGTTCAAGAATTAGTTTCACCCCGCGCTTGAACTCACCGCCACATTGGCGGTCCGAGCAAGCCCGATCAACGCTTCACCAGATGAGGAAATCGATATGTCCAAAGGCATGGATAAAAAGAAAGAGTCCAAGAAGGCGCCGGCGAAGACGCTGAAGGAAAAGCGCGCAGAAAAAGCCGCCAAGAAGCACTGAAGCCGCCCCAAGTCGCAGAGTTACCGGGCACGCCGTCGCCAGCCCCGCTGTTGGCGACGGCTTTGTTCTATCCTTGGAGATCAGCCCCCTTTCTCACGCAGCATCGGCCGGGCGGGAATATCCTGCGTAACTTCCCGCGATGCCGAGCGCTGCGTCTCACAGCGAATTGATATGCCCAGTTTCGATATCGTTTCAAAAATCGACCTGCACGAGCTGACCAATGCGGTGGACCAGGCCAACCGGGAACTCGAAACCCGTTTTGATTTTCGTGGCATCGACGCCAGTTTCAGCCTGGAAAAAGAAGTCATCACCCAGCAGGCGCCCAGCGATTTTCAGCTGGAGCAGATGCTCGCCATTCTGAATAACCGTCTGGTGGCCCGCGGCATCGATCTACGCAGCCTGGAAATCGGCGACATCGAGGCCAATCTGGCCCAGGCCCGCCGCCGGCTGAGCTGCAAGCAGGGCCTGGAAAAAACCGCCGCCAAAGACATCATCGCCCGCCTCAAGGCGGCCAAACTGAAAGTGACTGCCCAGATCAACGACGACAAGGTCAGGGTCACCGGCAAGAAGCGGGATGATCTGCAGGCGGCCATCGCCTTGCTCAAAGGCGCCGAACTCGAGCAACCCCTGCAGTTTGATAACTTTCGCGATTGATCGAAACCGGAGAACCAAGCCATGACATCCAAAGGCAAGATTCTGATCCTGAGCATCCTGCTCGGGTCCTTGAGCGCCTGCGATGGTCAGCGCAAGGAGCCAGCGGCAGGCGCTGCGGAATCAGGGCGCGAGGAAACCCGGAATCTGCGCAATGTCGAAGCCATCGGCTATGGCGGCGAAAAGATCGCGAATCAGGTGGATGCGGCGCTCGACGCCAATGACCAGCGCAGCCGGCAGCTGGATGAGGCCGGAGACTACTGACTCAATCCGCCGCACCGACGGGCGACGCTCGATCACGCTCAGGCGAGTCAAGCGGGCGCGGGCCTGGTACGAAATCCAGGACACCGCCCAAACGCAGTAACCGAATAAGCATCAAGGGGGAACACATGACAACAGCACTGATTACCGGCGCCTCGAGCGGCATCGGCCTGGAACTGGCGCGGCTGATGGCGGCCGACCAGATCAACCTGGTCCTGGTCGCACGCACGGCGCCGGCGCTGGAGGCTCTGGCGAGCGAGCTGCGCGACGCGCACCGCATCGAGGTGAAGCTCATCGTTGCCGATCTGGGCGCGGTTGACGCGGCAGCCCGGGTCGCGCAGCAGCTCGCGGACACGCCCATCGACTATCTGATCAATAACGCCGGGTTTGGCGATTTTGGGCCGTTCGTGGACAGTGACTGGACCAAAACCCAGGCGATGATTGCGTTGAACATTAGCGCCCTGACCCAGCTGACCCACCTGCTGTTGCCGGCGATGGTGGAACGGGGCAACGGACGGATCATGAACGTGGCCTCCACCGCGTCCTTCCAACCCGGCCCGTGGATGGCGGTGTATTACGCGACCAAGGCCTATGTTCTGGCGTTTTCCGATGCGCTGTCATTCGAATTGCGGGGCACGGGCGTGAGCGTAACGACGCTGTGTCCGGGACCGACCGCATCCGGCTTTCAATCGGCGGCGGCGATGGAGGAATCCAAACTGGTCAAAGGCAAGAAGATGCCCAGTTCGGCCGATGTGGCCGCGTATGCCTACCGGGGCCTCAAGCGCGGCAAGGGCGTGATGATTCATGGGGGCATGAACTGGATCATGGCGCAATCGGTGCGTTTCACGCCCCGTGCCCTGCTGCTGCGCGTGGTCGACTTCATGTCTCGCCGGGACAGCTAGCCGGCGGGGCTGAATCGAGTCCCTGTAGGAGCGGCTTTAGCCGCGAAACAGCGTTGGGTTTTGGCGCAACGCCGATTCGCGAGCTGCGCTCGCTCCTACGATTTCGTCCGGCGGGTGCCGAGCGTGCTGTAGGAGCGGCTTTAGCCGCGAAACGGGCCCCAGCGATCGGGCGACCCAAGCCGCGCCTGCATCAGGCGCGCAAGGGCCGCGCTGGATTCAGACGGTCATGTGCTTGCGCACGACTTCGTCGGTCAGCTCGTCGATGCCACCTCGGACCGCGACCCGGCCTTTGTCGAGCACACAGAAATCGCTGCCGACGCGACGGGCGAAGGGCAGCTTCTGCTCGACGATCAAAATGGTCATTTCCAGCTCCTGATTGAGCCTGAGCAACAGATCACCGATCTCGGCGACGATGTTTGGCTGGATGCCTTCGCAGGGTTCGTCGAGAATCAGCATCCGCGGCTCGAGCATCAGGGCGCGACCAATCGCCAGCTGCTGTTGCTGACCACCGGACAGGTCACCGCCGCGGCGCCGCGCCATATCCTGTAACACCGGAAATATTTCGTAGACGCGGGCCATGGCATGGGCGCCGCCGCGGCCGGTAAAGCCGCCCATACGCAGGTTTTCTTCCACCGTCAGCGCGCTGAAGATTTCCCGTCCTTGTGGCACATAGCCGATGCCCAGCCGTGCCCGCTGCTCCGCTGGCCGCCGGTGCAGGTCCTGGCCATCGAAACGAATTTCCCCGGAGACCGCGGGCAACAGGCCCATCACGCATTTGAGCAAGGTGGTCTTGCCCATGCCGTTGCGTCCCATCAAACAGGTCCGCGAACCGGCCGACACGGTCAGGTCGACATCCCACAGGGTGTGGCTGCCCCCGTACAATTGGTTCAGTCCGCTGATCTCAAGCATGCGCCTCTCCCAGATACACCTCGACCACGCGCGGATCGTTCTGCACCTGCTCCATGGGCCCTTCGGCCAGAACCGCGCCCTCATGCAGAACCGTCACGGTGCGGGCGATCGAGCGCACAAAGGCCATGTCGTGCTCGACCACAATCACCGAGTGCTCACCGGCCAGTGACACCAGCAACTCGGCCGTGCGCTCGGTTTCCTGGGGGGTCATGCCAGCCACCGGCTCATCCACCAGCAGCAATTCGGGATCCTGCATCAACAGCATGCCGATTTCCAGCCACTGCTTCTGACCATGCGACAAGCCGCCGGCCTGGTCGCTGCGGTGTGCGCCCAGCGCGATGGTGCCGAGCACCGCGTCGATCCGGTCATGCTGTTCCCCGCTGAGCCGGGCGGTCAGGGTTTTCCAGACCGATTTGTCCCCGGCCATCGCCAGCTCCAGATTCTCGAACACGCTGTGATTCTCAAACACGGTGGGTTTCTGGAACTTGCGGCCGATTCCCGCAGTCGCGATCTCGGGCTCGCTCAGGGTCAGCAGGTCCACGTGCTGGCCAAACCAGGCGGAGCCGGTATCTGGCCGGGTCTTGCCGGTGATCACGTCCATCATCGTGGTCTTGCCCGCCCCATTGGGACCAATGATGCAGCGCAGTTCTCCGGGTTCGACGTACAGGGTCAGCTGATTCAGCGCCTTGAACCCATCAAAGCTGACGGTGATGTCCTCCAGATACAGGATGACGTCATGGCTGGTGTCCAGCGGTCGCGAGCGTTGTCGCTGTGCGGGGCGCAGGCCGGCCAGGCGTTCACGCACGGTGCGTGGCGACAGGTTCATGCGGATTTACCTTTGCGGCGGTTGAGCAGGCCGACGATGCCCTGGGGCATGAAGATCGTCACCAGCACGAACAGTGCACCCAGGGCGTACAACCAGACTTCGGGGAGGGCGTCGGTGAAGTAGGTCTTGGCATAGTTGACCAGCAAGGCGCCCACCGCGGCCCCGTACAGGGTGCCGCGCCCACCGACCGCGACCCAGATCACCACCTCGATGGAATTGATCGGGGCGAATTCACCCGGGTTGATGATGCCGACCTGCGGCACATACAAGGCGCCGGCAATGCCGGCCAGCACGGCCGAGTACGCGAACAACCACAGCTTGTAGTTTTCCACCTTGTAGCCGATGAAACGGGCCCGGCCTTCAGCATCACGAATCGCCTCGATCAGACGACCAAAGCGCGAGCGCACGATGTAACGGCAGCTGAGATAGCCCAGCGCCAGGGCCAGCACGCTGGCCAGAAACAGTCCGATACGCGTGTTCGGCGCTCGCAGGTCAAAGCCCAGCAGATCCTTGAAGTCAGTCAGACCGTCGTTGCCGCCAAAACCCATTTCGTTACGGAAGAACGCCAGCATCAGCGCATAGGTCAGGGCCTGGGTGATGATCGACAGATAGACCCCGGTGACGCGTGAGCGGAAGGCCAACCAGCCGAACAGGAATGCCAGCAAGCCGGGCACCAGCGCCACCATGATCATGGCGAACCAGAATTGATCCATGCCATGCCAGAACCACGGCAGGGCATTCCAGTCCAGAAACACCATGAAATCGGGCAGTTCAGGGTGGCCGTAGACACCACGACTGCCGATCTGGCGCATCAGATACATGCCCATCGCATAGCCGCCCAGGGCGAAAAATGCGGTATGGCCCAGACTCAGGATGCCGCAATACCCCCAGATCAGATCGACGGCAATCGCCAGCAAGGCATAGCACAGGTACTTGCCGATCAAGGTCACACTGTAGCTGGACAGATGCAGGGCCGAGCCTTCCGGCACCGCCAGATGCAACACCGGAACCAGCAGCGCCAGCACCAGCAGGACCCCGAGAAACCAGCGGCTGGCACGATCCTCCACCAGGTAGCGCGACAGCCAGGATGTAGACGTGCTCATCAGTGCCCCTCGGCGGCGCGGCCGCGTTGCGGGAACATTCCGCCCGGACGGCGCTGGATGTACAGAATCAGGAAGACCAGCACCAGAATCTTGGCCAGCACCGCACCGGACACCGGCTCCAGCAGCTTGTTGATGACGCCCAGCGACATCCCGCCAATCAGAGTGCCCCACAGATTACCGACCCCGCCGAAGACCACCACCATGAACGAATCGATGATGTAGGCCTGGCCGAGATTGGGACCCACATTGGTCAGCTGCGACAGGGCCACGCCCGCCACGCCGGCAATCCCGGCTCCCAGACCAAAAGTCGCGGCATCGACCCAGTCCGCGCGCACCCCCAGCGCCCGTGCCATGGAACGGTTCTGCGCCACAGCCCGGACTTTGAGCCCCAGCGAGGTGCGCTTGAGCACCAGCATCAGCAGGGCGAAGACAATCAAGGCAAACGCGATGATGTACAGCCGATTCAAGGTCAGCGACAAGGCGTCATTGATGACCCAGGAACCGCTCATGAATTCCGGCGTGGCCACCGAACGATTCAGGGGCGAAAAAATGGAGCGTACGGTCTGCTGCAGAATCAGCGACAGGCCAAAGGTCGCCAGCAGGGTTTCCAGCGGGCGGCCATACAGGAAACGCACGATACCGCGCTCGATCGCGATACCGGCCAGGCCCGCGACCACAAAGGCCGCCGGGATCGACAGCAGCAGCGCCGCCGCCGTGTTATCAGGCAGCAGCAACTGCATCACGTAGGCGGTGTACGCACCGAGCATGATCAGTTCGCCGTGCGCCATATTGATCACCCCCATCACCCCGAACGTGATCGCCAGGCCGATCGCAGCCAGCACCAGCACCGAGCCCAACGACAGGCCGAAAAACAGGGTTTCGACCCCGCTGTACAGATCCCGCCAGAGTTCGATACTCGCCGCAACCCGGGCGGCCGCGAGCCTGACCTGGGGGTCGGGTTCGCTGAACTGCCCCTGGGCATCGGCCTCGGCCATGGACTTGAGACGGCCGTGGATTTCACTGCTCAGCTCCCCTTCCAGTCGCTGCACCGCAGCCAGACGGGTGCCCGCGTCCGCGCTGGCCAGATCAGCCACGGCCAGCCCGGTGTCGATGCGTTGCCGTACCCGGCGATGGGTTTCCACCGCGCTGCGCGCTCGCAAGGCCGAGATGGTCACGGCATCGGGCGTACGCAGCATTTCCGCCACCGCGGTTTCCCTGACGGCGGGGTCAGGGTCATTCAAATCCAGCTGCGCCAGCGCCCCTTTGAGCGCCTTGCGCAAACGATTATTGGTGCGAATGCGGGACAATTCCCCCGCTTCTGCAGTCCCGGCCGGCAGACCGGTGACGGCCGCGCTCAGCGACCATGGGCCGTCCTCCGCCCGTTCAACCATGAAGACTGCGCCGTCGCGCTTGCGCGCATACAGGCGGTTATCCAGCAGCGCGTTCAACAGGGCGCGGCCGCCCGGCGGGTTCAGCTTCAGAACCTGAGCCACCAGCTTTTCCTTTTGCCGGTACCCGGCAGCAGGGAACTGCGCCACCAGAGCAGCGAACTGCGCTGCCGTTGCGTCAGCGGTGGGACTGAGGTCCTGCTGTGCCTGCACGGGCGCGAACGGCGTCAGCGACACAGCGAACAACACCAGCCATGCGGTGAGCAAGCGCCTGTCGAAATGGGCGCTCAGGCAATTTTTCAGGTTCATCGGCGTTCCGGAAAGAAAAAAGCCCCGGGCCAATGCCCGGAGCTTTCAGTTGCTGCCTTGATCAGTAGTTCTGACCCGAACAGGTGTTGGTCGCGGTGTTGTAATTGCCACACTTCAGCGCAACCCAGTCCGCTGCGATGTCCTTGGAGCCCGGCAGGAAATCGGACCAGGCATCGCCCGGCACTTCACCCTGGGTGCTCCACACCACGTCGAACTGACCGTCGTCACGGATTTCACCGATATACACCGGCTTGGTCAGATGATGGTTCGGCAACATCTCGGCCACACCACCGGTGAGATTCAGCACCTGGACGCCGATCATGCTGTCGATCACCTTGTCCACGTTGGTGGTGCCGGCTTTCTCGACCGCCTTCACCCACATCCGAAAGCCGATCACATGGGCTTCCATCGGGTCGTTGAAGACGCGCTTATCGTTCTTGATGTACTGATGCCAGGAGGCGATCGCCTTTTCATTGACCGGGTTTTCGATCGACATGAAGTAGTTCCAGGCGGCCAGATGCCCGACCAGCGGCTTGGCATCCAGACCCGCCAGTTCTTCCTCACCCACCGAGAAAGCGACGACCGGAATGTCTTCGGCAGAGATGCTCTGGTTGGCCAGCTCCTTGTAGAAAGGCACATTGGCGTCACCGTTGATCGTCGAGACGACCGCCGTCTTCTTGCCCGCAGAACCGAACTTCTTGATGTCGGACACGATCGATTGCCAGTCGGAATGACCGAAGGGCGTGTAATTGATCATGATGTCCGAATCCTTGACGCCTTTGGACTTCAGATAGGCTTCCAGGATCTTGTTGGTGGTACGCGGATAGACATAGTCGGTCCCGGCCAGCACCCAGCGCTCCACCTCGACTTCATTCCTCAGGTAGTCGACCGCAGGAATCGCCTGCTGATTCGGCGCTGCCCCGGTATAGAACACATTGCGCGAGGATTCCTCGCCCTCATACTGGACCGGGTAGAACAGCAGGCCATTGTTCTTTTCGAATACCGGCAGCACCGATTTACGGGACACCGAGGTCCAGCAACCAAACACCGCGTCCACCTTGTCCTTGACCAGCAGCTGCTCGGCCTTTTCCGCGAACAGCGGCCAGTTGGAAGCCGGATCGACCACCACGGCTTCGAGCTGCTTGCCCAGCAAGCCGCCCTTGGCGTTCTGCTCTTCGATCAGCATCAGGACGGTGTCCTTCAGCGTGGTTTCCGAGATGGCCATGGTGCCTGACAGGGAATGCAGCACACCGACCTTGATGGTGTCGGCGGCCTGGGCCAGTCCGGCCAGACCGCAGCCCAGACCCAGGGCCGCGACGCGGGCTAATGTTTTGGATGATTTCATGATTTAGTCTCTAGCGTGTGAATCAAATCTGGAATTGCAGACCAAGCCCGATCTGGGTTGAATCCGTGCCTGCGGGGCCTTCGAAATCGGTATCGACCCAGAACAGGCTGACCCGGGCGTCAAAGGCTTTGATGATGTAGTTCAGGTTCAACTCCAGGGTGTCCTGATCGGTATCGCCGCCAGTGGTTTCAAAGCTGCTTGCGGCAAACTTGCCCAGCACCTGAATCTGGCCGATCCCCACGGTCTGCGGGAACATGTAGGCCGCCAGACCGAAGAAACCGGTGCTGACACTGGCGCCACCGACCCCGTAACCGCCCAGGCCGTCATAGCTGGCGTATTCGCCTTCCAGCGTCACCACGCCACCACCCAGCTTGGTTTCCAGCAGGGCATCGACCGTGGTCGCGCTGTTGCTGTTCACGTTTTGCGTGGCCACACCGAAGGACAGGATTTCCTTGCCGCCGTAGTAGGTGCCGTTCAGGTAATACCCCGGTTCCAGATCCCACAGATTGACCTGCACGCGCGCGGCGGTCAGCACATCGGAGTCGTTCAGAGTACCGGGCACATCGAAGGCCCCCAGCGACACTTTGAAGCGGCCGAAATCGCCCCAGTAAGCCAGGCCGTTGTCCCGGCCCTGGTAGATGAACGGGTAGCCGTCCTGCACACCGTCGCGATACACGCCCCAGTGATTGGCGTAATACGGCCCGTACAGATTGGCCCGATCACTCGGCGGCAGGAAACGTCCGGCCCAGATATTGAAGCCTTCGGAAAACTCGAAGCGGGCAATCGCATCCAGCACTTCCACTTCATTGTCACCGTTGAACTCGGTGTTGAAAGTGAATTTCAGCTCTTCGGTCACGCTGCCGTTCATATACAGACGGACGCTGTTGACCTGGAAATCGGCGACATCATCGGCGACGCCGTCGACTTCGGTGCTGGTGAAGCTGGCCCGGGTCCCGGCGCCGATTGACACCGGCGGCAGGCCGGCGGCCGCGGCCTCCAGCGAAATGACACCCAGCAACGCGACAGCGCCCTGGATCAGCCCGCGAGATGACACCCGCCGGGCAGTGGCAGAAATAACTGACATGCTCATACTCTCCCCAAAAAAGATTCGTGACTGGCAATTGCGACGTTGGTGCGTCGAACTGACGAACAAGCAACCGACATGCCAAGTTCTGCGGCTGTGTGGGGAGCCATGGCCGATGCGCTTATGGCATAGTCGTTGCTTGATTTCAGCACGCATTCTTACGGAGGCCTTGCCCATGTTCAGCCGTTTC
>JBFJVB010000074.1:0-15318 GCA_041624435.1 Oceanococcus sp. | reverse complement strand
GCCAAAGCGCCGGAACTGGATGCGCTGCTGAAGATCGCCGGTAGCGCCAAGGTGACCCTGAATAACGAAGCGGCCTTGACCAAGGCGGCGGACGCGGTGGCGGTGCAGGCCAAAGCGCTGGCTTCCAAGTACACCGGCAAGGAGTTCGCCGCGATTGACGGTTTGTTGCCTAAACCGGCGGATTACAAAGGGCAGGCCTATCAACCGTAGCCGGCGATGAGCACCAGCATTCGAATCCCACGGCCGCAGCGCTGGCAACAGCCCTACGGCCCGGACATGGGCGATGCGGACGTGCAGCGTGTCCTGGCGCTGGAACCGTTCGCCAGCATGGATTCGGTGCGCTTCGCCGAGCCGTTTACTCTGGATGCCATCATCCGCTTCGACACCCGTATCGTGCGTTTCGGGGTGGGGGAGATTGTGGTCCGGGCCGGGGATTACGGTAACTCGGCCTTTGTGGTTCTATCCGGACAGCTGCGCGTGGTGCTGCCGCCGGGTTTGCCCAGCGAACAACTGGGTCGGAGCAAAACGGTCCACAAGTCGCCGCTGCAAGCCTTGAGCCAGCTATGGCGCAATCCGCGCACCCCCGAACGGCGCGACGTCGCGCGCTATACCGGTGAGGGCTTGAAGCTGGACGAAAGCGGCGATGAAACCCATGTCTTCTTGCAGGACGTGCCGGGGATTATTGCCCAGCATCAGACCACGTCGATCGGTCCGGGAGAAATTGTCGGCGAAATCGCTGCCCTGGGCCGGGCTCAGCGCACCGCGACCATGCTGGCCGATGAACCCACCGAACTGCTGGAGATTCGCTGGCAGGGGCTGCGCGAAATTCGGCGCCGCGATGAGGCGTTTCGCAAACACGTCGAAAACCTGTATCGGGAACGCAGCCTCATCATCCATTTACGTGCGACCCCCTTGTTCAAGCACCTGTCGGATGAGGTCTTGAGCAAGATAGCCGACCAGACGCTGTTTGAGACTTTCGGGGATTTCGACTGGCATACCACCTACAAGCGCCTGGCCGAAGACCCGCCGGAGGTCCGTTTGCTGCGTGAGCCGATCATCGTCGATGAAGGCGACTATGCGGATGGCCTGTTATTGATCCGCTCCGGCTTCGGCCGGGTCAGTCGGCGCATGAATCACGGCCATCACACGCTGCGCTATCTGGGCCGTGGTGGCGTATTTGGTCTTGAGGAAATCCTCGAGGGTTGGCGCGGCGGGGAGGCGGTTCCGCTGCGAACAACCTTGCGCGCGGTGGGCTACACCGATGTCCTGCGCGTGCCCAGTACGATCATCGAAGAATACGTGTTGCGGGATACGCCGACCGAGGAACTGTCCAGTCTGCACGACGAATTTGCGGCCCAGCCCAAGGCGGCCAACGGCGCGGCCGTGAGCAGCGCCGCCAAAGGCGGTCGCAAGCTGGAATCCGCGCTGCTGGAGACGCTGGTGGATAACCACCTGGTCAATGGCACCCAGGCGATGATGATCAATCTGGACCGCTGTGTGCGCTGTGACGCCTGCGTCGATGCCTGTGCGGTGGGTCACAACAACAATCCGCGATTCAACCGCCACGGCAAGCGCTACGGCCCGGTGATGATTGCAACCGCCTGCATGCACTGCGCCGACCCGGTGTGCATGATTGGCTGTCCGACCGGGGCGATTCACCGTTCCGATAGTGGCGGTCAGGTGGTGATCAACGACGACACCTGCATTGGCTGCGCGACCTGCGCCAACTCCTGCCCCTATGACAATATCCGCATGGTCGACGTGCGCGATGAAAGCGGCGCCTTCATCCGCGATGAAGCCACGGCCAAGCCGATCCGCAAAGCGACCAAGTGCGACCTGTGCATCGACCTGCCCGGTGGCCCGGCCTGCCAGCGCGCCTGTCCCCACGATGCGCTGCAGCGGATGGACCTGACCAAACTTAACGATCTGGCGGAGTGGGTGGAACGATGATCACCTTTGCCCAGCGGCGCTTGCGCAACACTCTGATCAGCGGGTTGTTCTTCGCGCTCGCCATTGTCGTCTACACGGTCTATCGAGATTCGCATGCCCGGCCTGAATTCCTCAGTGGCTGGACCCTGCTGATCCTGGTCTTTCTGCTGGCCGCCTATCACATCCGTAAACGGCTCAGCATGCTCGACCTGAGTCCGGCCGCCAGCTGGCTGCAGTTGCACATATACCTGGGGTTTGGCGCGGTGCTCGCCTTCGCCCTGCATGTCGGCCCGCGCTGGCCCGATGGCCTGATCGAGTCCATGCTGTTCGCAGCCTTCGTGCTCACCGCCGGATCGGGAATTGTTGGCCTGTATCTGTCCAGACGCCTGCCGCGGCGACTCACCCGCCAGGGCGAGGAAGTCATCTACGAGCGCATCCCCGCCTTCATCAGCCAATTGCGCGATGAATCCGAAGCGCTGGTGATCGATGCCGCGCAGCGCACCGGTTCCAGCACCTTGGCCGATTTCTACCGGGATGAGCTGGCGCCCTATTTTGCCGGTCCCCGCCATTTCTGGGCGCATCTGCTGGGATCCGGAAAGCCCATCTTCATGCTGTCGCAGCGGCTCAATGCGCTGCAGCGCTATCTGGGCGCTGATGAGCGCGAAGCGCACGCCCAGTTGGTCGTGCTGCTCGACCAGAAGAACGATCTGGATTTTCACTACGCGGTGCAGACCTTGCTGAAACGCTGGACGATATTGCACGTGCCTGCCACAGCAGCGATGCTGATCCTGGTTCTGGTCCATGTCCTGCTGGTCTACGCCTTTACCGCATGAACAAGAAACCACTGCAACGTTTCGGCTACCAGGATAGCCCCTACCATCGGCCGAACCAGGACTGGGTCTGCGGTTATACCGACAGCGGGCAGGCCTGCCCCCGAGGTCCTGAGGCCAGCGGGAAGTGTTCTGGAGCGGGTCATTGCGAGCCCTTGCAGCAGGAGGGGCGCTGGAAGTGCACGCGTTCCGATCTGGCGGGCGGTCCGTGCAATGACGGGCCGACTTCGGATGGGCGGTGTGGAGTGGCCCTGCCTCCCTGTCAGCCCCGGCGCAGTCTGCGCGCCAAGCGTCGTCTGGTCAGTCGCTGGATCACGGCCATTACTGTAGGGCTGCTGATGGTGGTGCTGGGGGGGCAACAGGGTCTGGCCCTGCTGGAGCCGGGCCCGCGGGTCAGTGGCCATGCTCAGCTCCAGGCCTGCGATGCCTGCCATGAATCGGCCGACCATCCGATGTCGAGTTGGTTGGGGCGGGTGTTTTCTGGCCACGCCGGTGCGACCGATAGCCAGCGTTGCCTGCTCTGCCACGGTGTAGGCGAAGCGCCGGAACTCGCCCACGGTCTCAGCGCGCAGCAGCGCGAGGCGCTGGCGCCAGCACAGCCCATGGCGGGCGCGGGGTTGAAGGTTCGATGGGCTTCCGAGCTTCTGGTTGACCCGACTGCGCCTCTTGACTGTGGTCAATGCCATCGTGAGCACCGCGGAACCCAGGCGGACATCTCCGCCATGAGCAATGCGCGTTGCCAGACCTGTCACACCCAGCAGTTCAACAGCTTCGCCGACGGCCACCCGGATTTTGAAGATTTCCCGGCTCGGCGCCGGACCCGAATTCAGTTCGATCATGTGGCCCACATCGGCAAGCATTTCGCTGATGCGCCAGAAGGCGCGGTGGTGCCAGAGGCTTGTGGGGACTGCCATATGCCGGCCAACGCCCAGGGCATGATGGTGATGCGAGGCTTCGATGCCGGTTGCGCGGGGTGTCACGCCGGCGATATTGCCGGCGCGGGGCGTGCCGACGCGCCAGGAGTGGCCATCTTGCAAGTGCCAGGTTTTGATGTGCAGGCGCTGCACAACGCCGGCATGGTGACGGGGCAATGGCCCGAATTTGCCGAAGGCCGAGGCAGTGCCTTCCTGGAAAGCCTGCTTCAGGCCGATCCGACGGCCCACGCGGCCTACCAGCGCCTGCGTGATGCCGATGACTGGCTGGATCTAAGCTCGGCACCGCTGGAGACATTGCAGGCGGCGCAAACGGTGATCTGGGCCTACAAGCGCTTCATGCTGGATCTGCGTGAACAGGGTGCGAGCGCGCTGGTGCAGCGCCTGATCGGCGACTCGGATCGCGCCGCGGAGCGGCAGATGCGCCAGCTGGTCAGTGGTCTGTCGATACACGTGATCGAAGCGACCAGCGATGCCTGGTTTCCGGATTTGGCCGCTGAATGGGCGGCATATGTCGCTGGCGAACTGCCTGTTCCTGAAGTTGTGGCTCCGGTGATTACGGCCAGTAGCGTGGAAGCCGATTTTGATGAAGACGAGTTCGCTGACCTGTTTGGTGACAGTGGGGACTTGTTTGCCAGTGATGAGACCGAGACCGAAATAGCAGCAGAGCCGGTCCGCCCGATCTCCGACGGCATTCCGGCTCCGGTCATTCCTGATTCGGTGCCGGCGATGCCTTCGAGCAAGCCACAGGCCACGCCGCAGCCGGTCGAACAGGCCTCAGTGCACACCGAGGCGGTTGATGACGATGAATTCGATGCCCTGTTCGGCGGCGATGATCTGTTTAGCAGCGATGTTGAACTGGACGAAGACGACACGGCCAGCCCCGTCGAGAAAAAATCCGTCGCGCTGAGCCTGGACGAGCGTATGCGTCTGGGAGGCTGGTATCTGGATGATCTGAGTCTGCGCTACCGCCCGGCGGGGCATGCCGATGCGCTGCTGCAGGCCTGGCTGCAGCAGGCGGCCGCGCCGCAGGTGGTGACGGCCCTGGCCGATCCCGGCAGCCCGGGGCGGTGTACCAAATGCCACAGCGCGGATCGGGCGAATGAGTCGGAACAACTGCGAATCAACTGGCATGTTGCGCGGCCTGACCCGCATCAACATGCCTTCACGGAATTCAATCACAAGGCACATTTCAGCATCATGGGTGATGCCGGTTGCATGGGCTGTCATCAGCTGAATGCCGAGGCTGATTATGCGGCGGCTTTCGCCGGCACCGATGCCCGGGTCTTTGCTTCGAATTTCCGCAATCTTGAGCGTAACAAGTGCGCCACCTGCCATACCGGCGGACAGGCAGGCGATCAATGCACCACCTGCCACAGCTACCACATCGGCGAGTTCGCCGCGACGGAGCCGCTGACCCGTTTGACCAAGGCGCTCAGCGGGTCGCCCTAAGGGGGCGGTCTCAGCCGGCGTTCAGCCGCGCCAGTATCGATTGCGCGGTCCAGGGCAACTTCTCGGCGCTGTCTGCGCCTCGGGCCTTGTATTCCAGTTCGCCCGCATCCAGCCCGCGCTCGCTCAGCACCACGCGGTGCGGAATTCCCAGCAGGTCGGCATCGGCAAACATCTGCCCGGCGCGCAGGCCACGATCATCCCAGAGTACATCGACGCCCGCCTCGACCAGTGCGGCGTAGATGGTCTCGATTTCCGCATCCAGTCGGGCCGATTTCTTGGGGTTGATCGGATTGATCAGCACTCGAAACGGGGCGACCGCATCGGGCCAGCGAATCCCCTGCTCGTCGTGACATTGTTCAATCACCGCGGCGACGACCCGGGAAACCCCGATTCCGTAGCAGCCCATGAAGGGCACGACATCCTGGCCATCGGCATCCAGAACCGTGGCATTCAGGGCCTGGGTGTACTTCTGTCCGAGCTGAAAAATGTGGCCGACTTCGATGCCGCGCACGAAGCTCAGGCGTCCTCCGTCAGGTGCTACATCACCCTCCTGGACCTGACGCAGGTCCGCGATCCGGGGTTCAGGCAGATCGCGCGCCCAGTTGACCCCTTGCAGATGTTCGCCATCCCGATTGGCGCCACAGACAAAATCGGCCAGGCCGGCGGCATCACGATCCACGATGACCGGAATATCCAGCCCGACCGGGCCGATGAAGCCGGGCTGGCAGGCCGCGACAGTGAAGATTTCATCCTCATTGGCCAGTTCGCAATGCCCATCCAGGGCCTTGGCCGCTTTGACCGGATTCAGTTCGTGGTCGCCGCGCAGGCATAGCGCGAAAAACTGACCAGCGCCATCCTTGACGATCAGGGTTTTGAGGCATTCCGCCTCGGCGCGTCCAAGCAATGCGCTGACCGCTTCGATGCTGCGTTGCTCGGGAGTGGACACGGTGCTCAGTGCTTGCGCCGGCGCGCCCCGCGTAGCCTTGAGCGGCTGGCAGGTCGCCGCTTCGATATTGGCCGCATACTCGCCCGAATCCGAAATCGCCAGGAGGTCCTCGCCGCTTCCGGCCAGGACATGAAACTCCTCCGATTGCGCGCCACCGATATTGCCCGAGTCGGCCTGCACGATGCGAAACTGCACGCCGATTCGCGAAAAGATACGGTTGTACGCCTCACGCATGCCGGCATAGGTTTCCGCCAGTGAGGCTTCATCCATATTGAAGGAATAGGCGTCTTTCATGATGAATTCGCGGGCGCGCATCACGCCGAAGCGGGGGCGGATTTCATCGCGGAATTTGGTCTGAATCTGGTAATAATTGAGCGGCAGCTGCTTGTAGCTTCTGACGTCCTGACGGACCAGATGGGTAATCACTTCTTCGTGGGTGGGTCCATAGCAGTATTCCCGCTCGTGGCGATCCTTGAGGCGTAGCATTTCCGCGCCCATCACCTCCCAGCGGCCGGATTCCTGCCACAGCTCGGCAGGATGGACGCTGGGCATCAGCAGTTCCACGGCCCCCGCCCGGTTCATCTCTTCGCGCACAATGCTTTCCACCTTGCGCAAGGCTCGCAGGCCCAGGGGTGTCCAGGTGTAGAGGCCGGCGGCCAGGCGCCGAATCATGCCGGCCCTCAGCATCAGCTGATGGCTGATGATTTCGGCATCGGCCGGGGTTTCTTTACTGGTGACTACAGGGAATTTAGACAGACGCATGGAGGTTTCCCTTAGAGGAAAATTTGCACAGGGGATTCCCGGACGCTTTCACCATCCGGAATGAAGGCGCGCATTTCCAGCACGCCTTTGGTATTGAGCGAGATCACCAGCAGGGGGAGCGCGGGATCAGGCCGGGCAGCCAGGTCCGCGGCACTCGGGACCGGCGGGCTATCCGGGTGGCTGTGATAACACGCCAGTGGCCGCAACTGTGAAGCTTGAGCCTGCGCGATGGCGCGCGCATATTCAGCCTCGTCGAAGGCATGTGCAACTTCCGGTCGCTCGGCGGCGTTGCGCAGCGGCACCACCGCCCGGCCCGACTCATCAACGCCCAGGAGGAGTCCGCAGATTTGCTGCTGTGGCGAGCTCTGGGCGAGCTTCAGCAATTGGGTTGCTAGGGTTCTTGACAGGGTTAACATGCAGGGCTCTTGCAGACGGGGCAATCGGGATCGCGTGGAACCCGCCATTTTCGCCAATTTGACGTGCTGGCGTCGAATATTTGCAAGCAACCCAGTTGCGCGTGACCGGTCAGAAGCTTGATGCCCTCCAGGGCCTGCAAGCTGCCGATGTGTCCAACCACGGGACCCAGTACCCCGGCCTGCTCGCAGGACTCGGTGGTTTCGCCGGCTTCGCCAAACATGCAGGCATAGCAGGGGGATGTGCCTCGCCCCGGCTGGGCGACGAATAGCTGTCCCTCCTGGCGAATCGCGGCACCACTGACCAGGTAGCGGCCGTAGCGCGCGCAGGCTCGGTTCACCGCGTGCCGAGTCGGGAAATTATCACTGCAGTCCAGCAGCACCTCACAGTCCCGGGCCAGTTCGTCAAGTTGCTGCTGATCCGCCCGATGGGGAAACACCAGGATTTCAATCTCGCTGTTCAGGGCGCTGATTCTGTGGGCGGCTGAGCGCGCCTTGTTCAGTCCGATGCCGGCCTCGTCATGAATGATCTGGCGTTGCAGATTGCTCAATTCCACCCGGTCGCCGTCCACCAGGCTGAGCCGGCCCACGCCCGCCGCAGCCAGATACAGGGCGGCGGCGGAACCCAGGCCGCCAAGGCCGATCACGGCGACCCGGGCATCCGCCAGGGCGGCCTGTCCCTGCGGGCCCATTTCGGGAAGTATCTCCTGCCGGCTGTAGCGGCTCATCCGGGCGTTGCTTCGACGGGCCATCGGCCGTGGCTGATCCGCTCCAGACCGGCCAGGTCCTTTTCGGTCTGAATGCTGTCGAAGCCGCGTTGGTGTAGCGCCAGGCGGACTGCTTCGCCCTGCTCCATGCCGTGCTCCAGAGCCAGCAGTCCCGGGCCACGCAGATGCGCCGGGGCGTGCTCGATGATGTGCAGCAAGTCCTCCAGCCCGTCCGGGCCGGCTACCAGAGCCTGCCGGGGTTCGTGCTGCAATTGCGGCAGATGCGGATCATTTGCCGCCAGATAGGGTGGATTGCTCACAATCAGGTCAAAGCGGCGCTGCGGGACCGCGGCGAACCAGTCGCCCTGTCGCCACTCAACGTCCACCTGGTGCCGCTGCCCATTGCGTTTTGCCCAGCGCAAGGCCGCGCTGCTGCGTTCCACGGCGCAGACTCGCCAGCGTGGCCGTTCATGGGCGATGGCGATGGCGATGGCGCCGCTGCCGGCGCCCAGATCGAGGACCTCAAGGGCGGGTTCGTCGCGCCGCAGGGCGAATTCCACCAGGCCCTCGGTTTCCGGGCGTGGCACCAGGCAGTCGCCGCCGAGTTCGAGTTCCAGCGACCAGAATTCCTGATTGCCGAGCAGGTACGCGATCGGCTGGCCTCCGGCCCGGGCGCTTAGCAATTCGAGAAAGCGTTGTTGGGCCGCCAGAGACAGCGGTTCATCCGGCCGCGAATACAGACGACTGCGGGGCCACTCCAGGGCTTTGGCCAGCAGCAGTTCCGCGTCCAGGCGAGGGCTGGTCGAGGCTTGGGCCAGCCGCGCACTGGCCGCGCCCAGCTGAGCGCGGACCGTATCAGACACCGAGTTCGGCCAGTTGGGCTGCGTGATGTTCCTGAATCAGCGGCTGTATCAATTGCTCGAGGTCGCCCGACAGCACCGCTTCAAGCTTGTACAGGGTCAGATTGATGCGATGATCGGTGATCCGGCCCTGCGGGAAGTTATAGGTGCGAATCCGCTCGGAACGGTCGCCAGAGCCGACCAGGGCCTTGCGGGTGGCGGCCTGTTCGGATGATTGTGCATCGCGCTGGATGTTCAGGATGCGCGACTGCAACAGCGACATCGCGCGGGCGCGGTTCTTGTGCTGGGAGCGTTCTTCCTGGCACTCGACCACAATGCCGGTGGGGACATGGGTGATGCGTACCGCCGAATCGGTCTTGTTGATGTGCTGGCCACCGGCGCCCGAGGCGCGATAGGTGTCGATGCGCAAATCCTTGGTTTCGATATCAATCGCATCGATTTCGTCCCTCTCCGGCAGGATCGCGACGGTGCATGCCGAGGTGTGGATCCGGCCCTGAGATTCCGTTTCGGGTACCCGCTGAACCCGATGCGCGCCCGATTCGAATTTCAGTTTGGAATAGGCACCGTGGCCCACCACGCGGGAGATGATTTCCTTGTAGCCGCCGTGTTCCCCCTCATTGGCCGACAGCACCTCGATTCGCCAGTTCTGGGTGGACGCATAGCGTTCGTACATCGAAAACAGATCACCGGCGAACAAGGCGGCTTCATCGCCACCGGTGCCCGCACGAATTTCCAGGAAGATGTTGCTGGCATCAAGCGGGTCGCGAGGCAGCAGGTGGACCTGCAAGGCCTGTTCGCGTTCGGTCTGGGTCCGGTCCAGTTCGCTCAGCTCCTGCTGGACCATGTCACGCAGTTCGGCGTCGCTTTCATCGGCCATGCTGCGCAGATTGGCCAGTTCGACCACGCCCTGCTGGTAGCTCTTGAAGGTTTCGACCACCGGTTCAAGTTGCGCGTATTCCTGCGAATACTTGCGGAACTTGTCCTGGTTCTGGATGACTTCCGGGTCGGACAGTTCCTGGCTGAGTTCTTCAAAATGGCTCTGCAGATCTTCCAGGCGGCGGATTAGCGATGGATTCATTCGTCTTCGTCGAGCTGAAAGAGGTCGTTGAGAAAATTCAGGCGTTCGCTGCGCTCTTGAGCACCATAACGCCGCAGACTGATGGTGGGCCGATGCAGGAACTGCCGGGTCATATTGTGACTGAGCCGGGCCAGCACGTCTTCGGCGGCCACGCCCTTGCGCAATTGCTTGCGGGCCTGCTCCAGCTGCACAGCCGCCAGCCGTTCAGTCCGTTGCCGCAACCGCTGGATGGCATGACTGTTGTTGCGCAGAGCGAGCCAGTCGACGAAATCCTGGGTGCCGGATTCGATGATGTCCCGGGCCGCATCTGCGGCGTCTTCGCGGGCGCGGCGGTTCTGTTCGGTGACCGCCTGCAGGTCGTCGACCGTGTACAGATAGATATCCCGGTTCTTGCGCACTTCCGGGTCGATATTGCGCGGCACGCCCAGGTCAATCATCAGCACCGCCTTGCGCTTGCGCCGCGCAAAAGCCTCGCTGACCATGGCCCGGTCGATCAGGCGCCGTTCCGTGGCCACGGTGGTGACGACCACATCGGCCGGGATCAGCTGGGTCTGGATGCTTTCCAGCCCGCAGCTGCAGCCGTCAAACTGCTCGGCCAGGCGTCGGCCGCGCTCCGCGGTACGGTTGGCGACGGTGATGCGCGGCTGGCCGAGCTTGTACAGGTGTTCGGCGACCAGCCGGGCGGTATCCCCGGCGCCGATGATCAGCACGTCACGGTCTTTCAGGTCAGCGAAGATTTCTCCGGTGAGGCTCGCGGCGGCGGCGGCGACCGAAACCGAACGCGCGCCAATCTGGGTGCGGGTGCGGACATCCTTTGCGACTCGGAAGGCATGCTGAAAAAGTCTGCTCAGCACGGGGCCCAGGGTGCGCTGATCCTGGGCGATCTGAAAGGCATCCTTCATCTGGCCGAGAATCTGTGGCTCCCCCAGAATCATTGAATCCAGGCCGGAGGCCACCCGCAGGGCATGGCGGACCGCGCGGCTGTGATCGTAGGAGAACAGGTGCGGTTGCAGCTCGTGTGGGTTAATCTCGCCGCGCAGGGACAGCCACTGGCTGAGTCCTGGCGCTGCGCTACCGACGGTGAAGATTTCGGTTCGGTTGCAGGTCGACAGGATGGCCGCCTCGCGCACGCCCGGCATGGCGTGGATATCCCGTAGCGCGTCTGGCAACGCGATTTCGGCGATCGCAACGCGCTCCCGCAAGCTGAGGGGGGCCGAGCGATAATTCAATCCAAGCGCATACAAGGACATTACGCTCCTGCGGGGCGTGGCGGCGGATGACGTTTTGGGATGCGAGTTAGCATTGTCATTTAGTATGACCAGTCTGAAGCAGCGGTGCGCGATGTCTGATGACGCCGCGCGGTTGGCAATTTTCGGTGATGCCCGGCCTGGGAACAAGCGTGGGCATGATCGGTCCATAGGGTATTAAGCAAATTTTGGTCCGTTTCGAGAGGGCGGATCGGCTCAGTTAGGCCAGCGCGTCAAATCGGGGACGGTATGCAAGACAAGATGGTTATACGCTGCGTGGCCTTGGGCACGTTGCTCCTGGGGTTGACCGCCTGTGCGGCGCATCGGCCTGCGTTGTCCGAGGGCGCAGAACAGTTCGCCGCTTTGTCCACTGCCGCCCCGCTGGCTCCCGAAGTGCAAATCAATGCTGCCGTGCTGGCCGGCGAGCTGGCCGCCAGGCAAGGTCTGCGCGAACAGGCGGCCCAGAGCTACGCCCAGGCCGCGCAATTGAGTGCCGATGCCAGGGTTGCGGCGCGGGCGACCCAGCTGGCCTTGCAGGCGGAGAACCTGGAACTGGCCACGGCGGGCGCCGCCCGCTGGATCGAGTTGGCACCGGAGGATGCCGCTCCGTATGAAATCGCGGCGCGCCTCGCGCTTCGGGCCGGTGATTGGGCGCTGGCGGTGAAGCGGCTGCGCAGCACCCTGTTACACGCGCCCCAGGAACCAAACGCGCCGCTGATTGGCGTTGCCGAGATCATTTCGGCCGAACCGCTGGCGACCACGCAGGCGCTGGCGCTGTACGCCCAGGTCAGTGCGGATCAGCCTTTAAGCGCGGCATTGGAGTATGGCCGTGCCCTGCTGGCCTATCGGGTGAATCAGCCTGAGTTGGCCCTGGCTGCCGTGCAGCGCGCCTTGTTGCTCGAAGCGGAATGGCGTCCCGCCCAGATGCTGGCCCTGCGCTTGCACTTGCAGGCGAACGAATTGGAGCAGGCCCGTCGGTTGATCCGGGATTTGCATGTCGCCGCGCCCAAGGACCTGGAGTTGCGCCTGGCTCTGGGCTCCCTGCTGCTGGAGCACGAACAGCTGGAGCTGGCCCACGGTGAATACCGTCGAGCACTGAAGATTGCGCCGGATAATGTGGCGGCCTTGTTCGCTTCCGGCCTGATAGAAATGGATCGCCGCCAGCACGCGGTGGCGCAGAAGCATTTCGAACGGCTCCTGAGCATCGGTGCACGGACCTTCGATGCGTCCTACTACCTGGGCCAGATTGCCGAACAATCGGGCCGCTTGCTGGAAGCCATGAGCCATTATCGCAATGTGCAAAATGGTCGGCATGTGCTGGATGCTGCGATTCGGCAGGTGGTGATCATCAGCCGCCAGGGCGAAACGCCGGCAGCGCGCACTATTCTGGCCAATCTGCGCGCGCGCTTTCCCGAACAGGAGCTGCGCCTGTATCAGGTCGAGGCCGAGGTGTTGTACCAGGATCAGGCCTATGCGGAGGCCGAGCAGGTCTATACCGAAGCCCTGGCGCAGTATGCCGATGATCCCGATCTGCTGTACGGGCGCGCCATCGTCCGGGAGAATCTGGGGCAGATCTCCCAGGCGGAAGCCGATCTGAGGCAGATCGTGGTCGAACATCCGGATGACGCCCGGGCGCTGAATGCGCTGGGCTATATTCTGAGCAATCATTCCGATCGCTATGTCGAGGCCACCGAATACGTGCGTCGGGCACTGGCGATCACGCCGGATGACCCGGCGGTTATCGACAGCATGGGCTGGCTGCTGTACCGCCAGGGCGACCTGGCCCAGGCACGGGATTATCTGGAGCGCGCCTACGCCAAGATGCAGGATCCCGAAGTGGCCGCCCACCTGGGCGAGGTGTTGTGGTCGCTGGGTGAGCGTGCGCGGGCCCGCGAAATCTGGCGCGCCGCCTTACAGCAGAAACCTGAGCATCCGGTGTTACGGGAAACCGTGCAGCGTCTGGATTCAGCGCTGTAGCGCTGGGCAGGCACGCTGTCACATGCCGATGATCACGTCCCTGCGCCAGGGTGCTCTGGCCCTGTTGCTGAGCGTTTTGAGCGGCTGCAGCCTGATGCCCGCGGCCCCGCAGCCGGATCAGGCGGCCGCCCGCTGGTCCGAGCGTCAGCGGGCGAACCTGAATGCCTGGCAGCTCAAGGGCCGGATACATACCGCCGATCAGCGGGCCAGCTTGCGTTGGCGTCAAACCGATACCCAGTTTGATCTGCTGCTCAGAGGGCCGTTTGGTTTCGGCGGAATCCGTATTGTAGGCACGCCCGATCTGGTTGAAATCAGCGATGGCGAAACCACGGTCTCCAGCGCCGAGCCCATGGAGGAGATCTGGCGAAGAACCGGCTTGCGCGTGCCGCTGGCCGCCTTGCCATTCTGGGCCAGAGGGCTGCCGTCGCCGGAGTCCCGGGCGCGGATCGGACGCGATCCGGCCGGTTACATTGCCCAGATTGAGCAGGGCGGCTGGGTCATCCAGCTGAGCGACTATCGCGATGCGCAGGGTCTGTCCTTCCCGCATAGCGTGCGGCTGGAACAGGCACCGTGGTTCTTGCAGATCGAGATCAGCACATGGCAGATACACTGAATTCGGACCGGGGCGGCCTGGCGGCCCAGCCGCGTCTTCCCGCTCCGGCCAAACTCAATCTGTTCCTGCATGTGGTCGGTCGGCGTGCGGATGGACGCCATGAGTTGCAGACGGTGTTTCAATTGCTCGACTTCGGCGATGAACTCGACTTGCAGCCGCGCCGCGACGGCCAGATCATTCTGCATACCTGCCTGCCGGGCGTCGCTGCCGAGCAGGACTTGTGCGTCCGCGCGGCGCGCTTGTTGCAGCAGCACGGTCAGACCGCCCTCGGGGTGGATATTCGCTGCATCAAGCGGATTCCGATGGGCGGGGGACTGGGCGGTGGCAGCAGTGATGCGGCGACCTGTCTGCTTGGGCTGAACGCCTTATGGAATCTGGGCCTGAGTCTGGAGGATCTGGCCGAACTGGGTCTGTCGCTGGGCGCAGACGTGCCGGTTTTCGTGCGTGGCCGCAGCGCATTTGGCGAAGGCATCGGCGAACGCCTCCAGCCCATCGAGTTGCCGGAGCGCTGGTTTTGCGTGGTCACGCCCGATTGCCATGTGTCCACGGCGGAAGTATTTGCCGCAGCGGAATTGACAAGGGATACGCCGATCGTGACAATTTCCGACTTGCTCGCGCAGCGGGCGCAACTGCACAATGATTGCTGGCCTGTAGTGGCAAGCCGATTTCCCGAAGTGCGACGCGCGTTCGAACTGCTGTCAGCGCATGGTGATGCGCGCATGAGCGGCACCGGGGCGAGTGTGTTTCTGCCCTGTGAGAATCGCGATCAGGCGGCGGCCATGGCCGCGCAGGTGCCGGATGACTGGCAGGTATTTATTGCGCGTGGAGTGAATCAATCGCCATTGCACGCGGCGGCGGCAGGACTGATTATTGGGGTGTAGCCAAGTGGTAAGGCAGCGGGTTTTGATCCCGTGTACCGTAGGTTCGAATCCTACCACCCCAGCCATTTTTGGCCGCACAGCGGCAAATACGATGTACCAGCTGAACATGGGATGGCGACACAAGTGAGTGAAACTCCTGCTTTGATGCTGTTTGCAGGCAATGCCTGCCCGGATCTGGCTCAGGCCATTGCCAGTCAGTTGCGCCAGACCCTCGGCAAGGCGACCGTGGGTCGCTTCAGCGATGGCGAGGTCATGGTCGAGATCGAGGAGAACGTCCGTGGCAAGGATGTTTTCGTGATCCAGTCCACCTGTGCACCGACCAATGACACGCTGATGGAACTGCTGGCCATGATGGACGCCCTGCGGCGGGCTTCGGCCGGCCGGATCACTGCGGTGATTCCGTACTTCGGCTATGCCCGGCAGGATCGACGGACTCGCTCAACCCGCGTGCCCATCACCGCGAAACTGGTCGCCGACATGGTCTGTATCGCCGGCGCCAACCGGGTGCTGACCGTCGATCTGCATGCCGAGCAGATTCAGGGATTCTTTTCGGTCCCGGTTGACAATGTCTATGCCTCGCCGGTGTTGCTGCACGATCTGTGGCGGCAGAAGCACGACAACGTGATTGTCGTGTCTCCTGACGTCGGTGGTGTGGTGCGCGCCCGGGCCCTGGCCAAACGTCTGGACGATG
>JBFJVB010000073.1:0-15323 GCA_041624435.1 Oceanococcus sp. | reverse complement strand
GCTCGCCGCCCAAAGCCTCAAAGCGACGAATCGCCGCATCCAGTGAAAGCTGGGCCTCACCCAGGGCCTGCTGAGCGCCGCTCACACTGCCCTCAAGCGCGTCAAGCGCTGGCATGGCTTCGAGTTTGCGGCGCCCATCCGCCTGCTGCTCGGCGAGCTGTTCTACCTTGGCCGCTTCAACGGCAAGCAAACCTCTTTGCTCCTGCAGGAGCTTGTCCACCGCGCTGCGCTGGCTCTGGACACTCTCGAATGCCTGCTGGGCTGCCTCCAGGGCGTCCTGAGCCGCCGGCAGATCCATGTCGCTCTCGATCCCGCTCAGTCCCGCCTGCTGCGCCTGGTATCTGGCCAGTTCTTCCTTGAGCTCTGACAGCGGGCGTGGCGATAGGAGCTTGGCCTCGCGTTCGAGATTGCCAATATCACGGGAAAGCTGTGACCAGATATTTTCGGCCTGTGCGGCGGCGGCGACACTCTCCATGCCGAGTTGGTCGAGTTCATCCTTGAGCCGCTGTTGTGCCGCGTCAAGGCGGGCCCTGAGCTCATCGAAGCTGCCCTGCTGCGGACGAATATCGATGGTTGCGATGCCGTCCAGAGTGATCTGTTCGCGACCTGTAACCAGAATCTCCCGCTCCCGACCGGCATCCAGGGCTTGACCATCGATGTTGAGAGCCTGCTGGGCGGTTATCGCGATCCGCATCGCAGCACCGTCCAGCTGCGCCTTGCTGACTTTGCAGGCCTGCTCCAACTCGCGAAGGCAGGCGAGCTTGTTCGCGCTGACTTCCACCGAACGGGCTCGTCGCGCTCGCCGCTCGGTGATGCAGGATTCGTTGGCCTGCAGCGACTGGATGCTGGCGCCAAGGGCAAGAATTTGCGCATTGATCTGGCCGAGCTGAGCGGATTTCTGCGCCAGCTTGAAGTGAGCCCCGGCCGAATCACGCGTATCGAGCGCCTGCTGGGCGGCAAGGTCTTGCTGTTCCAGCTCCACCTCGAGTTCCCGTTCGTGGGCCGCCAACTCGCGCAGGCTTGCCCGCCTGGATTGCAGCCCGGCGTCCATTTGTGCCAGCTCGGCTTCCAGCACCTTGCGGTTGGCCAGCAATGTATCCGCGTTGTCCTTGCGACTGGCCGCCAGATCTCTGTCGGACCTCCTGCCGTCACGCTCGGAGCGCGCCTCTCGGGCCGCATTGGCTTTCTGGGCAGCCGCCATGGCTTCCTTACGAGCCTGGTCGAGCCTGACCGCCAAGTCGGTCAGCTGGCGGCGTAATTCAGCCAGTTCCACGGCCGTACTGGCCTGTTTCGCGTAATGCTCTTGCGCCTGCCTCAAGTCATCGCGGGCCTGCTCGTAACGCGCACGGGCCTGCCTGAGCACGGGCTTTTCCTGTCCGGTCGGCGTGAAGTACCGATCACGCTCCAGCCTTGCCAGCTCCAGCAGCTTCTTCCCGGTAGCCGATATCGCCGCCGTGCCGATTTCATCGGCCAACAGATCCTGCAACCGGGCCTGGCTGTCCCCGTTCAGCGCAGCGCTCACCGGCCTGCGTGAATCGCCCTGGGCGACCATCAGCAAGGGCCAGATACCCATCGCATCCTCGGCAGCTTCGCCGCGACCGCTGCCTTCACGGCCGCCGGTGAGCTGCAGCAGCCTCTGTTCCGCAGCAGCGCCCTGCAAGGTCTTCCCGCCGCCGGACAGCTCCGCGTACGCGCCCTTCAGGTAACGCTTGGCCAGCGTGTAGCGTGTGCCGTCGACTTCGAAGCCAAGCCGCACCACGGGGGACTCCGGACTGGTCCAGCTTTGCAGGTCTTTCTTGTGCTGAGCCGTGCCCTTGTGCGATTCGAACAGGGCAAAACGCAGCGCTTGGAAGAATCGACTCTTGCCGGATTCGTTGGGACCGCAGATCAGATTCAGCGTTGGCGAAAAGGGCCCGAGCTTGCCACTCAGGCCGCGCCAGTGCTCGACTTCGAGTTCAACGAGGTGCATCGGTCGCTTGCCTCTGTAATCGATACATCAGCCGGACCGCATCTTCATCGGCGGGGTCTGCTTGCAGACGTAATTCCTCCAGGGCGCTGGCAATGAAGCCCTCAGCTGCCATACCCGCCAGATCGTCTGCGGTAGGCTGGGTGTGCAAATCCGCCATGCGACAACGCAGGTAAGCCAGACGCTGGCGGTAGTCGTCCAGAACCTGATCCAGTTCATCCCGAGCTGCCATCGACAGCACGCCATCCAGATCAAGCTGCACCAGCGACCTGGACAGGGACGGCAGGGCTTCCAGCTGTTGGCGAAGCTCACCGACCTGGCTGTCCTGCGAAAAACTCAGCGCAATCGATTCCCACTGGGTCTGGGCGACGGCCACGGGTTCCACAACGGGTTCCTCACCGGCCAGTTCGATGTCAACGACCAGCACGTAGCCAGGCTGCTTTTCCTTGAAGCGGGTCGCTTCGTGGGCACCCGAATACCAGATGCGGCTGCCCATGTTGAGCAGGCCGTGCCAGTCGCCCAGAGCCAGGTAATCGAAGCCCTTGTCGATGATGGCTTTGGCGTCAATGAGATTGGGCGTCTCTGCATCCGCGCTGTCAGCGAAGTTGATGATGCCGCCGTGGGCAACCGCAAGCCGAATGCCATCGTCGCTTTCGCGTCCAGGCAGCCAGGCGCAAGGATCATCTGTTTCATGGCGTCGCTGCAGGGGACAAGGGTACAAAGCCCCACCGGCGAGCTTCACCACCTCACGCTGGCTCAGCACACGCACCGTAGGCGCAAGCTCCAGGCGCAGCAGGGCGCAGTCCTCGGTTGCCGCATCATGGTTGCCGGGCAACAGAAACACCGGTATCTGGCCGAAAGCGCGCAGGGCTTCGGAGGTCTGCTGCAAGGCGTCTTTACCCAGCGCATTGTCATCGAGCACATCACCGGCCACGATCACGAAATCCACCTGCCGTTCCCGGGCGAGCGCGGCGATACGCTCCACGGTCTGAAAGCGCAGCATCCGCAACTGTGCCGCCCGTTCCGGATCCAGATATCTCAACTTGAGTCCGAGTTGCCAGTCGGCCGTATGAATGAAACGCACATTCCCTCCTTGTCGGAACCTGATCGACAGCTTGATGCAGACCCGCAGGAACCACAAGGACACGCATCGGCATGCTCCCTGTCGCAGAACCGGCCTGATCGACTGGGAGACGACCAGCCGTCCATCCTGCTCCACTTCGCCGCCTCGGTGGGGCGTCCGGCCAGCAGGAGTTTGGCGCAATTTCCTCACCCTCGAGCACTGGCGCAGACCGCTTGTCTGAAGCGGCTGCGGCACTGCACAAGTCCGTGTAGCTCTCGCTAACTCGCTGAATTTTCAGCCATCCTGGCGATTCCTGAGTTCTGTCCCAAAACCCTGGTGATTGCCGCTTATCGCAGCGAAACTGTGAGTGGCATGCTGCCGGTGGCAAAGTTGGGCTGCATCAATCGAGTCTCAGGGAGGAGCCGCATGAGTTTGTCACGCCGCGCATTGCTACGCGTAGGGGGAAGCGGATTGAGCGCCACGGCGCTGATGACACCACAGCTGGCCGGTGCGCATTATCGTCTTGGCCTTGGCCTGTTCGACGCGCCGAACCACGCCAATCTGGCCCGGCCAAGCGAGGTCGTGCATCTGCTCAATCGCATCAGCTTCGGCATCACGCTCGAAGACTACCAGGAGGCCCAGCGCATCGGCTGGTCACGTTACCTGGACATTCAGCTGGATTACCTGCGCATCAGCGACCTTGAAGCCGATCAGGAAATCTCCACCTATTTCCCGAACAGTCAGCTGCCCAAGGATCTGTATTTCCTGCACTATAATTCGCGACGCTCTGCAGCCGCCCATCACGCCAGATCGGTGAGCTTATTTCGCGCCCTGCTCAGCAAACGTCAGCTGTTTGAGGTGATGGTCGAGTTCTGGAACGATCACTTCAACATGTACGTATCCAAGGACCGCAACACCCGCCTGCACCGCCTTCTGGACGATCGATTCGTGCTGCGCGGCGAGAGTGGTCAGCCTGAGGTGCATGCCCTGGGCAATTTTCGTGCCCTGATGCAGGCCGCCTGGAAAGGTAGCTGCATGCTCCACTACCTCGACGGACACGCCAATACCAAAGACCGGCCGAATGAAAATTACGCGCGCGAGCTGCTGGAGCTGCACACGCTGGGGGTGGATGGCGGCTACGACGAACACGATGTCAAGGAAGTGGCCCGCATTCTGAGCGGCTGGTCGGTAGACCAGACCGAGGTCGTCTTCGATCCGGACGCGCATGACACGGCCGGCGACAAGCTCATCATGGGGCATGTGATCGCAAGCCGCTCCGGCGCGGCCGGGGCGGATGAAGTCACCGAACTGATCGATTTTCTTGTCGATCACCCGATGACCCGGAACTTCATCGCGACCAAGCTGGTCAAGCGCTTCGTGGCCGATCAGCCGCCAGCGCATCTGGTCGACGCAGTTGCCGAGACCTTTCAACGAACCGACGGCGACATCCGGGAGATGCTGCGAACCATCTTCCACTCCGGACGTGACGG
Organism: Oceanococcus sp.; assembly: GCA_041624435.1. Classification (GTDB taxonomy): domain Bacteria; phylum Pseudomonadota; class Gammaproteobacteria; order Nevskiales; family Oceanococcaceae; genus Oceanococcus. The sequence continues at coordinate 10,804 of JBFJVB010000073.1, read as the reverse complement.
CCGGGAGGGCTTCTGGACCTCCCAGGATGCCAAGATCAAACGTCCTTTTCACTACCTGCTTTCCTGCCTGCGTACCCTGGCAGCCGGAGTCAAGCACGACGGCTATAACCGCTATGCCAGTTTGTACCTGGCCGATGCCGGACATCAGCCGCATGGCTGGGATACGCCCGACGGCTATCCGGAGGAAGCCGATTTCTGGCTGCATCCCAATGACATGCGCGAGCGTCTGTGGCTCGCTTTCTATCTGGCCAAAGGCGCTGACAACAGCGAACGCGGTCTTTACGTTGACTACCTGGCTCTTTCCAAGAGTGCCAACACACCCGAGGAACTGATCGAGAATCTGCGCGCGCGCATCCTGTTCCGCGACCTCGACCCCGCCGACTACGACGCGCTGATCGACTTTGCGACCGATGGGGAACCGGCGGCAGCGCAGCGCGCGTTCGGCAACACCTGGATGCGTAAGAGCAAGACAATCGGCGTGCTGGGCCTGATGCTCAGCTCCCGGTATTTTCAGCTGCGTTAGGGGGAAACCAATGAGCAAGCAAGATACCCAGGAACACCGTCGCGAGCTGCTGACGGGGCTCGGCCTGGCCTCGCTGGCCCTGCTGGCATCGCCTGGCGCCCGCAGCACGGGCGGCGCAGCACGTAACGAGCACGTCATCGTCAAGGTTTTTCTGCGCGGGGGCTGCGACGGCCTGAATATGGTCATACCGCATGGCGATGCCGTGTATGGCGAGCAATACCGCAACCTGCGGCCACGCCTGGCGATTCCGGCGCCGGATGATCAATCGGCCGCGCCGGAAGAGCGGTCGCTCGAGTTGGGCGGCGGGTTCGCGTTGCATCCCAGCCTGCAAGGGCTCCATGAGATCTTTACCAATGATGACGGCGATATCGCCTTCGTGCATGCGGTGGGACCGATGTCACCCTCGCGCTCGCACTTTTCCGCGCAAGCCATGGTCGAACGCGGCTGGGATGGAGGCGACGGCCCCCGAACAGGCTGGCTGGGACGCTATATCGAGCACATGCACGGCGGTACCGCTTCGCTCAACACCTCTGCGTTTCGCGCGGTAGCGATCGGCGGCAGGATGCCGGTGTCGCTGTTCGGAGCTGGCCGAGCGAATTCCATGATGACCATCGACGAGTTCGCGATCTGGCTTCCATCCGCACTGGACGAATCTCAGGTCATCGGCAAACTGGAGCAACATTACGCGACGCCAGGCGCACTTGATGCCGCCACCAATGATCTAATCGGCGGCGTTCGACTTATGGATGAGGTTCGCCCAACGGTCGCTGAACCGGCTTCTGGCCTCTATCCGGAAGGCAACAGCTTTGCCGGAAAGCTGAAAGAAGCCGCGAAGATCATCAAGACGGGGGCCAGACTCGGCACCGAGGTGATCACCCTGGACATTCCAGGCTGGGACACACATGCCCGGCAGGCCGGTACGCTGACGACCCTGCTGCGCGAGCTGGGAGACGGACTCAAGGCATTTTACGACGATCTGAAGCAAGCCGGACTGAAACACAAGGTGAGTACCGTCGTGATGAGCGAATTCGGACGGCGGGTGGCGGAAAATGGCAGTCAGGGCACTGACCACGGCTCCGGAGGCTGCATGCTGGTGCTCGGCGGTGGGGTGCAGGGTGGCGTGTATTATGATCGCTGGCTGCCGCTGGACCCTGATGCGCAAGCGGGACAGGAGGATTCTGGCCTCATCGACATCGGTGGGCGCAGGCATCGTGGTGACCTGATGGCTACGCTGGATTATCGCGATGTACTCAGTGAAGTCATTCAGCATGCCGCGCCGAATGCGGACCTCGATGCCATATTCAACGCGCAGAGAAGTCCTGGCAGTTCGCCGTATCAACCTACCGCCGTCGGCCTGTACCAGCCCGGCGCCGCCAAGGTGAGTCCGACACCGCGCGCCGACAAGAACGAGGGTGAACTGGTCGACGATTCGCAACCGTCCGAAGCGTTGTTTCGCAGCGGTGGCGGGTTGCTCTGATGCGGTGCGCTGTGGCGCAAGTCGACGAGCTTTTCAGGCCGGTTCTGAGCTGCCGCGACGGGCGGGCGCCGCCTGTCGGTTCTGCCGGTAGGCCGATGGGGTCTGACCCTGCCAGGACTGAAATGCACTGGTGAAGCTGCGACGTTCGCCAAAACCCAGCTTGAAACCGATGCTTTCGATATCCAGCTGTGTGGTGCGCAGCATTTCGCAGGCCAGTTCATGCCGGGTCCTGGCCAGCAGGCCGGAGTAGCTCAGCCCCTGCTTGCGCAGTTGCCGCTGCAGGGTCCGAGGATGCATTTTCAGCGCGGCCGCGACGGCAGCCATGCCCGCACCACAGAGCTCGAGACGCCGGCGTAGCAGATCCCGAATCAAGACCGGGAGCGGTGGCGCCACCCCATCCCCGATCAGCTGAACCCGGATGGATTCCGCCGCCAGAGCGTGGGCTGTCGGCAGATTTCCGGGCAATTCCTGGTCGAAACTCCAGCTGTCCGATACCAGCTGATTACGTGCGGCCTGAAACTGCACGGGACAGCGGAAATAGTCCAGATAGGCCTGTGCGTCAATGCGCGGCGCGTGGGCGAAATGGACCTCGTCATGTGCGTCCAATTCGGGCGCGATGCTGCGCGCGTAGTTGCGCACCACGGCTGCGATGATTTCCACCAGGGCGGGCAGATCCTGGCTGACGCCCTGCGGGTCGACGATGTCGATGGCCGTTGCGACCTGCTGGCCGTTATCGATCTGTTTGAACCGGATCGCGGGATGGATCAGTTGCGGAATCCATTCGAACAGTGCGCCAGATTCACGCAGATTGCGTGAACTGGTGATGAAGGCCGACACGCCGGGCTGGGCATCGAAGCGAAAGGCGTCGGCCAGGGCAAAGGGAAAATAGCCTTGCCGGGTCTCCTGCTCCAGGGTCGCCAGCAGCCGGGCGATATCCGCAAGAGAAAACCGCGCCAGCGCCGCGGGCGGGCTGCTGGTGACGATGTCCAGAGCGCCCAGGGCCTGACGAATGTCGATGCCACACCGGATTGCGGCATTGCTGAGCACGCTGAAGTGAGGCAGGTCCAGCTTTAAAGGCATGTCGCAATATCATCCTTTTTTGTCATCGTATCACCTGGCGGCCTGTGGCTGGCGCGCCCTATGCTGTTGGCATCAAACCCGCAGGTAAGCGAGCAGCATGGCCAAGGCGCGACACAAGGAAACGCTCAAAGTCCGCAAGGGGCTGGATTTCGGCCTGGACAGCGACGATATCCCGACCTACTGGTTGGCCGATGACCCGCTGAAGACGCGCCTGATGGATGCGGTCCAGGCGACGTTTCCGGACGGCGAGCGTTACTTCATCAGCACGGTGCGGGCTTTCCAGGAACGGATCGATACGCCACAGCTGCGTGAGGCAGTGCGGGACTTCATGCTGCAGGAAGGCCAGCATGGCATGGTGCACACCCGCTACAACCAGCGCCTGGCGCGTCAGGGCCTGGATATCCAGCGTGTCACGCGACGGATCAAGACACTCTGCGATGCCCGGCTGCGACGCTATTCCGCCGCGTACAACATCGCGCTGACGGCGGCTTTCGAGCACTTCACGGCGATGATGGCGGACTTGTTCTTCGCCGAAAAGCGCATGCTGGCCGGGGCCGATCCACGGGTCCGCGGTCTGTTCGCCTGGCATGCGGTGGAAGAGATGGAGCACAGGTCGGTGGCGTTTGAGGTAATGCAAGAGGTCGCTGGTGTGGGCTACTGGCAGCGGATTCTGGCGATGACCCACGCCAGCCTGTCCTTCACCTTCTACAGCACGGTATTCACCTGGATGATGCTGGGCATGGACGGGTTGAGCCGGCGCCAGCGTCTGGGTCTGTTCCTGAAAAACAGCGCCTGGTTACTGTCGCCCCGAAAAGGCGTGCTCAGCCGCCTGCTGTGGATGGTTCTGCCGTATTACCGACCCGGCTTCCACCCCGACCAGATCAGGACCGTGCATAACTACACGGCCTGGATACAGAGCTTCGAGAACAACCTCGATCCGGTCGAAGCCGCCGAGCAGATGTACGCCGCGGCGCGCTAGCCGCGGCCGGGCAGACCGGGCTCAAAACCCCCAGTTCAGTTGCAAGGCCCAGATCCGTGGGGGCGCGAGACTCGGCTGGAAGCCAAAGTCATTGACCACCAGCCCGGCGAAATAGCCGGTGTTACTCAGATTTCGCACCGAAGCGCTCAGGCGCAGATTCCAGTGCGCGAACAGATAGCCAACGCGGGCTCCCAGCAGCCAGTACCCGCGCTGCCGCGTCAGCGGACGGTTTGAGGGTTCATAGTGGATTGCGCTGCTGTAGTAGACATCCAGCCCCGCTCCGAGCGCGCCGGAGCCGGTCATCCAGAGCTTGTTGAGCATGGCGCTTGCCGAAAATTCCGGGGTGCGGACGATGCGATTGCCGCTGTAGTCCTGGTCGCTGCGAAAGTGGCCCTGTTCGTCAAAACCGGAGGCATCGGGAAAGGCGGCATAGCGGGCCTGAACCCAGGCGGCGCCAGCCGTCAGCGAAAGTTGATCGATACGGCTCGGCCACAACTGGGCCGCGAGATCGACATCGATGCCATGAATCCGACCGCGGGCTGCATTCTGCAGGCTGGTCAGGCCGCCCGCGAAAATCGACACGTAAATCTGCTGCAAATCCTCGATGTCGTAGTCGAAGGCCGCCGCATTGATACGCAAATGCCCCTGCGCACTGACCGATTTTACTCCCAGTTCCCAGGCCCTCAGGCGTTCAGGGCGGACGTAATCCGGGGAGTCATAGATGTTCAGCGTGTTGTAGGTCGCCGCCTTGGTGGCGGTCTGCCAGCTGGCGTACAGCATCAGATCGGCGTCGACAGGGCGCCATTGCAAGGCCACTTTTGGCGACAGCGCCCGATCGATGCTGTGGCTGGGATAAGGCTCGCCATTGGCGTCGGTGGCCTGATCCGAGAAGTCATGCAAGACACTGTACGTCCCATCGCCGTTGCGAGTTCCCACGTTGGACTGCAACACCCAGCGTTCTTCGATCTGGTAACGGGCACCAAGCGTGAGATCCAGCCCAGAGCGCAGGGAGAACGTGCTCTCGGCGAACAGCGAGCGGGAATCGGTGCCGATCAATCCAACCAGATTCAGCCCGCCATCGGGTCCGGAGCCAGCGCCGGCGCTGAGCACCGAAAGCAGCCCGGCAGGCAGCGCCCGTCCGCCCAGGGTGCCCTCGCCCAGATCTGCGCCACCGAAGTAAAAACTTGCCGAACCCAGGCCCTGCTCGGCACGAAACAGGTAGGCGCCGGCAATCCACTCGATCCAGTCGGGACCGAAGCCGGAATTGGATATGAACTGCAGCTCCATCGACCGGGCTTCGATGTACTGGCTCACGGCCTCGAGATTGACCAGCGATTGCGGCGAGCCATCGAAATCGCGGGTGCCATAGGTATTCATCGACTGATCCGAGGCGAGCAGGCGCACGTCGAAATGCGGCGCCTCGAAAAGCAGGTCACCGTAGATCACCGCGTTGCGACTGGCCCCCTCGGTACGGGCGTCCAGGACACCGTGAGAACCGGTTTGCGCCTCGATACCGAAGGCCGTGCCCAGTTGTGAGGGCGCCGCATTGAAGCCGACCAGATAACGGCCGCCACGCACGTCTCGCTGGGAGGCGGCAAGCTGGATGTCCAGCGCCTCGAGCGGCTGCCAACGCAGCTTGACCCGGCCGTCATGACCGCCATCGCGGGGAATCGCGCGGGGCGGAGTGCCCTGGCTGCCGGTATAGAAGTTGTCCGTGCCGAACAACGCTGCGGTGGCGTTGACCGCCAGCCGGGAGGTCAATGGGATGTTGCCGTAAAGCCGCGCCAGTTGGGCGTCGAAACTGGCCATTTCGGCGTGCACATCGAAGTGGATTCCGTCGAACTCGGGATTGCGGGTCTGGCTGACAATGGCCCCGCCGACCGCGTTACGCCCGAACAGGGTGCCCTGCGGCCCCTTGAGCACCTCCACCCGCTCGACCATACCGAAGTTCTGGGACAGATCCGGCGCAAATGGGAAATAGATTCCGTCCACATAGGTCGCCACGCTCGGGTCGGCCGCGGTGACTGCATCGGTGCCAATGCCGCGCAGGAAAGTGACCAGGAAACCCAGCGAGGTGTTGATCGTCATGCCCGGGGTAATCCGTTGCAAGTCGGCCATTTCGTAGATCGAAAGCGCATCGAGGGTTTCGCCATCGAAGGCCTGGACGGAAATGGCCACATCCTGCAGGGATTTGCGTCGTTTCTGCGCGGTCACCACGATGGTTTCAAGCACCTGCTGTGGCGGCTTCAGCGTGATCCGGTCTGGCGACTCGGCCTCGACGGCGATCACCTCCAGTGACTCGGCCTGGTCAGCTGACTGCGCCTGCACCGACCCCGCCGCCAGCACCAAGCCAGCCATGGCGCAGCGCCAGACAGGCACTGGTCTGCTTGAGAACACACCCGTCGGTCTGGTCATCGCCCTGCCCGTCGCGCGCTGAGCGCCACTGGCCACAGTCGGCTCACCCCTACGGCTTGCGCCTGAGCGCCACAGCCCACGGCTGCATCGGCATTGCTTCGAGTGCTGTGCGAACCCGATCTGATCACCAGTGAATGGGGTGCATGGCCTCGACATCGGCAGTGCTGCCCGGACCATGACAGTGGTGACATTGCTCGGTATCCAGCCCCGCATCCACCAGGGGCCAGCGCGCGCTGGATGACGCCAGTCCTTCCGTATCCGCATGCTCGCCCTGCCAGAGATGGCAGGAAATGCACACCGCCTTGGCCCGCGTGATATTCGTGTCGTCATTGGGATCGTTGATGTCGGCGCCGGTGTCGATGGTCGTGGCCAGCACCTCGCTGGTCAGCGGCAGTTGCACGGTTCCGGGTCGATGGCAGGCGGCGCAGTCGCCCTGGATACCGGGATATCTCACCGCGCCAAAGTTTCGCGGCTGCCCCGCGCTGTTGTAGATGACAAAATCCGGCCGCGGCGGCGGCTCGCCGGGGGGCGGCAGAATGTAATCCGTAATGCTGCTGGGATGGCGATTGTGCTCGGCATCATGAATCTGATGAATCATGGTCTTGAAATCCAGCGCCTCCTGCGCCTTGCCATCGGCCGCCAGGCTGCCGTCGCTCGGGCGGTTGCCAATGTCCGTGGCGTTGGGGTTATGGCAGACCACGCACAGCTGCGGTTCATCGCTGTACTGGCCGTCATGGACCGATAGCCGCCCATGGCAGCTGTCGCAGCGCGCGATGTCGACGACCTGCCGGCGCGGCGCGGGCACCGAGTCGGTAATGGCGAAATACGCAATCACGCTGGTCAGAGGAACGGCGTCGGTAGACTGCCCGTCGCCTTCATAGTCGCCGGCACCGCGGCCAGAAAGGCCAACCAGCCCGCTGCCACTGGCGTCGGCGGGCAACGGCTGCGGCGACACCACAGTGAAACTGCCGTCGGCATTGCGGGTACTGGATGACAAGGCCGACAGCCGGATCGGTTGCGCCGGCACGGCTCCGCTCCCCGTGTTGTGGAAGTCGGCACTGCCCCAGCCGATGATCAGGTTCAGGCGGCTGATTTGCGGGTTGCGCCAGGCCGGATGGGAACTGATGTCGTAGGGACTATTGCCCGCTGCGGGATTGCGCAATTCGAAAGTAATGCGCGGCCGCGCTCCTGGCGCGGTATTTTCTACCCGGACAATGCGAGCCGAGAATGCCCTGGCGAGCACGCTGGCGGGGATCTCATGTGCACGCGCGATACCGCCGGCTACGCCGCCGTCCTGATGACAGATCAGGCACTCGTCGTTGCCCGCACTGATGCCCTCGCCATGACCTGCCCCGGTCACGAAGTTCACGTCCTCGTGGCAAGAGCCGCAGGCCGCGCGGCTGGGTCGTCGCGCCCAGCGCTCGTGCTGCGGATTTTCATCGCCGTGATCGGCATGGCAGCTGGCGCAGTTGCGGATGTCTTGCGGGAATCCCACCGTGGAATAGTCGGACGGCGTACCCGCCTCGCCCCGGATGGCGTATTGACCGCCAGCGCGCACGCTGGGCAGATCCCTGCCGCGATGGATCTTGTGCATCAGAACCGAGAACGCCAGGCTGTTGCCGCTGTCGGCGTCGGCACTGTCGCCGGTATGACAGTTCACACACAGCCGCGTGTCGGTGGCGGTTCGATCGTGAGCGCCCAACTGGCCATGGCAATCATTGCAGGCCTGGCTGGCGATGATGTCACGCCGCAGGAAGTCGATGCTGCCCGGATCGGCCGGCAGCCAGGTATGACTGCCATTCACGGCCGGATCGGTCAGCACCTGGATGCCGATGCGGTGGGTCAGTTCCGGCTCGAAGGGCACGCGCAAGGGCTGCTCGACCGCATGAATGTCGGTGCCAAAGCGATAGTCATACCGACCCGGCGCAAATTCCGCCAGGCTGCCGTCCCGGTCGTAGCTGGCATGCAGCGTGGTCACACCGGCGCCGTCAGCTTGCTCGATTACATGGAGATAACTGCGCCACGCGTCCGGCTCACCGTTGGTTCCGGGAATCAGCTTGGCCAGCGTGACGCGCAGATCGGACAGGGTCAGTCCCGACATGGCCTGGCCGGCCGGGCCTGCCACGGCAAACTTCACGCCAAACTCAGGCTCCAGGTTCAGTTCCAGCACCTCGATCGCGCCGGCCTCGCTCTGGGGCGATCCCGCAGGGTTTTTGCCACCCGCAACATCGACGCCGGGTCCGCAGGCCGTCAGCACCACTGCGCTCAAGCCGACGCCCATCGAGCGGACCAGAGGAGCGGCGCGGCGGCGCCACCGCAATGACCAGACCCCCTTGGCCGGGCGACCAGCCCTCTGGCCGCCAGCACGATCGAAGGCCCCATTGGCTCGGCGTGAAAGTGACATGTGTATGACGCTCCGGTTCTCCCCTGACGGGCCTCGTCGTTCAACGAGGCTGTGGCTAAAGGATAAGCAGCTCGGGTCGCAGCGTGATGACCCAGATCAATAACTCATAGATGTCGGTGGCGGATACTGATTCTGGGCTGGAATACGTTACGCGTGTCCCTGCCCGGGTCGGCCACAGGGCTGGCAGGACATTTCTTCAGGGGGAAGCAATGGCTGGATTTGACGCGCCAGAGGCGGAGCCGACAGCGCAGCGCACCACACCGCAGAACGCGACCGGAGTGCAGGCTCGAGCCTGGCGGGCGGCCACCACGCTGATCAGCCTGATCCTGGCGCCGGGCTTGCCCATTTCGGCAGTTGATGCCGCCGGGCCGACTGCGGCGGAGTACTCACGCAAAGGCGCGGATTCCTGCCTGAAGTGCCACGACGAAGCTTCCCGTTTCCCGGTGCTGGCCATTTTTCAGACCCCCCACGGTAATCGCGGCGATGCGCGCAGTCCGTTTGCGAATCTGCAATGCGAGTCCTGTCATGGCGGCGGCGGCGAACACGCATCCCGGCACGTCGAAGACACGCAGCGTGCGCCCCCGCCCGCCTTCGGCACCCACTCGACAGCGCCAGCCGCGCAGCAGAATGCCCTGTGCATGAACTGCCATGATGATCATCGCCGCCTGGAATGGCCATCCAGCCCCCACGCGGAAGCGGCGCTGTTGTGCAGCGATTGCCATACCGTTCACGCCGCGCATGATCCGGTGATCCAGCGCCCGACCCAGCCGGCGCGATGTCTGGCCTGTCATGCCGAGGTCCGGGCAGAATCGACGCAACTCAGCGCGCATCCCATCCGCCAGGGGCAGCTGATCTGCAGCGATTGTCACCAGAGTCATGGCAACCGGCTGGGTGACGGACTGCTGATCCGGGACAGCTTGCGCGATACCTGCCTGAGCTGTCATGCGGAAAAACGGGGGCCGTTCCTGTGGGAACACGCTCCGGCGGCCGAAGATTGTTCACTGTGCCATCGCCCGCATGGCTCGAATCATCCCGCGCTGCTGGATACCGCGCCGCAGCTGTTGTGTCAGTCCTGCCATTCGCAGGCGGGGCACCCCAGCACCGCCTTTGACGCCAGCGGCCTGCCCGGCGGGCAGCCCTCGGAGTTCCTGCTGCTCAATGGCTGCACCAACTGCCACACGCAGACGCACGGCTCGAATCACCCGTCAGGCCTGAAACAGTTCCGGTAACGAGCATGGGACACAGGAAACACATCAGCTTGTTGGCCGCGTCACTGCTGCTGCCCTGGCCGGGGTTTGCCGCGGACAGCGTGAGCCCCGATCTGAGTCGCTGGTCTTGTCGACATTGTCCGGCACTGTCCGGCGCGGACAGTCACCTGGAGATTGGGATGCTTGCAGTCTCGGAGACCTCGTTTCGTTTCGGTGATTATCGCGGCCTGGGCCAGGACGGTGAATTCTGGACCGGCAATGCCGAGCTCAATTTCCTGAATGAAAAGGCCGGCTACTTCCGCCTGGTGGCAACCGATCTGGGTCTGGATGCCAACGCTGTTTCGCTGCGTGGCGGCCAGTTCGGCAGCGCATCCCTGGCGCTGGATTATCAGCAGATCCCCCACCTGCTGGGCGACACCACGGTGACGCCCTTCATCGAGGCGCCGGACCAGCGGCTGAGCCTGCCGGCGAACTGGGAGCCGGCCGCCAGCACCCGGGAAATGCCGCGCTTGCGCGACAGCTTGATGTCGCGACCAATCGGCCATCGGCGTGAGCAGCTGTTTGCCGGGCTGGCGCTCAGCCCGGGCGCCAGCTGGGATGTGGATGTCCAGCTGCGCAGGCAAACTCGCCAGGGGCGGCGCTGGCTCGCCGGCAGTTTCATCAACAACGCAGCGCTGCTGCCAGGCAGCCTGGATCAGGTTACCGACGAGCTGGAGGC
>JBFJVB010000072.1:0-15671 GCA_041624435.1 Oceanococcus sp. | reverse complement strand
TAAGCCTTCGTCTCACCACCAAACTTCTTGCCCTGAACCACCGTCAGCGCCGCTGTCAGCGTCGTCTTACCGTGATCCACGTGCCCGATCGTTCCCACATTGACGTGGGGCTTCGTACGCTCAAATTTTTCTTTGGCCATTACTCAATTAACCCTATTTCAAAAAAACCGGCGGCGCTTAAAACGCCTTCATCACTTCTTCGGTGACGCTCGCGGGCGCCTCGTTATACTTCACAAACTGCATGGTGTAGGTCGCCCGACCCTGGCTCATCGAGCGCACGTCAGTGGCATAACCAAACATCTCTGCCAACGGCACTTCGGCACGGATCGTTTTGCCTGACGGCGTATCTTCCATGCCCTGCACCACTCCACGGCGACGATTCAGGTCACCCATCACGTCGCCCATATAATCTTCCGGCGTCACCACTTCGACATCCATGATGGGCTCGAGCAGGACCGGCCGCGCTTTACGCGCCCCGTCCTTGAAACCCATCGAACCGGCGATCTTGAATGCCATTTCATTGGAATCAACATCGTGGTACGAACCGTCATACAAGGTCACCTTGACATCGACCACCGGGTAACCGGCGACGACGCCATTTTTCATCTGTTCCTGAATGCCCTTGTCTACCGCACCGATGTACTCACGCGGTACCGTTCCACCCACAATCGCATTCACGAACTCGTAGCCCGCACCGGGCTCCTGTGGCTCGATGCGCAGCCAGACATGGCCATACTGACCACGCCCGCCCGACTGCCGGACAAATTTGCCTTCCTGCTCGACCGTCGCGCGAATGGTTTCGCGGTAGGCCACCTGCGGCTTGCCGACATTCGCCTCGACCTTGAACTCCCGCTTCATCCGCTCAACGAGAATCTCCAGGTGCAGCTCGCCCATTCCGGAAATGATGGTCTGCCCCGATTCTTCATCGGTATGCACCCGGAAAGACGGATCTTCCTGAGCCAACTTGGACAGGGCCAAACCCATCTTCTCCTGATCACTCTTGGTCTTCGGCTCCACAGCCACCGAAATCACCGGCTCCGGGAACTCCATACGCTCCAGGATCACCGGAGCGCTCAGGGAACACAGCGTGGTCCCCGTCATAATATTCTTCAAACCCACACAGGCGGCGATATCACCGGCCTGCACTTCCTTGATCTCTTCCCGGCTATTGGAATGCATCTGCAGCAGACGGCCAATGCGCTCCTTTTTCCCATCCGTTGAGTTGTAGATGGAATCACCGGCACTCAGCACGCCCGAGTAGACCCGGACGAAGGTCAGCGTGCCGACAAACGGATCGGTCGCTATCTTGAAAGCCAGCGCCGCGAACGGTTCGTCATCACTCGCGGACCGGGACAGAATCTTCGTTTCGTCCTGTGGATCCGTACCATGGACCGCCGGAACATCCAGCGGTGAGGGCATGAATTCGACGACCGCGTCCAGCATCGCCTGCACACCCTTGTTCTTGAACGCCGTACCGCAAAGCGTCAACACAATCTCGTTATTCAGCACCCGCGCCCGCAAGCCGGCCTTGATCTCTTCCAGCGACAACTCGCCACCTTCGAGATATTTTTCCATCAGCGTTTCATTGGCTTCGGCCGCCGCCTCGACAAGGGCCTCCCGGTATTGCTCGGCCCTGGCCTTCAACTCATCGGGAATTTCCAGCTCCTGGAAAGTCATCCCCATATCGTCGGCGTTCCAGTAGATCGCCTTCATCCGGAACAGATCAACCACGCCCTCGAACTTCTCTTCGGCGCCGATAGCCAGTTGAATCGGCACCACGTTCGCGCCGAGGCGCGACTTGATCATTTCAATGCAGCGGTAGTAATCCGCGCCCATCTTGTCCATCTTGTTGATGAACACCATGCGGGGCACTTTATACTTGTTGGCCTGACGCCAGACGGTCTCGGTCTGCGGCTCTACGCCGGCATTGGCGTCCAGTACGCAAACCGCACCGTCGAGCACGCGCAAGGAACGCTCAACCTCGATGGTGAAGTCTACGTGCCCCGGCGTATCGATGATGTTGATGCGATACTGATGCGGGAACTGCTTCTCCATGCCCTGCCAGAAACAGGTGGTGGCAGCAGAGGTGATGGTAATCCCACGCTCCTGCTCCTGCTCCATCCAGTCCATGGTCGCCGCACCGTCATGCACCTCTCCCATTTTATGAGAGACACCGGTGTAATAGAGAATCCGTTCCGTTGTGGTGGTCTTCCCAGCATCAATGTGGGCCATGATGCCGATATTACGATATCGCTCAATCGGGGTCGTACGCGCCACAGCCGGATGCTCCTGAAGCCTGATTTACCAGCGGAAGTGCGAAAAGGCTTTGTTGGCCTCTGCCATGCGGTGAGTATCCTCACGCTTCTTGATCGCGGTGCCGCGCTGCTCGGAAGCGTCCAGCACTTCACCAGCCAGACGTTCGGCCATGGTCTTTTCACCGCGACTGCGTGAGGCGTCGATCAGCCAGCGCATCGCCAGACTGGTGCGCCGCACCGCCCGAACTTCGACCGGCACCTGATAGGTGGCGCCACCAACCCGCCGCGACTTGACTTCGACGGAGGGGCGAATGTTTTCCAGCGCCTCCTCCAGCACAGTCAACGGCTCTTCCGTACCCTTGCGATCGGCGATCCGGTCCAGGGCACCATAGACGATGCTCTCAGCAGTCGACTTCTTGCCGGAATGCATGAGCATATTGATGAACTTGGCCAGCTGGACTGATTGAAACTTGGGATCAGGAAGCGGCTGGCGCGGCTGTATCTCGCGACGACGTGGCATGTTCTACTCTTTAAACGATTTAACGGTGGTCAGACTGGCAGCAGGAACGCTGATCAGCCCTTGGGGCGCTTGGCACCGTACTTGGAACGACCCTGACGGCGCTTCTCGACACCGCTGGTGTCCAGCGAGCCGCGAACGGTGTGATAACGCACACCGGGCAAATCCTTGACACGACCACCACGGATCAAAACGACCGAGTGCTCCTGCAAGTTATGACCTTCACCGCCGATATAGCTGGTGACTTCGAAGCCATTGGTCAGGCGCACACGGGCGACCTTACGTAAAGCCGAGTTCGGCTTCTTGGGTGTGGTTGTGTACACGCGGGTACATACACCGCGCTTTTGAGGGCAAGCTTCAAGCGCCGGAACTTTGTTCTTAACCGGCTTGTCTTGACGCCCTATCCGTACGAGTTGATTTATCGTCGGCACGAACGTGTAATCCTTGGATTTTTCGTAAAAAAATGACACGCCGGACAAGCCGACGTGTCATGGAAGGCCGCGAATAGTAGCGATTTGCCCTGACACTGTCAAGGCAAATCGCCATATGCTATTCGCTATCGTTTCCTGACTCGGTCGATGCAGCTTCCGGCAGGGTTTCAGCTAGGGGGCGCATGTCTGCTGGCAGGCTCATGCGCCGGTTCTTACGCCGATGGGTGTGGAAGGCCAGACCGGTCCCGGCAGGGATCAGACGACCAACGATCACATTCTCCTTCAGCCCCCGCAGATTGTCCCTGGCACCACGCACGGAGGCCTCGGTCAGCACCCGGGTGGTTTCCTGGAACGACGCCGCGGAGATGAATGATTCCGTCGACAGGGAGGCCTTGGTGATGCCCAGCAGCAGTCTTTCGAAGCGGGCGGGCACCTTGCCCTCGGCCACCATACGTTCATTCTCGGCGCGCACGGCGGTGTACTCAAGCTGTTCACCACGCAAGAAACTGGTTTCGCCGGCATCGGTGATTTCAACTTTGCGCAACATCTGGCGAATGATCGCCTCGATGTGCTTGTCGTTGATCTTCACCCCCTGCAGTCGATACACGTCCTGGATTTCCTTGACCAGGTAGGCGGCCAGCTCGGCCACGCTCTTGAGCCGCAAGATGTCGTGTGCGCTCGGCTCGCCTTCCGAGATCACCTCACCGCGCTCCACGTGCTCACCTTCGAACACGCTGACCTGGCGCCATTTCGGAATCAGCAACTCGGTCTCTTCCCCGGAGGAGTCGACAATCTTGATGCGTTGCTTGCCCTTGGTGGCCACGCCGAAACCGATCGTGCCGCTGGCCTCGGCCAGAATGGCCGGCTCCTTCGGTTTCCGGGCTTCGAACAGATCGGCCACCCGCGGCAGACCGCCGGTGATATCACGCGTCTTGGAGGATTCCGTCGGAATACGGGCGATGATGTCACCGACCACGATCGCAGCGCCATCTTCCACGGTAACCACGGCGCGCCCTGGCAGCTGGTAAGTCGCCGGCATTTCCGTACCCGGGAAATTCAGTTCATTACCCTCATCGTCGACCAGCTTGACCAGGGGGCGTAAATCCTTGCCCGCGCCGGTGCGCTGCTTGATATCCAGCACCGCCAGGGTGGACACCCCGGTGATCTCATCGACTTCCTTGGCCACGGTCACGCCTTCCTGGAAGTCCACCAGTTTCACCCGCCCCGCTACTTCGGTAACGATGGGATGGGTATGTGGATCCCATTTGGCAACCTGTTGCCCGGCCTTGGCCTGAGCACCATCGTCGGTGAGAATCTGCGCCCCGTAAGGCACCTTGTAGCGCTCGCGCTCACGACCATGGGTGTCGATCAAGCCAATTTCGCCGGAGCGCGATACCGCCACCCAGTGACCCTTGGCATGTTTGACCGTCTTGATATTGTGCTGCTTGACCGTACCCGCTGACTTGACGGTAATTCCGTCAGCCGCCGCCGACCGTGACGCCGCACCACCGACGTGGAAGGTACGCATCGTCAGCTGGGTTCCCGGCTCACCGATGGACTGGGCGGCAATAACGCCGACGGCCTCACCGATGTTAACCAGAATGCCACGGGCCAGATCACGTCCGTAACAGGCCGCGCAGACGCCATGCGGAATCACGCAGGTGATGGGTGAGCGCACCAGCACTTCATCGATGGAATGGGCTTCCAGCTGATCGGCGACTCGCTCATCAATCAGGGTTCCGGCTTCGATGACCACATCGTCCGAACCCGGCACCAGCACATCCACAGCCGCGACACGGCCAAGCACGCGCTCGCGCAACGGCTCGACGACATCACCGCCTTCGACGATGGGCGTCATCAACAGACCGGCATCCGTCCCGCAGTCCAGTTCAGTGACCACGACGTCCTGAGCGACGTCCACCAGACGACGGGTCAGGTAACCCGAGTTCGCCGTCTTCAATGCGGTATCGGCCAGACCCTTACGGGCGCCGTGAGTGGAAATAAAGTACTGCAGAACATCCAGACCTTCGCGGAAGTTTGCCGTAATCGGAGTTTCGATGATCGAACCATCCGGCTTGGCCATCAGGCCACGCATACCCGCCAGCTGACGAATCTGGGCCGCCGAACCACGGGCGCCGGAATCGGCCATCATGAAGATCGAGTTGAACGAGGTTTGGCGAACCGTTTCACCAGCCGCGTTGACCACCGCATCGGTGCCCAGCTGATCCATCATCGCGCGGGCAATCCGGTCATTGGCTCGCGACCAGATATCAACGACCTTGTTGTAGCGCTCACCCTGGGTGACCAGACCGGAGGTGTACTGATCCTCGATCTCTTTCACTTCGTCTTCAGCCGCATCCAGAATCGTCACTTTCTCATCCGGAATGGCCATATCGTTGATGCCGATGGAAATCCCGGCGCGTGTCGAGTGCCGGAAACCGGTGTACATCAACTGATCCGCGAACACGACGGTTTCTTTCAATCCCACGCGCCGGTAGGACTCGTTGATCACGCCCGACACGGCCTTCTTGCTCAGCTCGCGGTTGATCAGATCGAACGGCAGGCCCTTGGGCAGAATCTCGGACAGCAAGGCCCGGCCAACCGTGGTTTCCACCATTCGGGAAACCGCTTCGGTTCCGCCTTCTTCAAGATCGACGAAATCGTCCATGCGGACTTTGATCTTGGCCTGCAGATGCACCTGCCGATTCTCATAAGCGCGATGCACCTCTTCCACGTCGGCGAAGATCATGTCTTCACCCTGGGCATTGATACGCTCACGACTCAACCAGTACAGCCCCAGCACCACGTCCTGGGTGGGCACGATGATCGGCTCACCGTTAGCCGGTGACAGGATGTTGTTGGAGGCCATCATCAGCACCCGGGCTTCCAACTGCGCCTCCAGACAAAGCGGCACGTGCACCGCCATCTGGTCACCGTCAAAGTCGGCGTTGAAGGCGGTACAGACCAGCGGATGCAGCTGGATGGCCTTGCCCTCGATCAATTTCGGTTCAAACGCCTGAATTCCCAGACGGTGCAAGGTGGGTGCACGGTTGAGCATCACCGGATGCTCGCGGATGCACTCTTCCAGCACATCCCAGACTTCCGGCTCCTCGCGCTCCACCATCTTCTTGGCGGCCTTGATGGTGGTCGCCAGATTCAGCCGTTGCAGGCGGGAAAAGACAAAGGGCTTGAACAGTTCCAGGGCCATTTTCTTTGGCAGACCGCACTGGTGCAGACGCAAGGTCGGCCCCACCACGATCACCGAACGCCCGGAATAGTCAACGCGTTTGCCAAGCAGGTTCTGCCGGAAACGGCCCTGCTTGCCCTTGATCATGTCGGCCAGCGACTTCAGCGGCCGCTTGTTCGAACCGGTGATGGCCCGACCGCGACGACCGTTGTCGATCAGCGCATCCACCGACTCCTGCAGCATGCGCTTTTCATTGCGGACAATGATTTCCGGCGCCGACAATTCCAGCAGGCGACGCAGGCGGTTGTTGCGATTGATGACACGCCGATACAGATCATTCAGATCCGAGGTCGCAAAGCGTCCGCCGTCCAGCGGCACCAGGGGCCGCAAGTCCGGTGGCAGCACCGGCAGGACCGTCAGAATCATCCACTCGGGCTTGTTCTTCGAGCTGATGAAATATTCAATCAGCTTCATGCGCTTACCCAGGCGCTTGATCTTGGTTTCCGAACCGGTGTTGCCCATGTCTTCGCGCAGTTGCACGATCTCACGGGGCAGGTCCATCGACCGCAGCATTTCATAGATGGCTTCGGCACCCATGCGGGCATCGAACTCATCGCCGTGCTGCTCGACCGAGTCCAGATAATCCTCTTCGGTCAGCAACTGGCCGCGTTCCAGCGGCGTCATGCCGGGATCGATGACCACGTAGCCCTCGAAGTACAGCACCCGTTCGATCGCCCGCAGGGGCATGTCCAGCAACAGGCCGATACGCGATGGCAAGGACTTCATGAACCAGATGTGCGCCGTGGGCGAAGCCAGGTCGATATGCGCCATGCGTTCCCGACGAACCTTGGCCAAGGTCACCTCGACACCGCATTTCTCGCACACCACACCGCGGTGCTTCAGCCGCTTGTACTTGCCGCACAAACACTCGTAATCCTTGACTGGGCCAAAGATCTTGGCGCAGAACAGCCCGTCACGTTCGGGCTTGAAGGTCCGGTAATTGATCGTCTCCGGTTTCTTGACCTCGCCGTAAGACCAGGACCGGATGGTTTCAGGGGACGCCAAGCCGATCTTGATCGCGTCAAAATCTTCCGTGGTATCGCCTGCTTTTAACAGATTCAGTAAATCTTTCATGTCAGCCCCGCCGACTTGGGTAATTTCTGGCATTTGCGACCGAAGTCGCTGCCGCGCCTAATGCTATTGCCGCTTCGCGGTTCAACCCGCTCCTGCGCCCAACTGGGGCGCAGGAGCAAGCTTGCTCGCGAGTTTGCTTAATCATCCGCTTCCAGCTCAATGTTCAAGGACAAGGAACGAATCTCCTTGACCAGCACATTGAAAGACTCTGGCATGCCCGGATCCATCCGATGGTCGCCATCGACAATGGATTTGTACATGCGGGTCCGGCCTACCGTGTCATCCGACTTCACGGTGAGCATTTCCTGCAGGGTATAGGCCGCGCCGTAGGCTTCCAGTGCCCAGACTTCCATTTCACCGAAGCGCTGTCCGCCGTTCTGCGCCTTACCGCCCAGGGGCTGCTGGGTGACCAGCGAGTACGGCCCCGTGGAACGGGCATGCATCTTGTCGTCCACCAGATGGTTCAGCTTCAACATGTACATGTAACCGATGGTGACCTCACGATCGAAGGCCTCGCCGGTGCGGCCATCAAACAGGGTACATTGCCCCGTTTCTGGCAGGCCGGCTTCTTTGAGCATATCGGTGATGTCCTTTTCGGAGGCCCCGTCGAACACCGGCGTCGCGACCGGCAAACCGCCCTTGAGGTTTTTGGCCAGTTCGATGACTTCATCATCGCTCATGGCCTGAACGCCCTCATCCGGCTTGCCGTCACGCGCATAAATGGTTCCGGCCAGATAATCACGCAGATGCGCAGCCTCGATGCCGCGGCGATCTTCCAGCATCCGCTGGATTTTCAGGCCGATGCCCTTGGCGGCATAACCCAGATGGGTCTCAAGAATCTGCCCGATGTTCATCCGCGAGGGCACGCCCAGCGGATTCAGCACGATATCCACCGTGGTGCCGTCTTCGGCGTAAGGCATGTCCTCAACCGGCACAATCATCGAGATCACGCCCTTGTTGCCATGGCGGCCCGCCATCTTGTCACCCGGCTGGATGCGCCGCTTGACCGCCAGATAGACCTTGACCATCTTGAGCACGCCCGGAGCCAGTTCGTCGCCCTGGGTGATCTTTTCTTTCTTGATCTTGAAACGCTGCTCGAAGTCGTCCCGCTGTTCCTTGAGCTGCTTGGTCATCGCTTCGAGCTGACCCTGCACGGTTTCCTCACGCAGACGGATATCGAACCACTTGTCCTGATCCAGATCGTCCAGATAGGCCGCCGTGATCTTGGCGCCCGCCTTGAGCTTCTTCGGCCCACCGTCGGCGACCGAATCGAGCAGCAACTTGCGGGTACGCGCGAAGATATCGTCCTCGAAGATCCGCAGCTCGTCCTGCAAATCCTTGCGTACCTGAGCCAGTTCGGACTCTTCGATGGCCAGCGCACGCGCATCCTTGTCCACACCCTCACGGGTGAAGACCCGCACGTCGATCACCGTCCCTTCAATGCTGGAAGGAACGCGCAGGGAGGTGTCTTTCACGTCGGAAGCTTTTTCGCCAAAGATGGCGCGCAGCAGTTTTTCTTCCGGCGTCAGCTGGGTTTCGCCCTTGGGCGTCACCTTGCCGGCGAGAATATCGCCCGCTTTGACTTCCGCACCGATATAGACAATGCCCGCATCATCCAGCTTGCGCAGCGCGGATTCGTTGACGTTCGGAATATCGTCGGTGATTTCCTCAGGGCCTAGCTTGGTTTCGCGGGCCACGCAGGTGAGTTCCTCGATGTGGATCGTGGTGAAACGATCCTCCTCGACCACCCGTTCGGAAACCAGAATGGAATCCTCGAAGTTGTAGCCGTTCCAGGGCATGAACGCGACCAGCATGTTCTGGCCCAGGGCCAGTTCACCCATATCGGTCGACGGACCGTCGGCAATCACGTCGCCGCTGGCCACGATATCGCCGGGCCGGACCAGAGGCCGCTGATTGATGCAGGTGTTCTGGTTGGAGCGGGTGTACTTGATGAAGTTGTAGATATCCACACCGGGCTCACCGGCCACGGTCTCTTCATCATTCACACGAATCACGATTCGCGCCGCATCCACCTTGTCGACCACACCGCCGCGCTTGGCGGTCATCGCCACGCCGGAATCTACCGCGACCCGGCGCTCCATCCCGGTGCCGACCAGAGGCTTTTCCGCCCGCAGGCAGGGCACGGCCTGACGTTGCATGTTCGAACCCATCAGGGCCCGGTTGGCGTCATCGTGCTCCAGGAACGGAATGATCGAAGCGGCGACCGATACGATCTGCTTCGGCGAAACGTCCATGTACTGAACCTTGCCCGGCGCCATGATGGTGAATTCATTCATGTGCCGCACCGCAACCAGATCGTCGACAAAACTGTTGTCGGCGTTCAACTGCGCGTTGGCCTGAGCGATGACGTAACGGCCCTCTTCAATCGCGGACAGGTACTCGATATGGTCCGTGACCTTGCCATCTTCGACCCGGCGATAAGGCGTTTCCAGGAATCCGTAATCATTGGTGCGGGCATAGACCGACAGGGAATTGATCAGACCGATGTTCGGCCCTTCAGGCGTTTCAATCGGACAGATTCGACCGTAGTGCGTCGGGTGCACATCACGCACTTCAAAACCGGCGCGCTCGCGGGTCAAACCACCCGGACCCAACGCCGAGACGCGACGCTTGTGGGTCACCTCCGACAGCGGGTTGTTCTGGTCCATGAACTGGGACAGCTGCGACGAACCGAAGAATTCCTTGACTGCCGCCGCAACCGGTTTGGCATTGATCAGATCTTGCGGCATCAGACCTTCTGAATCAGCCAGGGCCAGACGTTCGCGCACCGCGCGCTCGACACGAACCAGGCCGGTGCGGAACGTGTTTTCCGCCATCTCGCCAACCGAGCGCACCCGCCGATTGCCCAGATGATCGATATCGTCAGTCTGACCGATACCGTTGCGGATATTAATCAATTCCTGGATCACATCCAGAATGTCGTCATGGGTCAGCACGCCCTGACCGGTGACATCGTCCCGATTCAGCCGGCGGTTGAACTTCATGCGTCCGACCGCGGACAGGTCGTAGCGATCTTCCGCGAAGAACAGATTCTCGAACAGGCCTTCGGCCGCTTCCTTGGTCGGCGGCTCGCCCGGCCGCATCATCCGATAAATTTCGACCAGGGCTTCCAGACGGGTGCGGGTCGGATCGACGCGCAGCGTTTCGGAGATGTACGGCCCTTTGTCGAGATCGTTGACGTACAGGGTATCGAGCTTTTCGATTTCTGCCTTGCGCAGCGCTTCCAGAACTTCCTCGGTGATCTCGGCGTTCGCTTCGGCGATCACCTCACCGGTGTCCGTATCCACAATGGAACGCGACACGCATTTACCCAGCAGGTAGCCGTCCGGTACTTCCAGGCTATCCAGATTCGCCTCGGCCATCTTCTTGATATGGCGCGCAGTAATGCGCCGCCCTTCTTCGACGATCACCTCGTCGCCAATCTTGATGTCGAAGGTGGCCAGTTCCCCGCGCAGGCGCTCGGGAATCAGTTCCAGACGGGCACCTTCGCTGTTCAGGAAGAACGTATTGGTTTCATGATAACGGGCCAGAATCTGCTCGTTATCCATTTCCAGGGCCCGCAGCAGGATCGTCACCGGCAATTTGCGGCGCCGATCGATACGGACGTAAACCAGATCCTTGGGATCAAATTCGAAATCCAGCCACGAACCGCGGTAAGGAATGATTCGAGCCGAGTACAACAGCTTGCCCGAGGAGTGGGTCTTGCCCTTGTCGTGATCGAAGAACACGCCGGGCGAGCGATGCAACTGCGACACCACAACGCGTTCGGTACCATTGATGATGAAAGTGCCGTTGCCGGTCATCAATGGCAGTTCGCCCATATAGACTTCCTGCTCGCGCACATCCTTGACGCGCTTTTCCTTGCTTTCCTTGTCATAGATGACCAGGCGCACTTTCACGCGCAAAGGTGCGGAGAACGTCATTCCACGAACCCGGCATTCCTTTTCATCGAAAGCAGGGTGACCCAGGCGATAACTGACATATTCCAATGCCGCGTTGCCTGAGTAGCTTTCCATCGGAAAAACCGACTTCAAGGCACCATGCAAGCCATAGTCCTTGCGTCCGCTGCCTTTGAGATCCTGTTGCAGGAAATTCTTGTACGACTCCAGCTGAGTCGCCAGGAGGAACGGGACATCAAGCGGCGAGATACGCTTGCCGAAATCCTTGCGGACGCGTTTCTTCTCGGTGAACGAGTAGGCCATCTGTAACCTCAGTCTTAAGACTTAAATCGCGCCACGCGCGAATAAACAGCAAAAGGCCGGTGGCAAATGCCACCAGCCTCTTTACCGGTTTTTGCTAAGAGAACCGGAATCAATGTCGACTTATTTCAGCTCGACTTTGGCGCCAGCTTCTTCCAGCTGCTTCTTCATATCTTCAGCTTCAGCCTTGGCCACGCCTTCCTTCAGGGTTGAAGGCGCGCTTTCGACTGCTTCCTTGGCTTCTTTCAGGCCCAGACCCGTCAAGCCACGAACGGCCTTGATGACTGAAACCTTGTTGTCGCCAAAGCTGGCCAGAACGACATCAAATTCGGTCTGTTCTTCAGCCGCAGCTGCTTCGCCGCCAGCCGCACCACCCGCCGCCGCAACAGCGACCGGGGCAGCAGCGGAAACGCCGAACTTTTCTTCCATCATTGACACCAGCTCCACCACATCCATTACGGACATTTCGGCGATTGCGTCAAGTACTTCTTCTTTCGATAAAGCCATTACTAAAAACTCCTAAAATCGGTATCCAAATGAGGGTCAAGCCGCCTGCTTTTGATCGCGAACCGCAGCCACTGCCCGTGCAGTCTGCGCGACCGGCTCTTTGAGCGTGCGCACGAACTTGGTGACAGGTGCTTGCAGCACCCCCATCAAGATCGCCAGCGCCTGATCGCGAGTCGGCAACGTAGCCAAACGTTCAATGTCTGAAGCCGGAAGCAGTTGGCCGCTGACGGATACCGCCGTGACCTTGAGTGCCTCGTTAAGCTTGCTGAAACTCTTGATGACGCGAGCCGCCGCGCCTGGATCTTCCATCGAAAATCCAAGAATGACCGGCCCGACAAACGCTTCGTTCATGCACTCGAAATCAGTACCTGCAACGGCGCGTTTCGCCAGTGAGTTCTTGACGACTTTCAAGTATGTTCCGCCATTGCGCGCCTCGGCACGCAAAGCAGTCATCTTTTCAGCCGACAGTCCTCGATATTCCGCGACAACAGCTGAATGAGCATCAGCCGCGACCGCGTTGAGTTCAGCAACGAGGGCCTTCTTATCTTCAAGCCTGAGAGCCATATTTCCCTCGGTGACAGTTGCAATAAAACAATGCCGGTAGCGAACCACCAGCCCCTTTCGGCACTCCGTCGAAACGGACGCACCATCTGCGCAGGCCAGAACCGTTACCGCGTCCTGTTTGCTCCCTTACGGGTACCTGCGGTCTTTGACGGCGCAGCAACAACTGCCACGTCGCAAAGCACAGTGGTGACCAGCATCCCGCACCGGCCACCGTATAAAGCATTCGCCGGACCTAGCCCAGCGAACTCATGTCAACCGCTACGCCAGGACCCATGGTCGTGGACAGCGTGACTTTTTGCATGTAGATGCCCTTGCTCGAACTCGGCTTGGCTTTCTTCAGATCGGCAATCACCGCATTCAGGTTGTCCAGCAGGGCCTGATTTTCGAAGCCCACGGAGCCGATGGCGCAATGAATGATGCCGTTCTTGTCGGTGCGATAACGCGCCTGACCCGCCTT
Organism: Oceanococcus sp.; assembly: GCA_041624435.1. Classification (GTDB taxonomy): domain Bacteria; phylum Pseudomonadota; class Gammaproteobacteria; order Nevskiales; family Oceanococcaceae; genus Oceanococcus. The sequence continues at coordinate 2,399 of JBFJVB010000072.1, read as the reverse complement.
GAAGTTCTTCACCGCGCTTTCGACATCCGCCGTAACCGTGCCCACTTTCGGGTTCGGCATCAGGCCGCGCGGGCCCAGCACCTTGCCAAGCTGGCCGACGATACGCATCGCGTCTGGCGAGGCAATGACGACGTTGTAATCAAAATTGCCGGCCTTGAATTCCTCGGCCAGATCGTCCATGCCAACGGCGTCCGCACCGGCTGCCTTGGCTTTTTCGGCATTGGCGCCCTGGGTAAACACCGCCACCCTGACCGTCTTGCCGGTGCCGTGAGGAAGCACGGTCGAACCCCGTACCGCCTGATCCGACTTCCGGGGGTCGACGCCCAGATTGACCGCCAGATCCACGGATTCGCTGAATTTCACCGTGGCACAAGCCTTCAGGAGTTCAATCGCATCATTGACCGGGCGCAGCTGCGTGCCGTCGCCGAGCTTTTCCTGAATCAGTTTTTTCCGCTTGGTAATTTTTGCCATGATTAGCCCTCCACCTCGAGACCCATGCTGCGCGCGCTGCCAGCGATGATGGACACGGCCGCATCCAGGCTGCCTGCGTTCAGATCACTCATTTTGATATTGGCGATTTCTTCCAACTGCGCCCGGCTCACCTTGCCCACCTTCTTGGTGTTCGGGGTCGGGCTTCCGGATTTGATTCCGGCGGCCTTCTTGAGCAAGATCGCCGCTGGCGGGGTCTTGGTCACGAAGGTGAAACTGCGATCGGAATAGACCGTGATGACCACGGGAATCGGCAATCCGGCTTCGGTGGACTGGGTCTGCGCGTTGAACGCCTTGCAGAACTCCATGATATTCACGCCGTGCTGGCCCAGGGCCGGGCCGACGGGTGGGCTGGGATTGGCCTGACCGGCCTTCACCTGCAGCTTGATGTACGATAATACTTTCTTAGCCATGTTTTCCTCAGTCTTGGGTTCAAGCGGCTGTGGCTCAGCCTCCCCAGCTACATTCGCGGCTCAGGCCTCATGCCTGTTCATCCGCAGTTCAAAATTAGCGAATTCGCTTCACTTCCACCGGCCGAACCGGCCTTTGCACCTTCATCCTCAACATCCTTGTGTTGTGCCAGCGCAGACCTGCTGCTGCCTGCACTGCGGGCCGAGCCCTCGGCTCGCCCCTATCAGCTTGTATTGCCCTAGGCTTTTTCCACCTGACTGAAATTCAGCTCCACCGGTGTCGAACGCCCGAAGATCAGAACCGCGACACGCAATTTGCTCTTGTCGTAGTTGACCTCTTCCACCATGCCGTTGAAGTCGGCAAACGGGCCGTCCAGCACACGCACCGATTCACCAGGCTCAAACAGGGTCTTCGGCCGCGGCGCTTCGACACTTTCCTCAACCTGATTCAGAATCGTCGCAGCTTCCCGATCCGTAATCGGCGCGGGACGGTCCGTGGTTCCGCCGATGAAGCCCATGACCTTGGGCACCGACTTGACCAGATGCCAGGTGTCATCATTCAGCTCCATTTCGACCAGAACATAGCCAGGGAAAAACTTGCGCTCGGTCGTCCGCTTGACGCCCTCACGCACTTCCACAACTTCCTCGGTCGGCACCAGGATTTGTCCGAACTGATCCTCCAGCCCGGCACGAACGATGCGCTCTTCCAATGACTGCTTGACCTTCTTCTCGTACTGAGAATAGGCGTGAACCACATACCAGCGCTTAGCCATGCTCAGTCACCGCGCCCGGTCAAGGTTTCCAGACTGAGCAGGAGCAGGGAATCCACACCCCACAGCACAACCCCCAGGATCAACACGACGATAATAATGATCGCGGTGGTCTGGATGGTTTCGGGCCGGGTCGGCCAGACGACTTTGCGCAGCTCGGTACGCGAATCCCGGGCGACGGCCCAGGCGGCCTTACCCGGCTGGCTCTGCAAGGCAACCAACACGGCCACCACACCACCACCCAACATCCCCAGAACTCGAATCAGGGCATTGAACTGGGGCTCGAAATAATAGAAGCCGAAAATACTCGCCGCCAGGATCGCCACAGCGCTCCATAGCAAAACGGTATCCAGCGCCGATCCGGTTGTTTCCGTCTGCGCACTCATGTTCTTGCGATGACTCCCCGCGGTAACCGCGGCAAAATTCAGGGTGTTAAATGGCAGGCCAGGAGGGTCTCGAACCCCCAACCTGCGGTTTTGGAGACCGCCGCTCTACCAATTGAGCTACTGGCCTGTTGGGGCAAAAGGGCGGGTATTTTAACGATCCGCCCTGACAAAGCAAATCGCCGAAGGGAAAAACACCCGACGGCGACTCCAAAACTCGCTTTACTTGAGGATCTTTACAACCACACCGGCACCGACAGTGCGGCCACCTTCGCGAATTGCAAAACGCAGGCCATCTTCCATTGCGATCGGCGCAATCAGCTCAACATTGATGTTGATATTGTCGC
>JBFJVB010000071.1:0-15686 GCA_041624435.1 Oceanococcus sp. | reverse complement strand
GTGAGCGCGCGCAACTTACCTGGCATGGATTGGGCTGGTTTCCTTCCTCCAGCCATGGTCCTGAAGCGAATGGCTTCGGTCTCGATTCGTACCGCCTGCGTACTCGGTCTGGGCGCCATGTTGTGGGCCTGCTCCCTGCAGTCGGAGCAGGACGTCATGGCCGCTCAGAGAGGGGCGAACAGTGTGTTTGAAGGTCCGGTTGCCCGCGCCGTCTGCGGAACCGGGGACCGGCCTGAACCGGGTTTGCAGGGCCGCTTTGCGCTCGTGGAGCGCATCGCGAGCGTCGCCTCACAGGAGTCCTTTCAGTGCAATCTCGAACTGATCGGCAGAGTCCAGGGTGGCGGCGCAGCATTTCAGAATGCCTGGCATGGAGACTGCGCCTACGTCGCCACCGGGCAGCAGGTCTATCGCGGCGTGGGGGAACTGCCGCTGAGTTTGCCTCCCAGCCCGGCATTTCCCGGAACGGCGGTGATTGATGGGCGTGATTCGGCGGCGCCCTTTACCGTCACCCATTTGACCACCCCTGCGATCATGTATCCGCACGAAGGACTGAAAGCGCATGCCGGTCGCGGGCTGCTTGGTGCGCTGTTGGCCGGTGGGCGCGAGTTCGACCTGTACGGCGTAGGCGGCGACTGCACCCAGCCGCAGCTGCTGGCCAGCGCGACGATGCCGGCCGGGTTCGTCGGTCATGAGGGCGGTTTTGCGCCCGATGGCCGTACCTACTACGCCGGATCGACCAATCCCGCTGACGATGGCGGCCTGTCGGCGATCGATGTGGACGACTCGCACGACCCGCAGCCGATCACCCACGAGGTGATCGCCAGTGGTCGGATCCACGGCGTGTCGGCGAGTGCGGACGGCTCGCGGGGCTATTTGTCGCTACCGGACGGTATTTCGGTGGTTGATCTGTCTGCGATTCAGGCGCGCGAGGAGGAGCCCGTGGTGCACGAACTCAGTCGCCTGCGCTGGGCCGACGGGGGCGGCGGCCAACACTCGATTCCGGTAACCATCCGCGGCCGGCCCTACCTGATCGCGGTTGACGAGGCCGGCGCGCCGCCCGGCGCCCAGCGCATCATCGACATCAGCGATGAGGCCCATCCGGTCGTGGTCTCGAAGCTGCGGCTGGAAGTTCAGATGGACTCCGCAGAGGGCGCTGCCGCGACGCAGGAGGATTGCAATGACCAGGTGTTCTGTTATCACAGCCATTATTGCGGCGTGGACCGGACCGTTGATCCCACCGTACTGGCCTGCACCCAGTTCAACTCCGGGGTTCGGGTCTATGACATCCGCGACCCGCAGACGCCGAAGGAAATCGCCTACTTCGTGCCGCCGGGACAGGCCGGGCGCGATGCCTTCCTGGTGGCCTCGGGGCACTTTGGTAGCCGTTCCGCAGACTGGTGCGCGGCCGACGTGCGTCTGGTGCCCGAGCGTGGCGAACTGTGGACCACCTGCATGGATTACGGCTTCATGGTGTTGAGATTTACCAACGGCGTGTGGCCGTTCACCGACTGAGGTGGCCTCATGATCGATTTGCAAGCCCTTCTGTTTCGTCCCCTGCTCTGGCTGGCAGGCATCCTCACGCTCGTGGCCTGTACCGATCAGGTCGGTGGACCCGGTCAATTTTCGGTTCGGGTGGATCACTTTCCATTCGAACGGCCGGCGCCGCGTGCTCAGTGCGATGCGGGCTCGCGACCCGAGAGCGCGCCGCAGGGTCAAATCACCCTGGCCCAAGGCGCGAGCGGTGACTCCCCGCCGGGCTGAAGCCGCAATCTCGAACTGGCCGGGAAATACATCGGCGAGGGCGCCAACTGGTCACTCGCCTGGTTCGATGATTGGCCCTATTACGGTACGAAACCGCGTGGGGCGGCGACCAATGATCCGCTGAGTCTGCAAACGGAGGAGGGCACCCTGGTGCTGGAGTATTTGAAATACTTTGCGGCCTGGCCGGACTGACGTCGCGGTCAGGCCCGATCGCGCGTCGTCCTGCTCGATGCAGAATCTGGGTCAGGCACGAGAATTGCACCCGCTTTTCTGCATCAACCTCCTGTATGGAGGTCAATGTTCAAATCAAGACCTGACCTTAGCCGAAGGCAAAGCAACAAGGGAGCTAGGATGCGCATCTTGATCACGGGCGGTGCCGGTTTCATCGGGTCGCATCTTGCGGATCTCCATCGAGCGCGCGGTGATGTTGTGACCGTGGTCGATGACCTGAGCACGGGCACGCGAGCCAATCTGGCCACCCATATCGGTCGGCCGGGGTTCTGTCTGGAGCGCGCTGACTTGCTGGAATGGCCCGCGCTGGCCGAAGTCGTGGCCAGCTGTGATCGGGTCTATCACCTCGCCGCGGTCGTCGGCGTGCAGCGCGTACTTGATGATCCGATGCGCTGTCTGGATGTCAATATCCAGACCACCCGCCGGGTGCTGGACGCAGTCCTGGCAAGCCCCCAGCGGATTCCGCTGCTGCTCGCTTCCAGCTCCGAGGTCTACGGTTTCAACCGCAATCCGAGTTTCTATGAGGAAGGCAGCCTGGTGCTGCATTCATCAAATTTCGAACGCTGGAGTTATACCGTTTCCAAACTGGTCGACGAAACCCTGGCGGCGATTGCGGCCAGACAGCGGCACCATCCGCTGGTGACAGTTCGGCTGTTCAACACCATTGGTCCCCGCCAGCAGGGGGCCTACGGCATGGTCGTGCCCAATTTCGTGCGCCGGGCAGTCGCCGGTCAGCCGTTGCTGGTCTACGGTGATGGCGCACAAACCCGGGCCTTTTGCGATGTGCGTGACGCGGTGCGCGCACTGGCCAGCCTTCTCGAGTCGCCTGCCGCTCACGGCCGGATCGTCAACGTCGGCCGGGATCAGGAACTGAGCATCGCGGAACTGGCGCAGCGCGTGATCACCCGGGCGGGCAGCGCCTCAGGCATCGAGTACCGCAGCTATGAGCAAGCCTACGGCCAGGATTTCACGGACATCGGCCACCGTTCGCCCGACTTGAGCTTGTTGCACAAATTGATCGATTTCGAGCATGAATGGTCTCTGGACGACACTCTGGATGACCTGATTGCACTCGCCCGTGCGGAGCAGGCTGCTGTGTCCGTGCATTCGACCGGGGCCTAGATCGCGATGGCCGCGCCGACCTTTTTCGTCATCAGTCCCAGCACCCTGGTTTCGGTCCTCGGCCTGCTCAAGGGGCCCAGGCCAACTCCTGGCTTGGCGGATGAAAACTGGCGCGAGCATCTCAAGGTGAGGGTGGTCATTCCCGCCCACAACGAGGCGGAGACCATCGCGCTGACGCTGGAGTCCCTGCTGCGCCAGACTCTGCCGCCGGATGATGTCCTGCTGATCGATGACGGCAGCACCGACCAGACGGCAGAGGTCGCCCACGCCTTTTGCGAAGCCAATGGCGTCGTGCTGCGGATCGTCAGACGAGGACGGACGCTTGGCAAGACGGCCGGGGTTCGCAGGGAAGCCGAAGATCATTTATTGGACGTTGAATTCGTGCTGGACGCCGATACGGTGCTGAGCAGCGAAAACTACATCGAACGCTGTGTCGAAGAACTGTATCGGGTGCCTGGTCTGGCCTCAGCCTGTGGCATGGCCATGCCACTGCGGCAGCGGGATCTGGAGGCGGCCCAGCAACAGCCGGCCTTGCAGTCCATGTTTACACGTTTCCCCCAGTTGCAGCAGCGACGTCGCAACTGGCTGCAACGGTTGCTGCGGGGCATCACCAACCTGTATCGCGAGTCGCTGTATTACTTCATTCAGAATGTGATTTACCGCGGCGAGCAGAATCTGTTCGGTTCGATCAATAATCCGGTGGGCTGCGCGGTGGCCTATCGCCGCGAGTATCTCAACCAGACCATCGAACAGCTGGCCTCCCGCTATGGTGACAATCTCACGACCTCGGAGGATATCTTTTTCGGGCTGTCTTTCCTGTATCGCGGCTATCGTAATGTTCAGGTCAGCGACGTCCTGTGCCGGTCCCAGGAACCGCCTATAAACCGGCTGCCGCAGCAATTGCTGCTGTGGTCCTCGGCCTGGCTGCAATCCCTGTGGTATCTGCCGCGGCTGCTGCTCAGCCCGTTTCTTGCGCTCAAACGCTATTGGCTCCACAGCCATCAGGACCATGGCGAGGTGGAAGATTTGCGCAAAGCCGACGATCCTTATCGCTGGCCTTGGGGAGAAGGGTATTCCAAGCGTTATGGCCGTCCGATCGGCTGGTCCATACTGATGGCCATCGTGGAAAAGGTGGGCTTTCCGGTGGCCCTGATCACCCTGATCTATTTGCAGTGGTGGGAGGTCCTCGGGCTCACCGTGGCCTGCGAGCTGGGCTTGTACACCATTCTCATCCTGTCATTTGGCCGGTCGGAGCGATTCACCTTCCTCTGGAAGGGCCTGCTGGCAGCGCCCATCCGTTATTTTTCGATTCTTTTCGATCTCCTCACGATCGGACGCTTCGTGTTCGACAGCATGACGGGAAAACAGGGGCACTGGCGCAAATGAGGACCCGTATCGTCGCATTGCTGACCGGCCTGGCCCTGGGGCTTGGAGCGTCCGCCCAGGACTTGCCAGCGGGCGTGCTGGAGGCGGAAATGGCTCAGGACTGGCCGCAAGCCTCCTCACTGCTGCGGTACGCCCTGGGCCAGCAGCCGGAACGCCGGGACTGGTGGCAGCGCCTGGCCCAGACCGAAGCGGCGAGCGGCCGTCGCGATGCCGCAGCAAACGCTCTGCTGCGCGCCGCGCAGTCGGGCGAGCCCGATGCTGAGCTGTTCGCGCACGCCTCGGCGGCCCTGGCCTATGCGAACCGGCCGGAGGACGCCTTGGCGGCACTCGACAAAGCCAGGCAGTTGAATCCGGACCATCCGGACTATGCGATGCGCGAGGTCCTGTTGGCCAACTGGCTGGGCGATACGCCGCGCGCCCGCTCGCTCCTGCACAGGCTCTGGACCAGGGCTGTTCAGATACCCGGCCTGGGCTACCAGTATGCACAGGCCCTGTCCTGGGATGGGCAGACGGACGCGGCCAGAGCGGTGTTGCTCGAGTATCTGCGGGACCAGCCACAGGAGGCGCCGGCCATGTTGCTGCTGGCCAGGCTGGAGTCTTGGCGCGGCGACTATGCGCAGTCGGTGCACTGGCTGGACCGTTACCTTCAGAGCGGAGGCGATCAGGCCATGTATCAGGCCGAGAAAGCCGCCGTACTGGCCTGGGCTGACAGACCGCACGACGCCATCAATCTGCTCACCCAGATGCCCGATGAGTCCGAACATCAGGTGCGGCGTATCTATGCGGAAGCAGTGGCCTATCGCAAGCTCAACCGCAATGCCGCCGTCAGCAGTCGCCTGCGCGAACTGCGCGGGGCCCGCACGGACGGGGTCGTCGATCCGGAAGGTCTGGAAACCTATCTCACCACCTCGTTGCGTGACAACATCGATATCGACAACCAGTATTCCAGCGATTCGGATGGGATCGGAATCTGGAACAGCCAGCTGAGAGGGCGCTGGTGGCCTGCGGCACCGCTGTTGCTGGAAGCCTATGTTGGTTCCCGTCGGGTGAACCTCTCAGAGCGTCCCTCGGCCCTGGCGGCCGATGCGCCGGTTGCAGCCATAACCTCCACCCATCTGGGGCTGGGCGCGAACTGGTTTCCGAGCGGTCACTGGCAGATTCGCCTGGCCGGCGGCCTGTCGCGGCTCGACGATCCGGAATCCGACCGCTTCGAAACCGGCGAGCTGGCCTTGGCCTTCCGCCCCGATGATGCTTTCCGGGTTCGTCTGTCGGCGGATCGCAAGGCTCATGCGGTGTCACCGCGCGCCGCAGACCGGGCGATCATCCGGGACGAATTCGCGCTGGCGCTGGATTGGCAGCCCAGCCTGCGCTGGGACATGAAACTGCGCCTGGCGCGGGCGGATTTTTCCTCTGCTTCCGAGTGTGGGGCCTGCCAGGACGACAACCAGCGTGAGCAACTTCAGCTCAGCGCCTTCAGGCGCATCCTGTTCCGGCAGGATTGGAATCTGAGTGCCGGTCTGCGGGTCATTCTCACCCGGTTCGACCAGGATCTGGACAACGGCTACTACGACCCCAGGCGTTTCGACAATATCGCGCTGGTGTCGAATCTGTATTACGCCTTCAATCCCGAGCAGGGCTTCGCGCTCACTGTCGCGCTGGGTGGGCAGCGTGACCTGGACCTGGACCCCCACTTCACGCCCGCCGCTGACCTGGCTGCCAGCCTGAGTCTGGGAATCTGGTCCGACACCCTGGTTCAGCTACGATTGGCCGGCAGCTATGGCGTGTCGCGGGTCGGCGATGACTACAGCGCGCTCAGCGCCGGTTTGTCGATCACCCAGCGGTTCTGAGCGGACGACGGGTGGGGCTCGCCGGGTGGGTCCGCATCGCCGCCGCTGGGAACCGCTGGTTACAGCAGCTTGAGGTAGGCGACGATGTCGGCAATATCCTGGTCGGTCAGTTCGATGCCGTCGCCCTTGAAGTCGGGGCTGTGCTCGAAGGTGAAATTATAAAACTCCACCGCCTCCTCCAGGGTTGCGGCCGAATTGTCGTGAAAATAGGGAGCCGTGAGAGCAATCCCGCGCAGGCTCGGAATCTTGAAGAAATTCGCAAATACGGCGGGGTGCGCGAGGCAGAGCTGTTTGGGCGGCAGTTGCAGTTCCGGGATGCTCCAGGGGTCGGACAGCAGCAGACCCGGGTCAGGGGTGGTGACCCGGCGCTCCTCGCCGCAGGCGTCAGTGACAATGAACTCGAATTCCGGCAAACCTGGAAGATTCGCCTCGCTGACCATGGCGGGCGTGGTCGGGATTCCGGCTCCTGCGCGCAGATTGCCTGTCCGCCCGAAGCCGTTGGTCCGGTTCAATAGTGGTCCGCTGTGGCATAACGCACAGATACCTTTCTTGTCAGGCGGCAGGTAGAGCGCATCAACGAAGAACTCACGCCCCCGCCGCTGCGAGTCGGTGCGGCCTGGCGGAAGGCCGGGCTCGGGCCCCTTGCCGTTGGCCCAGGCATGCAGCTCATCGCTGGTAAAGAAGCGGCGATGACTGGATTGAATGTCGGCGATCAATTGCAATTCCGTTTCGGTGGGCAGTCGGCTGGCCTGGGCGTGACCCTCGATCGCGGCCGCAGCCTGCGTTTCGAGATCACCGATGCGCAGATCCCATTGGAAGTGATTGTCGAAAAACGGCACGTTCATCGTCGAAGGGACCCCGCGCGCCACGACAATCGATCGTGCAGCGGGGTCGTCGGCGAGGCGGACATAGTCGGGGAGGTCCAGTTCGACCAGGACCGTGGCATCACGGCGGATCCGACGGGTGCCCGAGTGGAAGTCATCCAGTCCGTCGTGCAGAAACAGCGGGTCGCCCGGATTGGCGGCGAAACGCCGGGTAACCTGCTCGGGATTGATCGTGCCGGTGTCGATGGAGTGACAGCTAACGCAGCGGCGACCGTTGCCGCCGAACAACTCGTCATCGAACAGACGCAGGCCTTCCGCGACCTGCTGATCGCGGCAATCGGCATGCATGCCGGCGTCTGCTTCGCAGATTTTCAGGGCGGAACTGGCGGTGTCCGCCACGCCACAGGCGGTGAGGTAAAGCACGGCACCAAGGGCCAAGATCAGTTTGGGCATGACGCACCTTCCGGTTGGGTTCGATTCGAGCGCGAATCGGTGCGTTCAAACTAGGCCCAGCGCCAGCGCAAGTCCTGAGGAAAATCCGACATTTTTCCGACATGGCCCAGCCAGCCGTTCAATCGGACAGGATTTCGCGTAGCCGCAGGACCTCATTGCGGTACAGGCTGTCCTGGGGCAGTTGCTCCAGCATGGCCGGCGTGATGGTGGCCAGAGCCCGCCGGGCGGCGGGTCTATCGCCTGCCGCAAGCGCAGCCGCCGCGAGCCCGATGCGTGGAATGATCGTCCACGGGTTGCCGGCACCCTGATGGGCAATGCGTAGTTCAAGAACAGAGCGAAAAATCGCGGCGGATTCAGCCGGCTGCCCCATGGCGAGCAGGAGTCCGGCCAGGGCCTCGCGGGTATACATCACCTCGATGGCATTGCAGTTCTCGAAGCTCGGGCAGCCTGCCACAGCCTCGCGCAGAAGGGGCAGGGCCTGGTCCAGCTGGCCGCGCCGCCAGGCCAGGATGCCGAGGTTACGCCGATGAAAGACCCGCCAGAAGCTCTCGGGATTCATCCGCAGCTCGACCACCCGGCCGTATTCATCCAGCAGTCTTTCGGCTTCGTCGAGCCGATTCAGCTCGACCAGGGTGGCTTGCCACAGCGCCTTGGGAATCAAAGCGTGGAGTGTCTGCGGACCGTAGAGACGCTCCAAGGCCGTGGTCGATTGCCGACACTGCGCCTGCGCCGCATCCAGGGTGGTGCGCAGGCGCAAAAGCGCCCAGCAGGCATGCATTTGGGCGACCGCGATCAGGTGTGCACGGGTCTGCGTGGTCGCCTGGCTAAGATAGCGATTCTCCAGGTACCAGGCGGTGTCGGCCCCGGTGGCGTCCGCTTGTTCGAGTTGGGACGGCAAATTGAGCAAGTGCGCCAGGTGGGGCCCGATGGGGCCGGTCTGGATTGCGACGAAGTTCCGCATGCCCCGCTCGGCCTGGGTCAGCAGATGCTCCGGGCCATAGCGTGTCGCCAGGGCCCGTGCACCCGCTTCGTAGGTGGCCAGGGATTGACTGAACAGGCCGGTGTGCATCTGCAGTTCCGCCAGGGTCAGTCGCGCGGTGAGAGTGCCGTTGCCGTGCGGACCTTCCGCCTTCTCGTAATGGTGAATGGCCCGTTCCAGATGGGCCAGCGAGCGATCACGGCGGGTTACGAAACGTCGTGCAAACAGCAGATGCACGCGGCCGGCGGCCTCGGGAAAATCGCCCAGTTGCTCGTCGATCCGCTGTCCGGCCTGTTCGAGCACGGTTTCGAAGTTGATCGAGTGGGGCTGTGGCGCCCGGCGCATGCCGCCGAGCAACTCATTGTTCATGAACCGGCTGACAGCCTCGGTGGTGGCCTTGGCCTGCTCGGCGCGCTGCCGCGCCGCTTCGGACTCGTTGCTGAGGCTGAGGGCGTGTTGCTGGGCGGCGTAGGCCTCGTCGCGCGCACGGTAGGCCATGGTGCCGGCCACGCTGGCCACAACGGCCAGTAGCAGGAAGAGCATGGCCGCCCAGCGCACGCGCGTAATATCCTGGCGCAGCCTGCGGTTGCGGGCTTCGCGCGCCTGTGCCGCTGCGGCAGCACTGCGTTCGGCACGACGCGCCTTGAGGCTCCGCAATCGCCGTGCCAGGGTCGCGGCGTCGCTCAGTCGGCGATGCGGATCACCGAACACGGCGTCGGCGATGTCTTCGCGCAGCAACTCGTCTGCCACGTCCTGTTCCCAGCCTGGCGCCAGCGGCTTGTTGAAATCCCCCGCAATCGCCTGGTACAGGATCACGCCCAGGGCGAAGATATCACCCTGGACAGTGGCTGGCTGACCGGACAGAATCTCGGGCGCCAGATAAAAAGGGGTGCCGGAAGAGCCTTGCTTGGACACGGCGGCCCGGGTAAAACCCAGGCGGGTGATGCCGAGTCGCGCCAGCCTGTCCAGGTCTACGACCCCGCCACTGCCGAAATCGCAAAGACGGATTCTGGTCTTGTTTCCTGCGGTGTCGATCAGCACATTGGCCGGTTTGAGGTCCTTGTGCAGCACCCCCACGTTGTGCGCCGCACTGAGCGCGTCGGCGATCTGCGCGATCAGTTCCAGCCGTTCTGGCAGCTCAATCCAGTCCAGACCGCCCTTGGCTCGGGCCCAGTCGGCCAGATTGCCCCCCGGAATGTGCGCACACTCGATGTAGCAAGGCGGCTCATCCAGATTCCAGTCGAGAATGTCGACGAACCCGGCCCGCTCGCCCAAGCTTTCACGAAGCAGCCGGTAAAGCGTGATTTCACGCTTGAGCGAACCAAGCGCCGCCGGCCCGCTGGCGAACTTGTACACCCGCCGTTCGCCGGTCTTGGCGTGAGCGGCCAGCCAGGCCTCGCCGTGGCCACCCTGACCCAGGCGTTCCAGCAGACGCCAGTGGGGGCGCAACGGTGGATGGTTCCCGGGGCTGAACGACAGCGCAGGCGGGACTGCATCGCCAGCGTATTCCAGCTTGACCGGCGCGGCAAAACGATAGCCGTAGCCATGTACCGTCTTGATAATCTTCTGCTCGGCGTCTCCCAGCGCAGCACGGATGCGGCTCATGCACCGGGTCAGCACGGATTCAGTGACAATCCGGTCGGTCCAGACGGCCTCGAACAGTTCCTCCTTGGTCACCACCTCGCCGGCATGGCGGAGCAGATGCAGCAGCACAAGCATGGATTTACGTTCGAGCTCAGCCGGGCGCCCGGAGACGGACAGGGAGAAGCCAGCCTCGTCGAACTCCGCTGTCCCGAACAGCCAGCGGCATGTTTCGTCTACGCTGTGTTGCGGTGGCTGCCGACCTTGTATGGCCAAGGAATTCCCCCTGTACTGAAGATTCCAGGGCCACATTTTGCACCAATCGCCAGCCGGGTTGTCCGTCTTCAATCCTGCGGACTTCGATTCCTGCCCGCACAGGGCCATGAAATAAAATGCGTTCTACCCCGTCCCTACCGATGGTGAGCCCAGTCTCAACCAAAGGCCGCGCGCATTTCATCGGCCTTGAACACGCCGGCATCGCCCTCGTGAGTGGCGAATTCGTATAACCCGACCGCCAGCACCGATTTGGCCGCGGTGCCGAGCAGGAGGATCAGCGGGATGGAGATCAGCATGACCGGCAGCAGCACGATGCTGGCCTGGGGGAGCAGGAACATGCCCAGGCCGCCGAGCAGCACGCTCAGGATCAGAGCGCCGAACATCGCCAGCCCGATCCCGAACTGGGCGCCGACGTTCTCGCCCCAGGTGGCTTTCATCAGCCGCGCCGAACGCCCGATGGCCGCGGTTGGCGCGGCGTTTTCGAAGATCATCACCGGCACGGCGAAATAGCTGATCACGGTCCAGGCCGTGCCCAGGATGGCCGCCACGAAGCGGCCGATTTTCTCGTTGTTTTCCAGGATGTTGAGGAGCAGGCCGATGCTGGCGGACAGCAGCGACCAGCCGATAATCTTGCCCAGATGCTGGTTTGCCACTGACAGGCCATCGCCCAGGCTGGTGTCGCGGCCCTCGATCGACAGCCGCGCAGCGCCGAGCAGAGCGACATTGAAATAGACGGTGATGAAGAACAGCGCGAAATACGCGGCAAAGGCGAGCAGGTAGTAGACCGGGGGGATTTGCGCGTTCGGGTCGCCGCTGGCGCTGCGTTCGGCCACTTGCGCCAGGGTGGCCAGCTGCTCGGGGCCGATGCCCAGCACGAAGGCGAGAATCAGCAAGCCACTGGCGACGCCGGAGAGTACCGGAAACAGCATCAGGGTTTTGTCCCGCGCCACCACGCCCAGACTGGTCATCGCCAGTCGCCAGCCAAAGCTCAAGCGTTTGAAGAATCCCATGGCCATCTCGCTCGTATCAGTTTGAGCATGCCACGCTAGCGGCTTGCTGGTTCGAGGTCAAAAGCAGACCAACGCCCGCCGCGCTGTGGGTGCCTGTGGCCCCGATTCCTTCCCGGATGGATCAGTAGCCGATCATCACGCCCAGGCGGAAGCCGCTGAATTCGACCTCCCGCTGTGCATCGCTGTCCAATGACAGGAGCCGGTAGGTTACGGTTCCCGCAATATCTCTGGCGAACCAGATATCGACGCCACCCTCCCATTCCACGCCTTTCAACTCGTCCAGCCTGAAAGCCGTGGCGCCGAGCTTGAAGGACGCGATTGAGCCTGGGTCCAGGTTGAGCTCGCGAGCGTGGCTGTCGGCGCTCAGCGCGATTTCAAAGGCAAAGCCATTGCTGTCGAAATGACCGGGAATGTCGAGATCAGTGTATTTAACCCGTCCCAGCAGATTGAGGCCTTGCCATCGCGACGACGCACCAATCCCCAGGTCAATGCGGGTGGTGTCCGAGCCGTCGCCTTGCGATACCGTCTGCTGGTCACCGGAAATGTCTTCGTAACGCAGGTACAGGTGAAACGGCCCGCGCAGGGTGAATTCGCCCCGCAGGTCAAAGCCATCATTGTCCACTGATGCGATGGTCTGTCCGGCATCCACGACTTCAAACTGGTTGTCGAGGACGTAGTTGAAACTCACCCAGTTGCCACCCTGGCCCGCCCACGCGCTTGAACCGAAAAAAATGGCCATGCAGGCCAATGCCGAACCCTTGTTCATCTGCCGCCGTCTCCCTTGCGTGCGCTGGTTTCGCGTCGCGCCGCTAGCATACCGGGCGGCAAGAGCCGGCGTCGAGCCGGGCGCGCCGGGGCATAAGTTCAAGTCTTAAGACCAAGGTCGCATACTGGGTACACGCCGAAAGATCATAGACTGCTGCACCTGTTTCGGGGGCCGCGCAGAGAAGTTGTGGAACGTCTTGTGGCGGCTGGCCGTGATGAACTGTGTACAGCAAGCCCGGGGGGGTGTGGTCATGATTCTTCGCCAATGCAGTGTCGCGGCGCTTTTAGGTTTGGCAGCGTGCAGCGGAGCTCAGGTCGGAGTGATTGATTCTGGCCAGCTCAGCGCCAGCGCCCGTGCCCAGGCCCCGTTTGAAGGCCCGGTGCCGCGGGCCCAGTGCGGTTTCGGCGCCCACGAGGAAACCGATATTCAGGGCCGGGTTTCGGTCAACGACCGGGACAGCGGTCGTTCCGCGGAAGGCTACTGGTGCAACATCGAGCCGATTGGCCAGGCCGGCGAGGGTTCCAGCTGGCAGATGGCCTGGTATGACGATTGTGCCTACTACGGGACCTCGTACAGCGGTGGTGAAGGCGTGCAGGTTGTTGATGTCGCACAGCCCGATGCCCCCAGGATCACCACGACCCTGACTTCGCCGGCAATGCTCGATCCCTGGGAATCCCTCAAGGTGCACGACGAGCGGCAGTTGCTGGGTGCGGTCGCGGCCTGGAACGGTTTTGCCGGCGGCTATTTTGATGTCTACGATGTGTCCGGCGACTGCAGTGCTCCGACCCTGCTGTCCAGCTCGGTGGTGAACATCGGCGGTCACGAGGGCAACTGGTCTGCCGACGGTGTGACCTACTACGGTGCTTTGGCTGTCATCACCGCGATTGATGTCAGTGATCCGGCCGCGCCGAGCGTCGTCGCCCCCATCATCAGCTCGACCCACGGTCTGAGCACCAGTGATGACGGCAATCTGATGTATCTGGCGGACCTCGATACCGCGGCCAATGATCCGGCGGCCGGCGGCGGCAACGGCATGGCGATTCTGGACGTCAGCGACATCCAGTCGCGCGCGCCGGTGCCGGTGGTGACGACGCTGGGGTCGGTGTCCTGGACCGATGGCAGCACCGCGCAGCACACGATTCCGGTACGGATTCAGGGTCATCCCTATGTGATTTTCGTGGACGAGGGTGGCCTGGGCGCGGCGCGGATCATCGACGTGAGCGATCCCACCGATCCGTTCATCGTCTCCAAGCTCAAGCTGGAAGTGCAGATGCCCGAAAACGCCGAACTGGAGATGGCTGACGCCGGGGAGAACGGTTTCGTTTACGACTATCACTACTGTGAAGTGGATCGGCGCCACGAGCCCACGGTGCTGGGGTGCGGGGCGTTTCATTCCGGGCTGCGCATCTTTGACATTCGCGACCCTTATGCACCGAAAGAGATTGCCTATTACATCGCCCCGGCCAATCTGAACCCCGGTGGCAGTTCCCAGCATGGCGGTGGAACCGCCGGCTATGCGTCATCCGCGGTGCGTTTCATTCCCGAGCGAGGTGAAGTCTGGTTCACGGATCAGGACCACGGCTTTTTCGCCATGCGCTTTACCAACGGCGTCTGGCCGTTCGCGAACTGAAGCCGATGCACGCATCCTGGCGGGTCGCGGGGAGTTCAGGTTTAACCCCCATGCAATGGCTTGCACATCGTGCGGTTTACCCGACCGCTGGATGAATTGCTTGGCTCATAGTTACTCAACGAGGTGTCGGTTCATGCGCTCATTACCCGCGCTGTCTATTCTCTTTGTGTCGTTAGCCATGGGCCTGACGGCGTGCTCGGGCGAGCAAGGCCGCAGCGCTGCCGTTGCGGCTCGCGCGCAGGCGGGCGTATTCGAAGGCCCGGTGCCGAAGGCGGCCTGCGGTGCGCAGGATCCTGTCGAGACTGGTTTACAGGGCCAGGTTCCCCTGGGATCGGGTCAGTGGCCGGAATTTGCAGGGCTACGCCTGTAATCTCGAACTCGTAGGGCAGTTCTCCGGTGGCCTGGGCGCGGCCGCAGGACCTGCCGTCGGCGACGGCGCCGGTTGGCAGCATGCCTGGTTCGATGATTGCTCCTATTACGGAGTCGGGGCGAACGGCACCCTGCCTTCCGGTGCGGCGCCGCGACCGGGCCAGACCAATCCGGGTGTGGTGGTGATCAACGCCGCCGATTCCGCCCGGCCCCAGGCCAGCGCCTATCTGGATTCACTGGGCATGCTGGACCCCTGGGAGTCGCTGAAGGTCAATGAGACGCGCGAACTCCTGGTGGGCACCAATGCGGTGGGCGGCAGCTTGTTCGGCGGCGGTGGCCCGGAAATTGATGTGTACGACCTCTCCGGGGACTGCAGTCAGCCTCGTCTGCTGGCGAGCAAGGCGGTCGGAACCGAAGGCGGTCATGGTGGCCATTTCGCGCCGGACGGCATGACCTATTACGCCACCGGATTACGCGCGGTCGATCTTGCGGATCCCACGGCACCTGCGTTGATCAGCAATCTTGGGGTCGGCAGTCACGATCTGTCGCTGAGCGTTGATGGTAATCGGGCCTATCTGACCGGCTCACAGCAGTGCAGTGGCGCCAGCGGCATGCAGATCTTTGATGTGAGCGAAATTCAGGCGAGGCGGGATGATCCGCTGATCGAGTTTGTCGGTGATGTGTGCTGGGACGACGGCGGCGTCGCACAACACACGCAGCCCATGACCATCAATGGCGTGCCGTATGTGCTGTTTGTCGATGAAGGTGGGCTGGTGTCGAGCGCCAGTTCAGCCAGCGCCGCGGGTGGCGGGCTGGTCGGGGTCGCGGGCGCCGCGCGGATCATCGATATCAGCGATGAGACCCAGCCTCGGGTGATCTCCAAGCTCAAGCTTGAAGTGCACATGCCGGAAAATGCCAATGCCATCTTTGAGTCCCTGGACGGTTCGGTATTCGGCTATCAGGGCCATTACTGCACAGCCTCGGATGGCAGAACCGACAACACCACCTACACGGTGCATGACGCCCAGATCGTGATCTGCGGCTACATGCAGTCCGGAATCCGGGTGTTTGATGTGCGTGATCCCTATGCGCCGCGTGAAATTGCCTACTACAACCCGCCGGCGCAACCGGGCTACCACCCCGGTTCCAATTACAACCTCAGTGGGGTCTGCGGTAGCGCGGACTGGGCTTCGGCCAATTCCCGCTACCGTCCGGACCGCAATGAAATCTGGTTCACCAGCCAATGCAACGGGTTCCAGATCGTGCGCTTCAGCCGCCCGCTGGCGGAGTTGCTGGATGCGGGGAATTAGGCCCTTTGTTTGGGATCAGGGACGCAAACCGGACCACCGCACAGGTCCGCTACCTGCCGGAGCGGCAGGAAATCTGGTTCACCAGTCAGGACAACGGTTTCCAAGTCGTCCGCTTTACTACCCCTGTGGAGGAACTGCTCG
>JBFJVB010000070.1:0-15700 GCA_041624435.1 Oceanococcus sp. | reverse complement strand
TTGTAGGCGCGGTGTCAGTCGCGAACGGGCGGTGGGTTCGGGTTCAATGCGGATTCGCGAGCGTGCGCTCGCTCCTACGGCGGTGGCAGGCGCCGTGGTGTGTTTTTCCCACCTTGTAGGAGCGGTGTCAGCCGCGAACGGGCATTGGGTATTGGCTTAACGCGGAATCGCGAGCGTGCGCTCGCTCCTACGGCGGTGGCAGGCGCCGTGGTGTGTTTTTCCCGCCTTGTAGGAGCGGTGTCAGCCGCGAACGGGCGTTGGGATGGGCGGCGAGCCTGCGCTCGCTCCTACGGCGGCTTATTTGCTGCCCTTGGCCGGGGTTGAGCTCCAGAAATCAGAACTCCAGGTCGAACACCAGGGTGGCCAGGTCCGGCTGCCAGCCGAAGGTCCGCAGCTTGACCCGGTTGTTCACAACCTGGACGCCTTCGGCTTGCAGCAGCCGGCTTTGTTTGAGCGCCGTGGCCGATGCCGGCCCAAAGGCCAGCTGTCCCGAGGCGCGTAACACCCGGTACCAGGGCAGCTGCTGTTCTGCCGGCGCGACACCCAGCGCCCGGCCTACGAGACGAGCGCGCCCGGGCAGGCCGGCCAGGTCGGCGATCTGGCCGTAACTGGCCACCTTGCCGGCAGGAATGGCCAATACCGTTTGCCAAATGCGCTGATAACGCGGATTCGGCGGGGGCATGGGCCTACGCCCCGGCCTGGTCGTAGCGTTCGGCCAGCTGTTTGTATAGTTCATCGGCCAGCTCGAAGATCGGGACCTCGGACAGCTGCTCCATGATCTGGGTCAGATGCTCGTTGTCCTCCAGGCCATTGAAATGCTTGCGGTATTCACCGGTCTTGTAACCACGGTCCTGGCGGAAGCGGTTGACCACGTTCTTGCCGACATACAGCTCGAACAGGCGATCGAAATCGAGTTCGAAAAGCTGGCAGGCCGCATGGAAATCCCGCAGCAGGGCGGGCAGCTTGCGCGTCACGGCGTGCTCAACCAGGGCCTCGATCAAGGCGTGCTTGGGCTGGGGCTTGGCCGGCGCATGCGCCGGCGGCAGCAGGACGGTTGCTGGCAAGCCGTCCTGCAAGGCCCAGGACAGAATGAAGTGCCAGATGTCACACAGTTCGATCTGCTGCTGTTCCAGGTGGGCGCAACGATCGGCGTCAGAGGCGAAGCGGGGCGGGGCTTTCCACCATTTCCAGTCGCCTTCGCGTTCCATCAGTTCGGCGCATTCCATCCAGATCGCGCGGTGCCAGGCTTGCCCGGCTTCGCGCCACTGGCTGTTGATGATGGAATTCACTCCTTCCTGCAGGGAAAGCATGAGCTCGAGTTTTTCGTCGTGGCTGTTCATCAGGTGAGTCCGCTGCTGGGGGAAAACTGCGTCCAGACCGGCGTCAGACGGCTGGACAAGGGGGCCAGGCGACCATAGCGCAGCCAGCGCTGGTCGGGGCTGTGGAAATCCGAGCCGGCCGAAGCCAGCAGCTCATGGCGCAGCGCATCCCTGGCGCAGGTTTCAAGCTCGTGTGCTTGCTGGGAGCTGCCGCCGCTGACTTCCAGGGCATCGCCACCGGCGGACTTGAACGCGTGGAGCATGCGTTGCCGCCAGGCGTTGGTGAACTTGTAGCGCAGCGGGTGCGCCAGCACCGCCAGGCCGCCGGCGGCGTGGATCCAGTCAATGGCCTCCTCCAGGCTCGCCCATTGGGTGCTGACGAAAGCCGGTTTGCCCGCGGCCAGGAAACGTTTGAACGCCTGTTTCATGTCCGTCACCAGACCGTCTTCCACCAGCAGCCGGGCGAAGTGGGTGCGAGTCACCTGGCCGCCAGCTGCCAGCGCCTCGGCGCGCGGCAGCGGGGCCTGGACGCCCAGTTTTTCCAGCTGCTGGGCGATGGCGATGGCACGCCGCACGCGCGTTTGCTGGATCAGCCCCAGACCCGCGCGCAGTTCGGGGCAGCCTGGATCAATATCCAGACCCAGCAGATGCAAGGTCTTGCCTTCCCAGCTCACGGAAATTTCCACGCCGGACAGAAAGTTCAGCCCATGCGCCTGTGCGGCCGCAGCGGCCTCGTCCAGGCCCGCCGTGGTGTCGTGGTCGGTCAGGGCCAGCAGTTCGATGTTCGCGGCCGCTGCATGCGCCACCAGCTGCGCCGGCTTGAAATAGCCGTCCGAGGCGGTGGAATGACAGTGGAGATCGGCCCGGCAATCTGGCGGATACATGTATTTACTCGTAGTTGAACAAATCGCTCAAGGCATAGGGCGACTGGGTGACGGCATTCAGCGCGGCCAGCACCTTGTAGCGCACGCGCAGGGTCAAGCGGCGTCCCTTGCAGGCCTTGGACACCATCTTGTGGGTGAGCTGGGCCGAGCTGTGCGCGACCAGATCATGGGGTTTCAAGCCCAATTCTTGCAGGATCGCTGCCAACGGTTGTTCACCCAGGTTGAGTTCTGTGGCATTCAAACGGCAAAACCGGCCCAAAGCAGGTTGGCGATGATAGCCCGATTTCGGGCTGGGGTTTGCTTCGCCGTGAGCATTCAGGAGGCGTAGACTTAAGTCATGAGTCCGCGACGCAGCATGTTTACTTTGTTGTTCGTTCTGATGGTTGGTCTCGCGCCAGCGGCCGTGGCTGCGCCCGGTTTTCTGGTGGATATTGACGGCCCCATCGGTCCGGCTCAGGCCATGCACCTGGAAAAATCCTTGCAGCGCGCCCAAACGGCGAATGCAGCCCTGGTGATCCTGCGGATCGACACGCCCGGTGGTCTGGACACTTCGATGCGCGACATGATCAAGGCCATTCTGGCTTCGCCCGTCCCGGTTGTCGGCTTTGTCGCTCCGGAAGGCGCCCGGGCGGCCAGTGCAGGCACTTTTCTGCTCTATGCCTGTCATGTTGCCGCGATGGCTCCGGCGACCAATCTGGGGGCGGCCACGCCGATCCCGCTGGGTGGTGGTCTGCCGCGACCAGGCCCCCGGCCCGCCGGAGAAGCGGATTCGCAGGACGAGGATACGGCCCCCGAATCTGCGCCGGCAGATCCTGCCGATGCGGCCGGCCGCAAAGCGGTCAATGATGCCGTGGCCTATATTCGCGCGCTGGCCGAAAAATATGGCCGCAACGCCGACTGGGCCGAGCAGGCGGTGCGTTCCGGCGCCAGTCTGAGTTCCAGCGAGGCCCTGGCGCAAGACGTCATCGATCTGATCGCGCCGGATGTGAATCATCTGCTCGCGGCCCTGGATGGGCGGCCGTTGGAAGTGGCCGGTCGGAAGCAGACCTTGAGTACCGCCGATGTGACGCTGCAGACCCTGGAAAAAGACTGGCGTATCGAGTTCCTGTCGATCATCACCAATCCCACCGTGGCGTACATGCTGTTGCTGGCGGGCCTCTACGGCTTGCTGCTGGAAGGCTACAACCCCGGCGCCATTCTGCCCGGGGTGGTGGGTGCGATCAGCCTGCTTCTGGCCCTGTTCGCCTTGCAGGTGCTGCCGGTCAACTATGCCGGACTGGGGCTGATCCTGCTGGGTGTGATCCTGATGATTGCCGAGGCGCTGGTGCCCAGTTTCGGGGTGCTCGGCTTTGGCGGGGTCGCTGCATTCGTCATCGGCTCCGTCATCCTGATGGATGCGGATGTCCCTGGGTATGAGATCAATTTGATGCTGGTGGCGGCGATCGCGACGGCCGCCGCCTTGCTGATGTTGCTGTCGGTGTACTTGCTGATGCGGTCGCGCCGCAGCGTCGTCGTGACGGGCGAGGATGCCATGCTGGGGGCCTCGGTCCAGGTGCTGGACTATGCGCAAGGTGCGGGCTGGGGGCTGGTGGCGGGAGAGCAATGGAAAATTACCGGTCCGGCGGAGCTGATCCCCGGTCAGACGGTAAGGGTTCAGGCCGTGGACGGCCTGACTCTGGTGGTTGAGCCGATGGAGACACGCACATGATGACGTTCACGGGCACTTTGATCATTCTGCTGCTGGGTTTTGTACTCAGCGCATTCAAGATCCTGAATGAATACGAGCGCGGGGTCGTGCTCACGTTCGGTCGCTTCACCGGCATACGCAAGCCGGGCCTGCGATTCGTGTTCCCGGTCATCCAGCGGATGATCCGGGTCGATCTGCGCACCATCGTGATGGACGTGCCGACCCAGGATGTCATTTCCCGGGATAACGTGTCGGTCAAGGTCAACGCGGTGGTGTATTTTCGCGTTGTGGATCCCGCCAAGGCGATCCTGCAGGTGGAGCATTATTACGACGCCACCAGTCAGGTGGCGCAGACCACCCTGCGCTCGGTGCTGGGCCAGCATGAGCTGGACGATATGCTGACCGAACGTGACAAGCTCAACCGCGACATCCAGACGATTCTCGACAAGCAGACCGATGCCTGGGGCATCAAGGTCAGCAATGTGGAAATCAAGCATGTGGACCTGGATGAAAGCATGATTCGCGCGATCGCCCAGCAGGCCGAGGCCGAGCGGTCCCGGCGTGCCAAAGTCATCCACGCCGAGGGGGAAGAGCAGGCCGCGGACAAATTGCTGGCAGCCGCCCGCAAGCTGGCGCAGCAGCCTCAGGCCCTACAGCTGCGCTACATGCAGACCCTGATCGACATCGCGGGAGATCAGAATTCCACGATCGTGTTTCCGCTGCCGATGGACATCCTAGAACCCCTGGTCAAGAACATCCGTGACGCACAGGCAACCGACCCGCCCGAATCGCCCGGGTAAGTCAGGGGCCCGCCAGCATGTCACCTGCGGCCTGGGCGCCTGCTCGGTTATATTAACGCTCGCCCGGCTTCGCCTTTCGCTTCGCGTTAATCAAGGACCAGTCCAATGCCGACCATCACCATCAACGGTGCGGAAATTTACTACGAAGATACCGGCCAGGGTGAGGAGACCATCGTGTTTTCCCATGGCCTGCTGTGGAGCGGGCGGATGTTTCAGGCCCAGGTCGCGGCGCTCCAAGGACGTTATCGCTGCATCACCTATGATCATCGCGGGCAGGGGCGCAGCGAAGTCACGGCCGGCGGTTATGACATGGACAGTCTGGCTGAGGATGCCGCGGCCTTGATCGAGGCCCTTGAACTGGGCCCGTGTCATTTTGCCGGCTTGTCCATGGGAGGCTTCGTGGCCATGCGCCTGGCGGCGCGGCGGCCCGAACTGTTGCGCTCCCTGATCCTGCTGGAAACCTCCGCCGATGCCGAGCCGGCGGAGAACGTGCCGCGCTACCGCTTGCTGAATCTGATTGTGCGGCTGTTCGGGGTGCGGGCCGTGGCGGGGCAGGTACTGCCGATCATGTTTGGCTCCAGCTTTCTGGGCGACGCGTCGCGGGCGCAGGAACTCGAGCGCTGGCAGCAGGAACTGCTGGGCAATCAACGCTCGATCGTCCGCGCGGTCAAAGGGGTGATCGATCGTGCGCCGATTTATCCCGAGCTGGACCAGGTTCGCCTGCCGACGCTGATCCTCGTGGGGGATGAGGATGTCGCCACGGTGCCGGCCAAGGCGCAACGCATTGCGCAGGCCATTGCCGGCTCCAGACTGGTGGTGATCCCGGGCGCCGGGCATACCTCGACGGTGGAGGAGCCGGTAGCGGTGAATGCCGCTCTTCAGGACTTTCTCAGCGCTCTGGGTTCGTCCTGAATCCGAGGGCGCATGGGCCAGTTGGCGAGCTGGCCATGCGGTAACACCAAGCGGGATGAGACCGAACCGAGGCTTGCGATGCAGGGAAGCGCACACCAATCAGGATTCAGGGCGGGGATTTGGCTGGCCCTGACAGCGGTGCAACTCAACGGCACGGCGCTGGCCCAGGGCGTCGACGATCCGGCCTGGCTGGAACAGCAGCGGGCGGCCTGGCAAGTCCCGGGTGTGTCCGCGGTCCTGGTGCGGGAAGGGCAGGCGCCAACCTATCTGAACGCGGGGCTGTGCCAGGTCGAGCGCAAACAGCGCTGCACGCCGACTTCACAGTTTTCGATCGCCTCCAATACCAAATTCTTCACCGCTCTGCTGGGCGCGCTGCTGGCACAGGAAAAGCATTTTTCCCTGTCGGAGCCGATGGATCGGCATTGGCCCGAACTGCGTCTGAGCGATCTGCGTTTCACGCAACTCAGCCTGCTGGATCTGCTGTCTCATCGCAGCGGTCTGGGTTCGGTGGACTGGCCGTATTTCTGGGAAGAGAGTCTCAGCCGCGAGGATTATCTCCAGCGCTTGGCGCACGTGCCCATGGCCGCGCCACTGCGAGCCAGCTGGCATTATGGCAATGCCAATTACATCATCGCCGGGGCTTACTATGAGCGCCGCCTGAGGCAGTCCTGGCGGAGCCTGATTCGCGAACGGTTTTTGGCACCCTTGCAGATGCAGCAGGCGGGTTTCCAGACGCCCGAAGACGGCACCCGGGGTTACGCGCTGAGCACCGCTGGGCCGCAAGCCTATGCGTCGCCGCCGATGAGCGCCGCGCTGGACGCCGCCGGTGGCCTGGTTCTGAGTGCGGCCGATTACGCCCGCTTCTTGCAGATGCTGGTAGGCGAGGGCCAGCTGGGCGATCAGCCGCTGATTCCGACTCGCGTCATCCGCCGGGCCACCCGGGTTCAGGTGCCGTGGGGGCATGACCGACGGTTTTTCAGCGGGCCCTCCGGCTACGGCTTAGGCGTCTTCGTGGCCCGTTATCGGGGCGAAGCGATTTTCTATCATGCGGGCGGGGCACTGGGTTTTACCGCGTATTTTGCAGTTCTTCCGCAGCCCAAGCTGGCCGTGGCCGTGATGAGCAATCTGATCGGGACCGAGTTCAACCAGGCCCTGGCGCTGGATATGCTCGATTGGGCGCTGGCCATCCCGCGTGAACCCGGGCACCGTTTCTGGCTCGAGCGCGTTGCAGAAAATGTCTCGCCGCCGCTGGCGCCGGATGATCCCGCCGCGCCGGCCACGCGCCCCTGGCCAGCCTATGCGGGGCAATTCTCACACCCGGCATGGGGAACATTTGCGGTGGTCGCTGCCGCGGATGGCCTGACTCTGCGCATGGGCAGCTTTCAGCGTCGTCTGGTCCATCATCGTTTCGACAGTTTCAGCGTGAGCACCGAGCCAGGTTTTGAGATTCTGCGGATTCGCTTTGAGGCGAATTTCGCCGGTCAGATCGATGCCTTGGTGATGGATGATGCGGTCAATCCGGCGCCGATGCGCTTTGCCAGACATAGCGAATAGTCGCCCGGCGACGGGACGAATAGTGCCATCTGTGCCTCCCGATCCTCAGGCCGGACGGGGGGCGACATTGCTGATCCACATGCTCTGGTAGGGCCGCAGTTCAATGGTGTCGGTCAGGCTGTCGAAGGCCTGGCCGGAAATGAGGTCCTGCCAGCTGTCGGTGGCGACCAGATTGAGCTGGGTCAGGGCCAGATGCTGGGTGTGCTGGCTGATGTTGTTCAGCACGAAAATGCTCTGGCGCCGATTCTGGCTCTGGCGCCAGAAGGCAAAGACTTCATCGTTCAGATGCAGGGTGAACTGGGTGGCATTGGGGTGAAAGGCGGGCTGTAACTTGCGCAGATCGATCAGGTGTCGCAGCGCCCCGAGCACCTGGGTGTGGATGGCCTCGGGCTGGTCCAGCAGGGTGTCCAGGGCCTGTGCGTCCCATTGATGCCGATTGATCGATCGCGCCTGCCCGGTCAGGGCCATGCCGGCGGTGTCGTTGCGGGTGCCCAGCAGGCTGTGGATGTAGAAAGCCGGAATGCCCTCCAGTGCCAGCATGATGGCATGGGCACAGATGAACCGTGCCAGGCCCTGCGTATCGGGACCGGCGGTGGTGCCCTGCAGCGCATCGAACAGGGCGATGTTGATCTCATAGGGTTTGCGTTCGCCGTGCTCCAGTGCCCGCCAGGAGACCTGGCCGCCAAAGCGCTCGGCGGTGGCGATCATCTGCAGAATCTCGTCCTCGCTGAGCAGTCCCTCGGCCGGGCGCAGGCCGATGCCATCGTGCGAGGCGAGAAAGTTCAGGTAGGTGGTGCCGTCCTGGGCGGGCGGCATGCTCATCAGCCAGCGTTTCAGGTAACGGCAGCTGCCGCTCCACAGGGCATGCAGGGTCAGAGGCGGCAGGGAAAAGTTGTACACCACATGCGCTTCATTGGCATTGCCGAAATACGACAGGTTCTCCCGGTTGGGGATATTGGTCTCGGTGATGATGACCGCCTGCGGATCGGCGTGCTCGATCAGGGTCCGCAGCAGGCGCACGATTTCGTGGGTCTGTGGCAGGTTCAATGACGGGCTGGCCTCTGCTTTCCAGAGAAAGGCCACCGCGTCCAGACGAAACACGCGCGCGCCCTGGTCCAGGTAGTGCCGCACGATGCGGGCCAGTTCCAGCAACATCTGCGGATTGGCAAAGTTCAGATCCACCTGGTCGTGGCTGAAAGTGCACCAGACGTGCTTGACGCCGCTGGGGGTCGGGGTCGGGCGCAGCAGGGAACTGGTGCGCGGGCGCACCACCTGACGCAGATCGGCGCCAGGATCCATCACCACGAAGTAGTCACAGCCGGGCTTCTGGTCCTGGCAGAACTGGGCGAACCAGGGGTGCTCGCTGGAACAATGATTGATCACCACGTCCACCATCAGGCGTCGATCCTGCGCCAGCTCGCGCAGATCATCCCAGGAACCCAGGTCCGGGCGCACGGCCAGATAATCGCTGACCGCAAAACCATCATCCGAGGTGTAGGGAAAGAACGGCAGCACATGGACGCCGTTGATGCTGCTGCCCAGGTGGGTGTCAAGGAAACGGCGCAGGCCGCGCAAACCGGGTTCTCCCTCGCGCCGGACGCTGTCGCCATAGCTGATCATCCAGATGTCGCCCGCGTCCCAGTGATTGTGAAACTGGGCGGGCATCGGCGTGTCCTCGCTCAGACGCATGTGCTGCATCAGAGCCTGGGCCAGGTCGGCGCAGGCGGCCTGGGGATAGAGGAATTCCAGGTGCGCCGTCAGGCGGGTCAACAGTTCGGCGGGCGTTCTCATGGGGCGTACTGCGCCGCGTCGTCTTCCACCGCCTGCCATAAACGCGGCAGCACATCGTCCATCGCGCTCACCACCCGGTTCCAGCAGGGGATGAAGGGCGTTTCCATGGGATTGGCCAGAAAGTGATTGCCTGCCCCGACAATGTTTTCGGCAAACATTTCCACGGCTTTTTCTTCGGCGTGAATGTCCACTTTCAGGCCATTCATGGTGGCGTCATTGGCGTAGGTTTCAATGAAGTCCAGGGCAATGCGGAAATAGGTGGCCTTGATCGAGCGGAAATGCTCACTGGTGAAGACCACGCCGGTCGTCGCCAGCTTGCGGTACAGGGCCTTGATGATATCGACCGACATTTTCGACAAACCCTGATTGGCATCTTCCGGAGACAGGGGCTGGTGCTTGTGATCGTAGATGTCGGCAATATCCACCTGGCATAGCCGGTTGGTGGAATAGTTCCGGTACATCTCCGACAGCACGCCGATTTCCAGGCCCCAGTCGCTGGGGATACGCAAGTCGCTGATCACCTCGCAGCGCATGGAAAATTCGCCCGCCAGGGCATAGCGAAAACTGTCCATGAATTCCAGATAATCCTGCGGGCCGAACACGGTTTTGAGCGTGCGCAACAGCGGGGTGACCAGCAGGCGAAACACCCGGCCGTTGAGCGTGCCATGGGCCACGCGCGAGTAATAACCCTTGCAGAACTGGTAATTGAAGCCGGGGTGGGCGACCGGGTAGAACAGCCGCGCAGGCAGGCTGCGCTCGTAGGTCAGGATGTCGCAATCGTGCAGGGCCATCGCTCCGCCGACCCCGGTGGCCAGCTGATAGCCCATGCAATACCAGACATTGCAGCCCTTGCCCAATTCCTTGGGCGCCAGATTCTCCGCCAGCAGGCGCTGATGCAGGGCCTGCATCCGCGGTCCGTCATTCCATAGCACGCGATGACGCTGAGGCAGTTGCGCAAAGAACTTGCGTGCGGCCGTGTACTGCGTTTCGTCGGCCCGATCCAGACCGATGATGATCTGATGCAGATAGGGCAGTTCCTTGAGGACGTCCAGAATCGGCCCCATGGCCGGTCCTTCCAGCTCTGAATACAGGCAGGGCAGGATCAGGCTGAGCGGCCGCTTGCTGCTGAACTGGCACAGTTCCCGCTCCAGTTCGGCGACCGGACGATCGACGAGATTGTGCAGCGTGGTGATGATGCCGCCCTGATAGAAATCGCTCATGCGGGTAGATGTCCTTGGTGTCTCAGTTCGGTGATGGCTTCCGCCCAGCCGGCGGGACCATACGCCTGGGTGTGATAGGCGCAGGGGTGAGTGCCAATGTCAGGGTAATCGTGATGGGCCGAACGCACGCACACCGCGATATCGGCTGCTTTCAGCATGGCGACATCATTGCCCCCGTCACCCAGGGCGATCAGGGTCTTGGCGCCGGTCTGCGCCTGCGCCAGCTCGCGCAGGGCCAGGCCTTTGTCGTGGGGGCCCTGGATGTGCCAGAAGCGGCCTCCGCGCAGCAGTTGCAGCCCGCAGGCCGCCAGTTCTTCGGCAAAACGGTGGCGTCGGGCCGGAGTGTCCTGCCATTTGATCGGTTCGGACCAGTCACGCCTGCTGGCGGCCGCCGCATCCTGGGCATTGAGTCCGGTCCAGGCCCGGATCTGCGCCACATCGACATCGGAAAAACCCATAAAGTCATAGGCCGATTTTGTCCGCAAAGTCTGTGCCAGATCCAGCAGTCGAGGACGCGGCATGCCCCAGGCCTGAAGCAGGCTGCCGTCGGCACGGTATGCCGCAGCCCCGTTTTCCACCACGTAGGGGGCCCCCAGCTCGAGCTTGTGATGCCAGTGGCGGGTTTCGGCAACGGTTTTGCTGGTGTTGAGGATCACGTCGATCTGTCGGGCCTTCAGCCAGGCCAGGCTGGCCGCGGCGGCGCTGTGGCTGTAGTCGTCATGATCGAGCAAGGTGCCATCGAGGTCGCTGAAAATCACGGCGCTCATGCGTGAAACACCTGCGCCAGGACCCGATGCTGTGCGTCCAGAGTCCGCAGCACGTCGGCCTGGGCGGGCAGGCTGTGCATCGCATGCCGACTGAGGCGTTCATAATGCGCAATGAATCGCCGCAAGGCGGGCGCATCCATGACCCGGGCCGCCCCCGGACCGGCTGCCGCGGCGGTTTCGGCTTCCTGCTGCTCTCGCCAGCGCTGGACCACCGCGAAATTCGGAATCTGCAGATACAGCAGGGCATCCAGGCGGCCAAACAGGGCCGGATAATCCTGCTCCAGGCGCTGGTTGACCCAATGCCGCCAGCGCCCGTCGGTATCCTCCTCACGCTCCAGGCTGTTCACCGGATCTGCCAGCGCCGCAGGCGGCTGGGCCCGCAGGCCCACGCACCAGCCCTCGAACAGGATCAGATCCACCGGTCCGCGCAGCTTCGTCCATTGGGATGGCGGGTGCGGTTCATCGTTGGCCTTGTCGAAGCGGGGCAGCTTCAGGGTTTCGCCAGGCGCCAGTCCTTGCAATGAATCCAGCAGCTTGCAGCCCAGATTCACATCATGGGTGCCGGGAACGCCACGCGTGGCCAGCAGGGGATGAATCTCCCGGCTCAGCTTTTGGCGCGCCTGCCGGTTCAGGTACAGATCATCCAGCGACAGCACGGCCACGCGCCGGCCCGCAGCCTGGAAGGCGGTCGACAGGTGCCGGGCCAGGGTGGATTTGCCAGAGCCCTGGGAGCCGCAGATGCCCAGGATCATCGGCCTGGACAGGCTGGCCATGCGGGACTCAATCCAGTCCAGCAATAGCCTGTCAGACCGCTTGTCGTTGTCATTTCGTGACAT
Organism: Oceanococcus sp.; assembly: GCA_041624435.1. Lineage (GTDB taxonomy): Bacteria > Pseudomonadota > Gammaproteobacteria > Nevskiales > Oceanococcaceae > Oceanococcus. Next base: position 3,930 of record JBFJVB010000070.1, on the reverse strand, counting down.
CGCTGCAAGATAACTCAATTGGCTGCTGGCGTCAGAACGGCTGGCTTTTCCTTGCAGAGCATCGGCTTTACAGGGTCTGGTTTCGCTTCGATGTGGTTGAGCAGGTGCAGCCTACATCCGTGCAAACGAAAGCTTGCACCGCCACGAAAGGCACCTGAGGTTCTTACGGCGCCTTGCCTGCGCCGAACACGCGCTGCAGCAGGTCCGTGGTCCGGGCTGCCGGGTTCTGCCGGATCTGACGTTCCTCGGCCGCGATGGTGGTAAACAGGGCTTGCAAGGCCTTGTCCGTTACGTAGCCATCGAGGTCGGCGCCGCTCGATCCAATCATGCCGGCCAGGGGGCCGGCCTGTCGAACCACGGATTTGTAGGCGTTGGTGACACCCGCCGTGGTGGTGGCCTGCGCGACCAGCGGGGTAATTCGTTCAGTCAGCGCGGCGCTGGTGGTGCGTTCGAAGAAACGCGTGGCGGCATCATCGTCGCCTTGCACGATGCTGCGTGCATCTTCGATCGTCATGGCCTGGATGGCGCCGGCAAAAATGTCGGCGGCCTCGGGCACGGCCTGTTCGGCGGCCCGATTGATGCTGAGGGCGAACTCGTCGAGCGGGCCGCTCAGGCCGAACTTGCGCAGCTTGGGCTCCAGGGCATCCATCGGCGGCGGCAGAGGAATCCGCACCAGGGCATTGCCCAGAAAACCGTCGGTCTGGCCCAGGCTCAGGATGGCATTACGGGTACCCTGCGCCAGGGCCTCGCGGATGCCGGCGATCAGATCGGTCTGAGTCAGCGCCTGGCTGGCTTGTGGCGACTTGCCGAGCAGGTCGGTGGCCGATTTCATCCAGTCCTTGAAGCCGGCCAGGGCCGGGGTACAACACAGGCTGATGCTGCTGGCGACCAGCAGGGTGGAAATCCGGATTTTCATGCACAACCTCAATGATGTGTTTGCGGGCCTCGAAGGCCATGCGGCCTTGCCGGACAGTGTACGCCGCGGCGCCGTGCCGGTTTGAGCTTGAATCCGGGGGCGCTGCGAGTCAAAGTCTGTGTTCCCCATTCTCTAAGGAGAGCAGCATGAGCGTGCCGTACCGCCCGGAAGGCTTTCAGAGTGTGACGCCCTATCTGATCGTGGCGGATTGCCGGTCTCTGGTGGCATTTTGCCAGACGGTGTTGTCCGCCAGCGTGCGCGATCTGGTCGAAGGTCCCGATGGGGCGATCGGTCACGCCGAACTCATGGTGGATGGATCGATGATCATGGCCGGCCAAGCGCGCGGCGAATGGACGCCGCTGCCGGGCTCGGTGTACGTGTACCTGCCCGATGTTGACGCCGCGTACGCACGGGCGCTGGAACTGGGGGCCGAATCAGTCCACGCGCCGAGCGACCAGTTTTACGGGGATCGTAGCGCCGGAGTCCGGGACAGCAACGGCGTCACCTGGTGGTTGTCCACGCACATCGAGGATGTAGCGCCGGATGAACTCGCCCGCAGGGCCGCCCAGGCGCACGCTTGAATCGCGCTGCGCACAGCGCGAAATCGCCCGATGCTGCCGGTGTCCGGCCCTGAACTTACTCCGCACCGATTCGCTCGTGGTTTATCCTGCGGTGGTGCGGCGCAGGCTGCCGCCTGCCCTGGGCCGAAAAAGTAGACCTTGATGAAACGCTTGCTGACTGTTCTGTTGCTGCTGGCTGTGGTGGCCGGGCTTGGCTATTACCCGCTGGTGATGCACAGCCCCTCACCGGGCGGTGCGCCCTACCTGCTTGATCTGGAGGCCGTGCGCGGCGCCGCGCAGAGCCTGCCCGGCGCCAGGCCCCAGCGGGTCGAGGTCGAGCAGATTGCCGAACTGGTTTTTGCGCAAGCCATGGTCATGGCCGGCGAGCCCTGGCAGGGGACGCCGATTCCGGTCTACAGCTACCGGCTGCAATTTCCCGACCGCAGCATCATCGTCGACACCGCGATGAGCAATACCGAAGGGATGCCAGGCGCGATGGTCAGGCACCTGGATTCCGCAGCTCTGGAACGACTGTATCGCGCCATGGATCAGGCCAGCTTGATCCTGATTACGCACGAGCATTTCGACCACATTGGCGGCTTGCTTGCCCATCCACGCCTGGCGGAACTGCTGCCCCGGACCCTGCTGACCGCCGAACAACTGGCGCACCAAGACCGCATGCGACCGCTGAGTCTGCCGGATGGCGTATTCGCCGACTATCGCCCGCTGGACTACCAGAATCTGCACGCCGTGGCGCCTGGCGTGGTTCTGATCAAGGCGCCCGGACACACCCCGGGAAGCCAGATCATCTACGTGCAGCAGGCCGATGGCAGCGAACTGCTGTTGCTCGGTGACGTTAGCTGGCAGTACCGCAACATCGAGGCGGTGCGCGAGCGGCCGCTGTTCATGACCGCGCTGATCAAGGAAGATCGGGAGCAGGTGATCAATCAGTTTCAGACCCTGAACGGGCTCGCCCGCCAACATCCCGAAGTGCATCTGCTGCCCGGGCATGACGGCGAGGTGGTGCGGCGCCTGCTGGCTCAGGGCGTGCTGCGGGCGGGTTTTGGCGACGGCCAGGCGCGCGCCGAATAATCGGTTCCCGTGTCAATCCGCAGGTTACGGCCTGGGGTCAGGACGCGCAGTAAGGCGGGATACGGCGCGCCGGTTAGCGTGCCTGCGTCGGGCGCAGCTTGGCCTGAACAGGTGCGCCGCCGTCGATTTTCCTCTGCCAAGCGGACCCACAACGGGCCTCCGGCTCGTGTTCTTGCGGCGAGGCGCTCATAATACGCTCACAAGATCGGGGGCCAGAATCAGCCGGTGCTGGCATTCGGCCAGCTTATACCAGCTTATAGGCTGGGTTCCCGTTCACTCCATACCGACTTGCCAACGCCCGCCTTGGCGCTGATTACCCGCCGGCGAATGACTTCACGTGGCAGGTCACACACCTGAATCAAGGAATGAATAATGTCTAGAATGGAAAGCGCCGGTAGCGTCTGGCGCCCATTGATTTTTGCCCTGCTGCTGGTTGTCGCAGGTAGCGGCCAGGCCCAGATGGCACGGTGGGACGCCGGCTCCGGCGTGGTTGCCGGCGCCGGACGCGGTGATGGACAGATTTTTATCGTGCATCACCAGGCACCGCCCCTGGCCCTGTATGACGGCGGCATCGATGGCCTGGCAGCCACCGCTGCATTCGCCCGCGGCGAGCCGCGGCTGGATTCGGACTCACAGGCCAGTGCGGCCTATCTGAGTTTTCTGGCCGCCGAGCATGCGGCGCTGATTGCGGCGGCCGAGGCACGCCTGGGTCGCCCGCTGCAGGTGCTGCACCGCTTGCGTTACGCCAGCAGCGGCTTTGTAGCGCGCATGAGTCTGGACGAGGCCAGGCAGGTCGCCGCTCTGAACGGGGTGCGGCGGGTCAGCGCCAACGTGCCAATGCAGCTTGAAACCGACAACGGTCCGGCCTGGATCGAGGCGGATCATATTCATGATGGCAGCGGCACCCTGGACGGGGTCGGCACTCTGGGCGAAGGCATTGTCATCGGCGTGATCGATACCGGGGTCAATTTCGATCACCCGGCCTTCGCCGAGGTTGGGCCGGTGGACGGTTATGTACACGTCAATCCGCGCACCGACCCGATTACCGGTCAGCCCCGCTATTTCGGCCAGTGCGACCCGGTCACCGGCGCACCGTTCTGCAATGACAAACTGATCGGGGTCTGGGATTTTACCGGCACCACGCCGCATGACGACAACGGTCATGGCAGCCACACCGCCTCGACCGCGGCGGGCAATGTGCTGGACGCCAGCCTCAGCGCGCCGACCATCGATTTCGCTCGGCGGATCTCCGGCGTCGCGCCGCACGCCAATCTGATCACCTACAAGGGCTGCATCACCACGCCCGCGGCAGGCAACTGTGCGCCTTCGGGCTTGCTGCCAGTGATCGACCAGGCGGTGGCC